>DYDH01000044.1:0-14478 GCA_020717985.1 Herpetosiphon sp. | reverse complement strand
TAGCGTGCAATCTGCTGAATGGGGTGCGACCCGCTCAAAGTCCAGAAAAGATGCGGGGTCCAGATCGGGCGTGGATATCAGGGTGTGGATCTGATCGGCGAAGTTGGAAAAATCCGCCAGTGCGATTTTCCTATCCACTCGATAACGTTTTGAAACCTGATTTGCGGCTTCTTCGGGTTCCGTGCCTTTGATGAAGTGGTAGGCATATTCGGCGGCGGTGGGATTGAGTTGGAGGACTGTGGATGCGTTGAGGATGAGCAAGCCCGAACCATCTTTTTGAAGGCGAAGGTGCAGGCGATAGGGCTTTTCATCTTCTGTGGCTTGCAGATGATGCGTGCCTGCGGGAAGCGGTTGAACTTTTGAAAAACGTTCTGTGAGACGATTGAGGATGTTCATGCGAGTCTCCTATTTTTTGAGCAGACCTAGGTCTACAAAGGTGAGATACAGGTAGCCGATGAGCATGAGCATCCATGCAAACATTTCGATCCTTGCCCATACGGTTTCCAATGAAAGTGAAAAATTATCCTTGATTGTTTCGACGATGCCTTCGAGATTGTCGAGCTTGTTCTTTAGGTTTTCTTTCCAGTCTTTGAGGTAGAGTTCGCTCTGAATGGCTTCGTAAAGTTTGGCGGTGTACCAGTCTCCGATGAGGAGCAGGTTTTGTTCGGCGCGTTCAAAGTCGATCATCACTTCGAGTTTGTGTTCTGCGATCTGGCGGATGACGCCGCGTGTGGGACGCGGACGGCGTTTGTTTTCAAAGAAGGTGGCGCTGATCTTGTCGAGCATGTTTTCGATGGATTCATCAAGCATGCGGTAACGCAGGAGTTGATAGTTGCCGATCTTGAGCAGGGCAATGTCGGATTGGTAATCTTCGTTGGCGGCGATGATGACGGCGCCTTCCCAATCTACGAGGGTGAGTTCGGCGGCGGAGTAGCGCGTGCGTGATGCAAGGATTTCGTTGAGTTCTTCCTTATCGAATACTTCGCGCTGTGAGCGGATGAATTTGGCAAGCGCGATTCCGTTCTTTTCGATCCATTTGTCGGGCGTGGGGCTGGCATCCTGTACGAGCAGGATGGTGTATTCTTCGTAGAGTCCGCTTTGGAGATATTGGGTGGGGATGAATTTGCTTTCGAGCGCGCTTTGGATTTTGGTGCGTTCCTGCAATACAGATACCGCGAATGGGTCTTTCAAGTCAAAGTGACATTCGACCATTTGCACGCGCCCATCGTACCGCTGACGCATGACAAGGACTGCATGACCTTCAATAAGGACGGTTTCTTCGCCCAGGGTGATAAGGTCAATATCAATGGGCTGGAAATACGGCGCGTCTTTTAATCCCTTGAATGTTTCAGGGACGGGAGCTTTGCCGTCGTCGGCATCGGGGAATGCGATCAGGTAGCAGATTTCCATGAGTGAAAGGATGAAGGATGAATTATGAAGGATGAAGAGTGTGAAGTAAAAGGTAAAAAGTAAGAAGTTTTAGGAGCGGATGAAGTGGGGCATTTCGAGTGGGATTTCTAATGAGATTTCCACGAAGCCTGCGTACTTACCTTCTTTATACCACGGCGATTGGTAGATGAGTTTTTTGACGCCGTTCTTTTCGATGGTGTAGACGTTTTTGGTTTTTGCAGCCAGAAGCCTTTCCACTTTTTGATGGGAGGTGCCTGGGTGGCAATCAAGCATATTCGAGCCGATTAGGTTGTAGCCGCCGTCTGATTCAAATGTCTTGGCGGCTTTGTCGTTCATTTCGAGAATGATTCCCTCGGCGTCGCAAACGGTGACTGCGGCGGGAAATTCTTTGATCCAGACGTGGTTGGTCATGTGTTCTCCGGTTGAAGGTTGGAAGGTTACAGGTTGAAGGTTCAAGGTTAACTTGCAACCTTTAAACCTTCAACCTGAAACTAAGCGGGCATCCGCCGCCGCACTCGGGGAGGAGGGAGCAGGTTTCACATTTGAAGGGCAGGTTCTGCCGCTCGCGCAGTTGCATGGATAGTTTGTGATTCCAGATCGAGTCCCATGAGTCGGTGAGGATGTTGCCGAGTGACTGATAGTAGGATTGGCACGGAAGTACGTCGCCGTTTGATTCGATGCACATGCTGTATAACGCGGCGGTGCATCCTTTCACACCGAGGTTGTTCGCGGTGGGATCAAATTCGCAATATTGCGTGGGTGTATACCAGATGAGCTTTTGTCCGCGGGCGGCGGTTTTTATTGTGGCAATGTCAAGGATGGGCTGTAATTCGCTTTCGTGTAGTCCTGTGCCGACGGTCAAGCCTTGACCCGAATAAATGAGGGCGTTCAGTCCAACAGTGGGGACGCCGTTGTCCGCAAGAAAATCCAGTGTGGCGGGAATCGTGTGGACGTTGGTACGGAGCATGGTGGTGTTGGTCATCACGTAGAGTTTTGTGGCGAGCACGTTGTTTAAGCCCGTGATGGTTTGTTTGAACGCGCCGTTGGAACGCATCATTTCATCGTGGATTTCAGGCACACAGGATTCGACGGTGATCTGCACGTGGTCGAGGCCCGCTTTGACGAGTTGTTGGACGTAGTTCATATCGGCAAGTCGGCGGGCGTTGGTGTTCAGACCTGTGATCTGTCCGTTGTTTTCTGCGTGCCGAATTAATTCTGGCAGGTCGTTGCGCAGGGTGGCTTCTCCGCCGGTGAAGACGATGTGCGGCACGCCCAATTCCCAAAGTTGGTCAAGGATTTTTTTCCATTGGTCGGTGGTGAGTTCGGGGAAGTTCCGCTCGCGTGAATTGTAGCAATGCGCGCAGTCGTTGTTGCAGCGATAGGTGAGCGCCAGGTCCATGCGGTAGGGCGCGGAGGGACGCGAACTGAACGGCATGGTGGTTTCAAGATCAAGTTCGTGGATGGGGCAGGCATCGGTGAACAAGGCAGAAAGTTGAGGGATGAAAGATGAATAGTCGGCGCGCGCTTGTTTTTCTGAAACGTTGAATTGTTTTTGAATGGTCTTGACTGCCTGTCGTTCTTCCACTTTTTCCAAAATCAAATAAGCCATGAGCGCGGCAGTTGGATTGAGGTGCATGACACTGCTGGCGTTGATAATCAGCGTGCCTGTGCCGTCGGGGTCAATGCGAAGATGGATACGCGATTTTTCATGTTCGTCTTCGCGGAGGTAGTGATGTAAGCCCGACGACGGACGATGGATGGTGGACGGCTTGAGCCATTCGCTAAATAAACTCATGATTACCTCTTAAATGTAGAATGAAGAATGCAGAATGCGGAATGAAAATTCTGACTTCTGCATTCTAACTTCTGCATTCCGCGTTACCTTCCACCACCGGCACAGGCGCAGGCACAACCAGCGCAGGCACACGCGCAGGCGCAACCGCCGCCGGAACGTCCACCGCCGCGTGAACTGGATACTTTGGGCGGGGGGTTGGTGGTGCCGGTGATCTTTTCAGTGAAGGTATTGAGGTTGCCGATTGTTTTTTGCGAGAAGGTTTGCACGCCTGTCACCATCTGCGCGGCGAAATCTGCGCCGGGCAGGGCCGAACGCCCGGAGGATTGACTCGGCACGATGGTTGGGATTCCACTTCCAGCGCGGACGGGACTCGGGGTATATGTCGGGTCGTATCGTCCCCACCACATCGGCACATAAACAGGTCCGTTGAAGACGCGGCGTGTGCGGTCATCGTAATCCTTGTCGAGCATGGTCCATTCCAAAGCCTCATCAAGTTTCTGGCTTTTCACCTCGGGTGTGTCGGCGGCTTCAATTTGCTGCCAGGCTTTTTCCATAATGGCTTTGTAGTAGTCTGTTGTTTCCTTGCGGCTGAACCCTTTCATTTTTTCAGAGACCACTTGAACGAGTTTGATCATCATGTCTTGCAGGGCGCGTTTTCGCTTGGGGGTGTCTGGTTCCTGGAATGCCTTGAGGAAATTTATTTCGTATTCGTGGAGGTTGGCGGGCAGTTCTTTGACCACTGCAAGCTTAAGCGGATCGCGGGTGACGACTTCGGCGGCGTTCTTTTTGATTGTGCCGAAGAGGATCATGGTCATCACTTTATCGAGCGGTTGTTCCATGAGGATGGCGGACTCGACGGCGGTCAATCCGCGTTTGATACCGTGTCCTTCAATGGAAACCTTGGGTGGCAGGTACTGCATCTTGCGTCGTTTGCCTTGTACTGCGCTGATGATGGGCATGCCAACGAACATGAATCCGAAGATACAACAAAAGAGAAGTGGAACCAAATTGCCCATCAGGGCGGAAAAGTCAAAAGGCGGTGCGGTGTAAATGGCGCTTTCCGGTACATAGGATTTTGGAAAGGATGCGCCAAAGGTATATTGTGTGGAACCGCTGGCGGATGGATTGTTCCATGTGTAGAAGACACGACCCTGCGCATCAATGCCTGTTTGCGGTTCTGACGGGAAGCCGGACGGCGCTGAATGCCAGCGCGGTTCAGTTGACTTGACTCCCGGCGGCATGTGGTAGATGACGCTCAGGTTGGTGGTTCCATTGACGAATTGGGAGCCAAACCAGGTTGGCGAGAAGACCGCGCTGGCGTAGGCTTCATCGTCATCGTCTTTATATAGTACGCCTCTGATCTGTCCGACATAAACATGGAGTGTGCCAGTCTGCCCCGGCTGGATGGCATACGCGCCCATATCCACAGAGAATCCGTAGGAACCTTCGCCTTGATAATCTGAGGAGAGGTAGACGGGGTTTCCGTTGACATCAGCGAAAGCCCCTTCAACCGTGCCTGCAATAATGGGACCTGGAGTTGACGCGCCTTGCGGTGCCGCTGTTGGCACGGGACCTGAAATGCTGTAGTTTCCATTAGGCATCCCCATATCCACGAAATCGATCACATGCCCGCCGGGTGAATTGGTGAAGGTTAATTGATAATCCAGCGACAGGGTGCCGTCTGCATTCCAATAGACGTTCACGACCTCTTTATCGAGGCTGAATGAGTACGATTGGGCAGATGCGCCGGTTACCAACCCAAAGGTTAATAATAAGACGAGGCAAATTGCGAATATTTTTTGTTTCATTAGACCTCCGTAAAAACGTGTCAAAGCGTCGGGGTGTCACAAGTGTCCCTGATACTTCGATACATTAGACACCTTTGATACTTTAACTTACCACTTCGGTTCTTCGGTCATTTGATAGATGGTGTGGCAATATGGGCAGTTGACCATCGGCGCGCCGTTGGCGAGGGTGATGTCTTTGGCGCTCAATGTGCCGCCGCATGACCTGCATTTCACTTCTTCGATCTTGGTCTGGCCGGGCAGGTCCATTTTCATGGTCACTTGCTGGATGACTTCTGTTTTTGTCCCTTTCATGGCGGCAATGACCATGCCTGCGCCGCCTGCGAAGAATAAAATGCCGACGGTGGCGAAGCCGAGTCCGTATGCCAGCCATGAGGAACTTCCCTGTGCCGATGTGGAGCCGATGACGCTCATTGCCCCGTATCCCACCAGGCATAAGCCGATCAAAAAGAAAATTCCCGCACCAATGTAGAGAACAGTTTTGTTTGCCATATTCTGAGACTCCTATAAGGTTAGACTTCGGAAGTCTCTGAAGACTTCCGAAGTCTTGTTCTTTATATACGATAAGTCTAGCATTTTCGTCTCATTAACACATGTGACTTTCATCTTGAATTGTACCTGATTCATAAAGACATCCCACATGGGTGTGGGATGTCTTTATGATTACGGAGAGGGTGTGATGAATTCGGGCGGGATCGGTTTATCAGGCTCGATCCATGTGGAGATGACCCAGCCGCGATGTTCGCCTGTGGAATCTGTCCAGGAGATTTCGAGCCAGTGATCTTGCAAAGCGTAAATTTTGACAGGGATGTTTTCGAGCAATAAGCCTGTGACTTGTCCATTTCCGCCGGGCTGCGCGCGCGCCCAAACCGACCCGACGGAAATGCCTGGGGTGGACGAATCAGGCTGAGGCGTAGGTGGAGGCGTTGCTGTCAGCGTGGGCAAAGGTGTGGGAGTCGAAGTCGGCATTAAAGTGGGAGTGGCTGTCATGGTCATAGTCGGTGTGGATGTGGGCGCTGAAAATGCAACCGGGAAGAGCCTGACGGTGAAAACAAGATAAAAGCAAATAAGAGTGGCGAACAGGATGCCTGTGAGGGCGAGCAAGGCGTAGCCCAGTTTTTGCTGGCGTGTGGCGGGACGTTTTTCCTCGCGCATGTTGAATGCGGCTGCCAGTTGTGCCAGTTGCGGTCCGAGCGCGGGCAAGTCTTGCGGGTCACCTTTGAAATCGCGCAGGGCGCTATTGTTGCGGAGATGCAGGTCTGAGACGAATTCGCTTAGTTTGGCACGGAAGCCTTCGGGTTCGACGCCTGAAATGACCGCCGCAAGGTAGGCGTGCGCGCCATTTTTGAGGATGATGTGACCGTCGCCAAATTGGATTTCGTCGAGTTCGTCCGCGCCTTGAAATGCGTCTGTGGCAAAACTGCGGATGGCGGTCAGCATGGCGCTGATGATGTCGGAGTTGATATTTTCGGGGTCGCTGTGCGCGATCAAAATTCCAGAGGTGCGATGGATGAGAAATACTTGCCTGACCTCGAAGGGGAAGGCATCGCGCAGGGCAAGCTCGGATGCGTGAACTCCGCGCAGGCGCGCCCAAAGGCGGCGTAACATGCCTTCGGCGCCAAAGGTGGAACTCAGTCGCTGGTCAATATTGCGTTGGAATTCGCGCGCAAATTCGTTGATTGCCTTTTGGATGGTTGCGCCGATGATGGGGTAGAGGGTGTCCACCATTTCGTCGCGCGAGTCGCGGATCTGCACGCGGATCGCTTCGCCCATGACGGGTCCGAGAATCTCAGCCATTTCATCGCCCGAGTCGCGGATGGCGTAGCGCACCATGCCCGACATGGACGGTTTGATGCGTTCGATGAGGGCGGATGTGTCTTCGTGCTGTTGGTTTAGTTCGTCCAGCAATTCGCGCAATTGGTCATCGCGCAGATTGAGGTCTTTTATCTTTTGTTCAAGGCTTTCGAGCCGTTCCTGTTCGCGGGCAAGCAACAGGACGCGCAGTTCGTCGAACAGATCCGCTTCACGGGTGGAAGGGGATGGGTCACTTGGCATGTTGAACCGATTTGCCCAATTCAACGAGCGCCTGTCCCAGTTCGGCGCGGGTCACTTTGCTGGATTCCAATTTTGCCAGAAGTTCGTGCAGTTCCTTCTTTAACACATCATCTCTTTGCTGGGATTGCTGCGCTTCCTTCTCGACTTGTTTACGGATGCCCTCGATTTGCCCGACCAATCCCTGGCCTTGTTCCTGTAATTTTTTTTGCTGTTCAGAGGCGATCCGTTGCATTTCGTCAGTTTGTTGTGACAGGTTTTGGCGGTTCTCTGAATCAAGCGCACTGATCTTTCCATTGATCTGGTCGCTTAACGTCTGCAAGTTGAGTTCCAGCGCGTCTAGGCGTTCGCGGATTTCGCGCATTTGCTCGCCGTAGAGAATATCCCTTAGTTTTTCCAGCTCGTTGATCGTTGTTGCCATGCTCTCCTCTTTTTTATGAACGCCTTTCGCGGGCGGATTTTGTGTGGCAAGCGAAAGGCGTCTGCTCTTTTATATTTGGAATACAAGTAGTCGTACTTCACACAAAAGGCTGACTTTTTTTGTGTATCAACCGATAGACGGGGATCGGGTCTTTTTTTTCATTCCATTGCAGGTTGCTAAAAAGTTCAGTGTAATGGGGCTTGATATTTTGAGCGACAATTTCCGTCATCAATACTTCACCGGCCGGTGCGGCTTCTTCGATGCGCTTTGCCTGGTTGACTGTATGCCCGAGGACGGTGTAATTCATGACCTGTTCTGCGCCGATATTCCCAGACATCACCATTCCGCTGTCAATGCCAATGCCAAAACGCAGTCCGTTATTTTCGAGGCGGCTGATCTCCCTTGCAAAGCGGACGGCGCGCTGGATGTGATCGGGCTGGTCATGCGGAGCATTGAAGATGACCATAAACCCATCGCCAAGGAACTTGTCCAATGTGCCGTTGTACGCGAGTACGATCTGGACCGCCTGCGAAAGGAACAGGTTGATGGTATGAAATACCTCTTCAGGCTCGCGGTCCTCTGCCCATTGACTGAATCCGCGCAGGTCTGTAAACACGATGGTTGCGTTGCGTCTGCTGCCTTTTACAGTGGGGAGTTCCCTGTTTGCCAGCATGGATTCGATCACCTGTCCGGGGATGAAGCGGGTGGTCATGTTCAATAACTGAGACTGGTTTTTTTCCAATTGATCGCTCATCAGCGCCAGTTCATTGCGCTGCTGCATGATGTTTTGTTCAAGGTTTCCCAGTGAGGATGTGTCTTTGACCAGCAGCAGGAATTTGTCCTCGAAAGGTTTGAATTGCAGGTTCATATACCCATTCCCGTTATGCCAGTCGGGGCGGGCAACATAATCAATTTCCACATCCCTGCCATTTTCGATGGAGGCTTTGATGGATGCGGTCATGCCGTTCAATTCGGGGAGCAGGTCATCCAGCGATTGACCCGTGGTAATTTCCTTTGCCAGCCATGTCCCCATTTCACTGCTTGCCGTTATTAATGACCCATCCTTATTAAATACCGCATATTGAATGGACTGACTCTTCAGGATGAATTCATACAGCCCGGGCGGCGCGCTTGTCATTCCTTTGTCGCCTCCAGATCCAGGCATGTGATCTGCTTGCCGCCGTTCCTTTTAGAGATATACATGGCGTGGTCCGCGGTGCGGATGACATCCAGCAGGCCGGCTTCTTCAAACTGGCTTGGTTTGATCTGGCATATCCCCATGCTGGCTTTTATATGGAAATTCACATCGCTTAATAATTTGACAGGGTGTTCTTCAAGTGCGGATATCAGCAGGTTCGCGATCCGTTTTGCGCCCTCATTTTCTGAATCAGCCAGCATGATGACAAATTCGTCCCCGCCCCAGCGGATGGCGGTATCTTCGGAACGAATATGAGACTGTAGAATGTTAGCCAGGAATTTAAGCGCCAGGTCGCCGTTTTCATGCCCGTAGCGGTCATTGATCTTTTTGAAATTATCCAGGTCCAAAAAAATTACGCTTAAGGGGTACTGTTTGATCTTCGCGTACTGGAGTTTGTGTTGAAAGATCTGGTGCGCGGCGCGGCGGTTGGGAAGTTTTGTAAGGTCATCCAGCGCCGAAAGCTCTTCGAGTAATTTGCGTGATTTTTCAAGCTCATTGTTAAGCAGGAGGGTTTCGTTCCGCTGCTGGATGATGTTTTGTTCCATTGCCCCATATTTGGATGTATCTTTCAATACGACCAGGAGTTTGTTCTCAAACGGGATAAGGCGCAGGTCAAGATATAAATTTTCGTTATTTCTAGTGCGATTGATACGCTGGATGGATATTTCACTCCCCGTTTGCATGGATTCGCGCACCGTGCGTTCCATTCCGCCCAGTTCGGGGATGACCTCCGAAAGGAGCGCTCCGCTTTGCAGAATCATGGCATCCCAATTACAGCATAGTTGTTCCAATTTGAGGTATTCATCAAATAGTGCGAAATTTATCCCTTCGTGCTCCAATATCAACCCGTACAAGCCGGTAATATTAGTGGAAGGTTGCATGTTCATGGGTGCTATTATATAATAGTCCAAACAAATTTGTAAGGAGTTGAATGAATAACTTGTCTATACAGAGAAAAATTTGCATCCTGGGGGATTTCAGTGTCGGGAAAACGTCACTGGTTCGGCAGTATGTGGAGGGCATATTCGATGACCAGTATCTCAGCACCATTGGGGTGAAGGTTTCGCGTCGTATTGTGGATGTTTCGGACGAAAAAAAGGTGACTCTTATTATTTGGGATGTGGCGGGAAGTGAAGAATTCAACGGTAAACACACCAGTTATTTGCAGGGATCATCTGCTGCGCTGTTGGTCTGTGACCTGACCCGCAGCGTCACGCTCCCGACTTTGCGAAAATATGTGCAAAGAATGCGCGAGGTGGAACCCGCCGCAGTTTTTGTGGTCATCGCAAACAAGAGTGATCTGGCAGATCAATTTGAAGTGACTCTGGGCGAGGTGAAATCCTTTGCCAATGAAATCCAGTCTCCCTGCTTTGTCACCAGTGCAAAGACGGGGGAACATGTGGAGGAAGCCTTTACCCAACTGGCGCTTGTAATGGAAGGTATATAAAAAAACCGAATTTAGTTTGGACGCAGAAAACGCGGTAGGACTACCCTTAAGCGTGGTTTATATTTTGTCCGCCAATCTACGCGAATTTTCGCGAACAAAACCCAAATTCGCGCCGATTAGCGGATGTTTTTTTCGCTTGCCGAAAGCATCCACGTTTAAGTGCGGCGCTACCGAAAACGCTGATTCAAAGAAAATCAGCGTTTTCTGCGTCCTATTTTGCTCCTAAAACAAACTCACCCGCGAAAGATTAATTTCGGGGTGAGTCATGGTTATTATTGCCGGGGAAAAGAATTGTTTACGCTGTATTTTTTTGCGGCAGTTTTACCCGCAGTGCAACGAAGAAGTTTATCGCGGCGATGACCATGCCGAGCAGGAAAACATACTGAAAGCCGAACGTATTCCAGATGACTCCGCCCACCAGCGCGGCAGTGATCGAGAATACGTGGTCAATGGTCACGGCGGCGGTCAACGCCGGTTGGATGTGATCGGCTTGGATGGCGATCTTCTTCATATAGGTCGCGCGTGCCATGCTGACCGAGAAGATCATCTGGTCGATCAGGAAGCAGGCGCAGACCACCAGAAAGGCGGTTTCGGTGGAGAAAACGAATTTGGCAAACCCATAACCCACGCAGACAAAAACAAGGATGACCGCTTCCGAAGCCAGCACGAAACGCTCGCCGAATTTGTCAATTGCCCAGCCGAGCAAAGGCTGGAAGAGGATCCCGATCACGCCGCCGATGGTAAAGAGCGTTGCCATGATCTGAGTCGGCTGTTTCAGCACGCTGACCAACACCCAGGGCGCGAAGGTGATGAAGAGTTGTTTGCGCGCGCCTGCGAGCACATTCAGAACGTAGAATAAACGATATTCCTTGTGCAGTTGCAAAAATTTTCGTTTTTCAACGACAGGCTCGGGCTTCATCATAAACAGCAGGATGGCCGCCACAACCAACAGCGCGGCGGCGATGGCAAAGGTATGCTTAAAGGTGAATCCGAAATATTTGAATCCCAGCGCCACGACGAAACTTCCCATGATGACGGCAAGGTTGCGGATCGAGTTGAGCTGTCCCAGCCGCCGCCCATCCTGCCCCTCGCGCGCCAGTTCCATGCCGATGGTGGAGGCAACTGGCATGAAGAGGTGATTGCCCATGCTGTAGATGAAAAGCCAGATGATCATCACCCCATAACTGGATGAAGCAAACCCGACCAGCACGGCGCCAACGGCGCCAAGGATCATTGCCACCACGCCCAGTCGGCGCGAGCAGAGGAACCATAACGCCGCCGAGACAAAAACCACCAGAAAGCCTGGCAGTTCGCGTGGAAATTCCAAAAAGGAGCGCTGGAAACCTGTCAGCGCAAATCTTTCGTTGAGGAAGTTGTTGAAGGTGGAGTCGACCATGCTGAACGCCATGCTCAACGCCAGCGAGGCGGCGATAAAAAGCAACAGTTCACGAGATGATAGTTTGATGCGGGAAAGGAAATTCATTGAAACCTCGAAGTGGGATGGACGAATTCTAGCACCTTAACGCGAATAAATAATGGGGACATTACTCATCGAATAGCATGTCACTTGTCCTTCATCTAATTTTGGGTTGGCTTTATACTTGAGGAAAATCTATTAACCACAAAGTACACGAAGGGGCACAAAGGCTTGCCCTGACGCGAAGCGTGTCGAAGGGAAAAGATTTAAACCTTCGTGACCCTTCGTGACCCTTTGTGACCCTTTGTGACCCTTGGTGGTGAAAAATGACCCTCAATGACCAATACAACAAATGGAAAGAAAACACGCTCAAGAAGTCTTTGGATAAATTCAAGGAGCGCAAGGAACGCTTTGAATATTCCTCTGGAATCGAAGTGCCGCGCCTCTCTCTTCCGCCCGAGCATGGTTCGGCTTACGAGGAGAAATTAGGCTTCCCCGGAGAATATCCCTTCACCCGCGGAGTCCAGCCGACGATGTATCGCTCCCGTTTTTGGACGATGCGTCAGTATGCAGGCTTCTCGACAGCGGAAGAATCCAACAAGCGTTATCGCTATTTGCTCGCACAAGGTCAAACGGGGCTGAGTGTCGCTTTCGACCTCCCAACTCAAATTGGGTATGATGCGGATGATCCGATCGCGGCGGGCGAGGTGGGTAAGGTCGGCGTTTCGATCTCATCCATTCATGACATGATGCAGTTGTACGACCAGATTCCGCTCGACAAGGTTTCGACCTCGATGACCATCAACGCGCCCGCGGGTGTTTTGCTGGCGATGTACATTGCAGTGGCAAAGCGTCAGGGCGCGGACATGCACCAGTTGCGCGGTACCATCCAGAACGACATCCTCAAAGAATACGTGGCGCGCGGAACTTACATTTTCCCGCCTGCGCCATCCATGCGACTTATCACCGATATCTTTTCATTCTGCGCGAAGGAAGTTCCCTTCTGGAACACGATCTCGATCTCGGGTTATCACATCCGCGAAGCTGGCTCCACCGCCGTGCAGGAAGTTGGCTTCACACTCGCCAACGGCATTGCGTACGTCGAAGCCGCGCTCAAAGCTGGCTTGGACGTGGACGCCTTCGCGGGTCAGCTTTCGTTCTTCTTCAACGCGCACAACAACCTGCTCGAAGAAGTTGCCAAGTTCCGCGCCGCGCGCCGCATGTGGGCACGGATCATGCGCGAACGTTTTGGTGCGAAGAAGCCGTCTTCGTGGCAGCTTCGTTTTCATACTCAAACGGCTGGTTCAACCCTCACGGCGCAGCAACCAGAATGCAACGTGGTGCGTGTTTCGTTGCAGGCGCTTTCGGCAGTATTGGGCGGGACTCAAAGCCTGCATACCAATTCAATGGATGAGGCGCTCTGGCTTCCGACTGAAAAATCTGTGCGCGTGGCCTTGCGGACTCAACAGATCATCGCCTATGAATCGGGCGTCGCGGATTCCATCGACCCATTGGCTGGTTCTTATTTAGTGGAACACCTGACCGACGAGATCGAAAAAGGCGCACTCGATTACATCGCCAAGATCGACGAGATGGGCGGCGCGCTACAATCCATTGAACGCGGATTTATGCAAAACGAAATTCAAAACGCCGCCTATGCCGCACAGCAGGAGATCGAACGCAAAGACCAGATCGTGGTGGGAGTCAATCAATTCCAGGTGAAGGAAGAAATGACCCTCGAACGCCTGAGCGTTGACCCTGCGATTGAGATGAATCAGCGGGAGAAATTGAGGAAGTTACGGGAAACGAGAAATAAGGAACGAGTGGATGAGTTGCTTGGACAGTTGAAAGACGCGGCTCTCGGTACTCAGAACTTGTTACCTCTTTTTATCGAGTGCGTGGAGAATGACATCACCCTCGGCGAAATTTGCAATACGCTGAGAGGCGTGTGGGGCGAGTACGTGGCACAGGGATTTTAGACCGCGCCCCCACCAGCCCGCTTCGCGCCAAATGGGACATTTTACACAGGACTAACATAAAAAGTTATTCTGTCCCATTTGGGGGAGGTGCCCGATAGGGCGGAGGGGGCTGGGGTGACGCAAAGCGTGTGGCACAGGGATTTTAGATTTATAATTGGTAAATATTTGGAGGTTGCCATGACCCTTTTAGAACAAATCGAAAAACAATTGAGCGCCTTACCTACTGAAAAACAGAATGAGGTATTGGATTTTATTGCGTTTCTGCAACAACGTGCCAATGCTGCGCAACTTGTAAAACGACGTTCATTAAGAAAGCACACTGCCTTTGGTTCGTGGAAGAATCGCAAAATTGATGCAGTCAAGTATCAACAAAACCTGCGCGCTGAGTGGGATGGAATTCGTCTCCCTTACACTTTGTAATTATGCAATCAGGTGACAGTCACTTTGCAAAGTGACTGTCACCTTTTTATATAAGAACCTCATGCCGCTCTTCATCGAATGTGTCGAACAGACAGGCGAAATCTGCAACACGCTGAGAGGTGTGTGGGGCGACGCAAAGTGTATGGCGGCGGGGTTTTAGAAGTAAAATTGAGGTTATGCAAAAGAGAATTTTTTATCCCCACTCAGTTGATCTTGTGCAATTGCGCTTACTTGCAAATTTGACGTTGAAGCAATTGAATCTCAAATTGCTGGAGGAGATTTCACATGCCAACGAAAACTGAAAAAAACGAAAATATTACAGAAGCGCTGAATCAGGTTTATGCAACCGAGCCTTCCACGCTGGAGCCTGAAATCGTCAAAATGCAGGTTTTATCTTTGAACAATGCTTCTCACATTTCTGGAATTGATAAAGGCAAGGTGATTATCTTGCCTGATTTTGATGAACCTTTGAAAGAGTTTGATGATGAATAATGACATCACCCTCGGCGAAATTTGCAATACGCTGAGAGGTAT
>DYDH01000262.1 GCA_020717985.1 Herpetosiphon sp. | reverse complement strand
CGGAAAGACAGTGGCCGAGAGTGTGGTGTAGAAGATAAACCTGAAAAGCCATTGGAGTTTTCGATCAACTCCAATGGCTTTTTATTTCGTTGTGTTTTTTTTTGGCAAGCGTATAATCGGAATATAAGGGGTTATATAAAAAATTGCTGTACAACACTCCAAATCGGATGTTTATACAGCGCACTGTATAAACCATAGTTGAACTAAGCGCTTCGCGCAGATTCCCATAGATCATCCATCTGGATAACAAAATACAATCAGGCTATATTTCCTTTTTGAAATCAAATTCAAAAAGGAGATGTAGCCATGAGTGTATTAAGACAAAAGATGATCGAGGACATGCAATTGAAGGGGTTGGCTGAACGAACACAGGAGGCGTATGTTGGTGCGATACGCCAGTTGAGTCAACACTTCAAAAAGTCGCCCGACTGCATTAATGAGGAGGAACTTCGAGAATATTTTTTGTACTTGAAGAACGAGAAACGGGTTGCCGATAGCACCTTCTCTATTGCATTATGTGGGATCAAGTTCTTCTATGAGCAAACACTGAAGAAGGAGTGGCATACCCTTCAACTCGTTCGCCCCGATAGAAATAAGAAATTGCCTGTTGTATTAAGTGTTGATGAGGTGAAACAGATCCTCGGTTGTGTGCAACGCTGGCAGTATCGAGTGTGCTTGAATACCATCTATGCCTGTGGGCTGCGGCTGTTGGAAGGAGTTAAACTACGGATAAAAGATATCGACAGCGACCGCAAGATGATCCATGTGGTTGCGGGAAAAGGCGGCAAAGATCGGTATGTTCCGCTGCCCGATCAGGCCCTGATGCTCTTACGTCATAATTGGCGCACTCATCGCAATCCCGATTGGGCTTTCCCTGCACGCAGCGGAGTTGTCCCAATGGGTGAAACGGGTTTGCAGAAAGCTTTCCAAGCAGCGTTGCGGGAAAGCGCTGTCCACAAAAACGCTTCCATTCATACCCTGCGCCACTCGTACGCCACGCACCTGCTGGAAGCTGGCGTCAGCCTGCGCGTGATCCAGGTCTATCTCGGTCACGCTTCTCCTGCCACAACCGCCATTTACACTCATCTCACCTCCGTAACCGAAGCTCAGGTCAATCTGCATATCAATCGAATACAGGCGGATTTATGGGGCTAGAACTGGCTGATCTCTTTCGAGAGTTTGGCGCTGACTATCGCAAAAAATATGCGGACAATCTCCTGCCCTCTCATCGTCAGGCTATGTGGGCGATTGAAGCCTGCCGTACCGAGCGCCTGGGCGGACAAGTGTTCGGTTGTGAAAAATGTCAGGAATTCCAATACAGCTATCACTCCTGCCGTAATCGCCATTGCCCCAAATGTCAGCATGAGCTAACTCAGAATTGGTTGAAGCTGCAGCAGGAATTGCTCCTGAATGTCCCTTATTTCTTTCTGACCTTCACCCTGCCTTCCGAGTTGCGCGATCTGGTACGCGCTAATCAGAAAGCTCTCTACTCCCTGCTCTTTCAGGCTTCGGCAGAAGTCTCTCAAAAACTTGCTCTTGACCCGCGTTATATCGGCGGACAGATCGGCTTGGTTGGGGTCCTTCACACTTGGACCCGCAACTTGATCTATCATCCCCATGTACATTACCTCGCCCCGGGCGGTGGTTTGCATTCTGATGGACATACCTGGTTGCGCTCCCAATCTAAGTTCTTCCTGCCCGCTCCAGCCCTCTCCAAATTATTCCGGGCTGCTTTCAGGCGCGGATTAGTCAAATTGAAACTCTTTGATCGGGTTCCTTCCTCCGTCTGGTCGAAAAAATGGGTCGTTCATTGCAAGCACGTTGGTAATGGGCAAACCGCTCTCAAGTATCTGGCTCCCTACATCCATCGCGTTGCCATCAGTAATCGACGCCTGCTTTCTTTTGTTAATCGCGGCTCCATGGAAACTTCTCAAATTACCTTTCAATATCGGGTTTCTAATACCCGTCAACTCAAAAGATGCACCCTTTCTGTTGAGCAGTTTTTTCAACGTTTCCTGCGACATATCCTCCCTCATGCCTTTGTCAAGGTTCGCTATTTCGGTTTCTTTGGCGCTTCCGTTCGGCGTAAGTTGGCTGCTTTACAACAGCGCCTTGGCACTCAGGCGCTTGGACCGGCCGAACCGCAGACCACCTCTTCTTCCTCTGAACATCAGACCACCTCTTCTCAAGAGTCTGCTCATGAAGCCTCTTCTAAAATCCTTTGTCCGACCTGCGGGCTCCCCATGACCTTTAAAAGAAACCTGGCTCCTTTGCAGTGTCGATCCCCCTAAAATTCCTTCTTCGTTTCTTCTCTTTCCTCCTCTGGCAGTTGTCTCTTTCGCTTCTGTCTTTTTTTGCTTCCGCCAAATCCTTTTTTGCTTTCCTTTCCTCTCCAGTTTCCTTTCAGTTTCCTTGTACAGGGTTTTGATTCTCATGTAAAATACTTCTCAGTTCGTTTCTTTATTGGTGGGCTTTGACTTTTTGTATTCGTTTTGCCAGATGCTCCTGGCTTCTTTTTCCAAATACGGCTTAGTTCAACTCGGACAGATGCGGCGGCGCTTAGTCCTTTCTCTTAGACTTGTTTTCTTCCGCCGCATCAATCCTTAATTCGTTGGGCGGGCTGTGCAACGATGAATTTTTTGACGACCCAATAATTCAGGAGATGTCTCTGTATGCTAAACATTGATTGGGAACTTATGATTAATTGGATTGTGTCAGGAGCGATTGGCCTGATATTTGGACTAGTAGGAGGATACGTAACTTATCGGTATGACCGTAGGCGGGATGATGTAAATTGGCAAAGAGAAAAAATTAAATTGGAAGAGCTATATAAGCACGAAAAAAACCAATCAGATTTAGTTTGGCGAAGGGAAATAGTCAAATTGAATGAGCAAAATAGGCGCGAAAAAGAGAACTTGAAAGAACAATTAGAAATGATATGGCAACAAAAGATTGAGGAATTCAAAATACAAGATAAGCATGAGAAAAATATTATCCTGCGTCAAGAACTAACACGTGGCTTGGAGAATCCTAAAGAAGCAATTAGGAACGCTTCTTACTTACGGGAATTAGAGGTATATAAAAACATACGCGCTGGTGTTCCACAACCAATACCAGAATTTGATGGTTTCATCTATGCTACTGAATTTGAGCTTGAGAAGTCACGATATCGCATCTTAAACTTACGCCAAGCTATTAATGAAGTCGTCATGTCCCCAAAGCATTATAATTACTCGATAGTTGTGTTTTGACATAAGGCAGCAAAATATTAGGCAAGAGCAAAAGCCTGTTGCTTGGCAAATAAATAGGCAAATAAGTCATTGGCTTTCTGTCCTTGTTCAAGTTGCTGAGAAGCGTAGAGGATGAGTGCTTCGATGAGCGACTGTGCTTGTTGCCGACAGGCTGCGCCAATCGTTTTGATGGGCAAGCGACTTTGTTTCAGTGATGCAGGCAAACAATCCAGATGCAAAAGCGAATAGGCTACGAACACCAGACACCAATGTTTTTGAACGGCTTTAGCGTCACGCATGCGATACTCGTCGAATCCGAGATGTTCTTTTCCATCCTGATAAAAGGTTTCAATCGGCCAGCGGTGTAAATAAGTGGCGATCATTCGTAGGGCAGTCCACTCTACTCGATTAGAGACCAAGACGGCATAAGTTCCTTTGAGTTGGGCATTATCAAAACTGATGACCAGACGGACTTTTCCCAAGCCGGGTAGCCGCACCGTCAGGGTAAATGTCCAATAGGTCTGGTCACCCACCTGCACAGCCCGATAGGCGTTGGCAGGGATCAATGGAACCAAGTCCTCCACGCTGATGTGTGGACCCGCTAAAGGGATGCGGTTCCCATCCGCATCCTTTAGCACAAAGCTATAGGTTTCAAGATTGCGGTTCTTTTTGAGGATACTGATCCAGTCTTTCCTGCGGCGGCGCAAGCAAGCGATAAACTCTTCCGCCAGATACCAACTGTCAAAAAGAACTACGCTAAAGGGCAATTTGCGCCTGATCGCGGCCTCCACCAGTTCCCTTGCCAGCGCGAGTTTCGTCTGAAACTGTTTGTGCAATGCAAGATACTCCGCGTCTTGAAGCAGAACAGCGTCAACCTCCTTATGGAACTTGGCACGCTCTTTTTTACCTGTGGGTATCTCTCGCTCAGGAAAATGTTTATGCACAAATTCTTCCCAACGGGTGACTTCTTCGTAACGACGATAGAGTCGCAAGTCAACTGGAAATCGCACCGGCCCGCTCACGTAATGACTGGTCACAGGATTATGCGCCAATGGATAGTTGCCGTCTCCATGATTGTAATGATGATCAACATATTCGAACAAATTCCCAACATGTTCGCACAAGGTGTCATCCAATATCAGCGCAGATTGCTCTTTGGCGACCCGCACCTGTTTTGTCTCTTGAAGCATATACTTGACCCGACGGTCGTTGACCTGGTCTTGTAGCCAGAGGTCTTTCGAGAAGTAACGCGATAAGTTGGTCTTATCCGAACTTTCTATCACGCACCGACTAATATTCGCCATGCTCTTATTGGGCAAGACCATCAAACCGGTCAGGTAATTCTCAAAGTGCCGAAACTGGCAGCGGTTCTCAAATAAATCTCGAAATGCTTCCGCATGAGTTTTCACAAGTGGCGCAGGTGTGATTATTGGAAGTTGCATTGTTATTTTCCAGTGAGTAGAATTCGCTCAGGGTATCACATTTGTGCTGAAAACACTAAAATACAACTATCGAGTAGATAAGAATTACTTGACCACAAAGTGTCACGAAGGATCACAAAGGTTGCAGGTTTTCCTTTGTGCCTCTTTGTTGCCTTTGTGGTTAATTATTTTTTAGGAGTAATCATGAAACTTCCCTCCACCAATCGCATCGAAGCATTCAGCGACGGTGTGATCGCGATCATTGTCACCCTGCTGGTGCTTGAAATAAAAATCCCTGAATTTGAAGTCCATACGCTTGCGGGCTTTCTTACAGCGATGACCCCGCTTGTGCCGAAACTGATCGGCTTTGCCTTTAGCTTTTTTACCGTTGCCATCTTTTGGGTGAATCATCACAACTTTTTTCACCGCATCAAATACAGCACATGGCGTTTGCTCTGGCACAATAACCTGATGTTGTTCTTCCTGAGCGTTGTCCCGTTTACCACAGGGTTTGTCGGCGATTATCCCTTTGACCGTTTCGTGGTGGCGATGTACGCGCTCAACCTTTTGCTTGCGGGCATTGCTTTTTCGATGATGTGGCAGTACGCGCTTGTCCGTTCGAATCTGGCAGAGGAAAAAACTTCACTTGCAGAGCGCAAGAAGGAATTCGTGCAGGTTGGCGTTTACGGAATTGCGCTTTATGGGGTGGCGGTCATTGTAGCGTTGATCTATCCGCCCGCTGCGCTGGTGATGCTGGTTGTGTTGCAATTGGCGTATTTCTTCATGAATTCAAAAACTGCAGATGCTCCGCTTGATGAGTAGCCTGATCGATCTTGAAGTAAAAAAACTTCCGAAGGATTGCCGTTATTTGGCGATTCGGAAGTTTGCTGTAGCTTCTCAAAAAAGAGGGGAAACGTCCCGAAGGTTTGAGCGGTTCAATAAGTTTTTCGAGGAAACCTTCGGGACGGTGTGTTCTTATCCCCAAAATATTGAGAAGATACAGTTTGCTTTTATATTGGACTCCTGACACGAGACTTCAGGCGATGATGGGATGTTGGGTGAAAAATTCCGGGAACA
>DYDH01000627.1 GCA_020717985.1 Herpetosiphon sp. | reverse complement strand
CCTTGACACAGAGGTTAATCGGTGGGCGGCGAATTCGTTCATTGCATTGCCGAACCCTGTCCGAAGTATCATTCCAACAATCCCAAAATCCTTCGCCGGTCGTTGGCATTAAGTTTCTTCATGCCATCTTCAATTATACGCCTTGTATTCTTGTTTCGGCATGCTTGTGCCTGCTTCATCAGGAACTCCGCTACCATATCGGGATTGGCTTTCGTTATTTCTCGTAATATCCAAGATACCGCTTTCCTTACATCGTTTTCTTTATCTCCCATAGCCTTAGCGAGCAATTCAAATATTTTTTCAGTTGCTTGAACCTTTTTATATCCCAGCAAAGTCACAACTCCAAAACGCCTGACCCACTTATCGGTGCTCTGTATCCATTTTTCTGAAAGGGGTAGAACAAGTTCGGGATGGGCATATACTACTGGTTCTACTCCGTACATGGCGAGACAATCACAGACAGACCAGTTATCAAGATCAGGTACTGCCAAAGAGACAAAGTCTAAACAAACTCTCGGATACTTTGGGCCAAGCTTCTCCAGGCTTTTTCCTGCTATCTGCTTTGCTTCAAATGAGCCTTCGGTCCAGACTACCTTCAATAATTCTGACGCTCTTTCAGGTTCTTTTTGGATAAACTTCCCAATTTCGGCGGCTATTATCCATAGGATAGACTTGGGAACACCGTAAAACCTTCCTGTATTTGGAATGATTCTTTGGTAGTTTCTTGTCGCTTCTTTGTCTACAAGAGTTCGGAGTAGTGCCTGCAATTCTTCCGTGAATGCTTGCGGACTATCTGCTCTTGCAAGTATTACCTTTGCTCGATTTTGAATATACGCCTTATCCATTGCAGGTCTCCGATTGACTCAACCAAATTGCATAAAGTAGCACTTCGCCGCCCAACGGTTTGCGTTACCTGCGTGTGGGCGGGCGTGGACACTGCTTGGGAGCAGGAAAAACTTGAAGCCAGAAAAATGCTTGAAAATGCCGCAGAATCCCACACGTCA
>DYDH01000626.1 GCA_020717985.1 Herpetosiphon sp. | reverse complement strand
CGACGGGTTTCGAACCCGCGATCTCGGCCTTGACAGGGCCGCATGTTAGCCGCTACACCACGGGACCAATTAACTGAGCGGGCGATAGTTTACCACGCGGGCATCTCAATGTCAATATGCACCACCAGTGTAAAATGATGGGTCGGTGGGAGTTTTTCCGGTGCTGTCATGGATGTACACCCAATCTCCTTCAACAGCCCAATTGAATAACCAATGCGAGTCGCCGACGGACAGGTTTACACATCCATGAGATTGTGGATAGCCAAAGCGCGTGCGCCAGTATGCGCCATGTAAAGCGCGTGCGCCATCGAAGTACATCGTCCATGGAACGTTATCGAGATAATAAAAATCAGCGAGGTCGTTGTTGCGCATGGTTTCGCTTTCTTTTTTCTGGAAGATTTGAAAGAGACCGGGGCGAGTCCAAAAGGGTTCTGATCCACTTGCGATGACGGTTGCGAAGATGAGTTTGTTGTTTTCGTAAACAGCGAGTGTTTGTTCTGCAAGGTCTACGTCAATCCAGCGATTTGTTGTTATGCCTTGCGGGGGAGATGGGTTCACGATGACGCGTGCAACCTTACGACCCTCCAGCCATTTATCAGGTCCGATCAGATACCATTCTTCATTATTTTCCAAAGTTTGTGTGTTGTAAATGGTTACAGGCTCGAAGAGATGGATTTCTTTTCCTGTTTTTCCTGCATTGTAACTAGGCGCGTTCATGACAGGAATCTGCTCGAATGCCCAGCCAAAAGAAGTTCGTGGTGTCGAAGAAAATTGGAGCCCTTGAAAGTTTGATATTTCGCCGACGCGCGCGCCTTTGCCGGGAATCCATCCGCCATTTTGAATAAAATAATAGACTCCGCCTTGATCCACCCGGTCAGTATAGGAAACGTAAACGAAACCAGGAGGAAATTGTTGCCCGCCAGGTCCCTTTTCGCCGGGCGCGCTATAGATCGGTACATAGTCCTTGTCAAGGTGGAAATATTTATAAGGAAGCAGAGACAGGCTTGGGTCAGGTTTTGAGGCGGGTAGTGGGCGTGGGGGAAG
>DYDH01000625.1 GCA_020717985.1 Herpetosiphon sp. | reverse complement strand
CGGCGGCGACTTTGACTTCGGTCAGCCCGGTGGGAGCGAGGCGGTTCAGCCCGCCGCGGATGAGACCCGCCAGCGGCTTGAACTTGTAGATGGCCTGCTTGAACGAATTTGGCAGGATTCTGGCGGCGAAGGCCGCGAGAGAGAGGAAGAATTTTTTCATAATAAGGTCTCTACCACGAAGGCACAAAGACACGAAGTTTATAGGATCATCCGTTTGATACCGTATTTGATCACAGCAACGTTAAAGTTTATCAGGAAACCAAGACGTTTCCCGGTTAGTTTCATTTGGGAAAGCAATTGCGCCTGGTGAACATCGTTCAGGTTTTCCACCGTCTTTAATTCACAGATTACTTTGCCTTCAACCAGCACATCCAGGCGGAGTCCCTCGTTGAAAACAATTCCATCATAGGTAATCGGTACAAACACTTGCCTTTGATAAGACAGCCCACGCTTCTCCAGTTCATGACAGAAGCAGACCTCGTATACATTTTCCAACAATCCGGGACCCAACGTCTTATGAACTGTATATGCTGCATCCACGATTTTCGTGGCAATCGTCTCAGTCCCCGGCGGGAGCGGAACATGTTCTCCTGTTCTGGCCATATCTTCCTCCTTAAGCTTATTCGTGACTTCGTGTCTTGGTGGTTAAGAGTCCTTCCGAAAATTAACCACGAAGTCACCAAGGCACAAAGAACCACAAGGTTTTTTCCTTTGTTTCCATTCGTGACTTCGTGCCTTGGTGGTTAAGACCACTTCTATCCCATCAACACATCAAGATAGCGGTCCACCATTGTATCCAGCCCGAAGGCTTCTTCGGCGCGCTGGCGGGCGGACCGGCGGAAACGCTCGTTGTTTTGCAGGATTTCCGCCGCAGCCCCGGTCAGGGCGGGCAGGTCTGGCGCTTCCAGTTTCCACGGGTCGCCGCCATAAGGGACGA
>DYDH01000624.1 GCA_020717985.1 Herpetosiphon sp. | reverse complement strand
TCATTGACTGTGATCAAGTGTACGCCGCGCCCGGTCAACGCGTTGAGATAAACAGGCAGGGTTGAGACGAGCGTTTTGCCTTCACCTGTTCGCATCTCCGCGATCTGACCGTGATGCAATGCCCCGCCGCCGATGATCTGCACATCATAGTGACGCAGACCAATTGTCCGCTTGGATGCTTCGCGCACCGCCGCAAATGCTTCGGGCATGATCTCATCCAAAACATCCTGTTCGAATTTATGGCGGTCGGATTCATCTTCCACCCCGTCAATTGCTTGCGCCACACGCGCCTTGAATTCATCAGTCCTTGCGCGCAAAGCCTCATCGCTGAGGGCTTCATATTGCGCCTCCAGCACATTGACTTGCACAGCCAACTCACCAAATTGTGAGAGCGTCTTCTTTGTGGGGTCACCACTGAATAGTTTTACAAAGTTTTTTAACATATAATCCCTTTCACGGAAAGGGATTATAGCATGGGAGGTTATACGGGAAATTTGAGTTTTATTAATGTTTTAAAACTGGATTAACAGTGTCCTAAATTTTTCTGGTTTTCTCTTCGCTACACCTACTTGCCGGTTGGCTTGGGCTCCAACCCGATCAACTGCGAAACAGTAACCAGAATAAAGCTCTTGTTTTGCAGGTATTCAATAATGGCTGGTAACGCCTCGGCGGTATGCCAGCCACGCCCGTTGGCATGCATGATGATGATCGAACCTTCCCGCGCTGTGCGCTGGACTTCGGACAGGATCGTGATAGCGTCGAAGGTTGGATCTGGGTCGCCGGTGACAGAGTCCCATGTGACGGTGTACAGGCCATGTTCAGCCGTCACTTGCAGGCTCAGGTCATTGTACGTCCCTGAGGGTGGACGAAAAAAGCGCGAGTGTTTCCCCGTTAGATGAAAGAGGATTTCCTCCGTCGTCTCAAGTTCCTGCGACATCTCCGCGGCTGTTAATTTCGTGAAGTCGGCGTGACTCCATGAATGGTTGCCAAGTTCAAACTTCGGATTGGATGCGAGCAATCTTGTTTCTTCGGGATGGGTGCGCATCCAATCGC
>DYDH01000043.1 GCA_020717985.1 Herpetosiphon sp. | reverse complement strand
CCTGATCCAGCGCATCGGGCGGCGGCGCGCGCTCTGGATCGGCGCATTTGGCATGAGCGTCAGCGCCCTGATCCTGATCTCAGGCCGGGCGCCCGCGCTCACCATCGGGGCATCGTTCTGCATGGGACTGGCTGGCTCGCTGATCATAGTGATCATCCCATCGGCGTTATCCGACCAGCACGGCGAATCGCGCGCGGTGGCATTATCCGAAGCCAACGTCATCTCTTCACTGGCATCCACCGCCGCCCCGCTCATGGTGGGATGGACAGCCGGTCTGCCCGGCGGCTGGAGGCTGGCTTTGGGGACGGCGGCCTTCGTTCCGCTGTTGCTGCGTCTTGGATTTGGCGACGCCGCCCCGCCTCAGCCTGTCTCGTCGCGGGAGGATTCTGACTCCGCCCAAGGTTCCCTGCCCATCCTGTTTTGGGTCTACTGGGTGGCGCTTTTCCTCGCTGTGTCTGTGGAATTCTGCATGATCTCATGGAGCGCCGATTACATGGAGAACATCCTGAATCTGCCGCGTGTGGATGCGGCGCAATCTGTCAGCCTGTTTTTTGCAGCCATGATCATCGGACGCATTGCGATCAGCCGCCTCGTCCAGCGCTTCGCGGTGCATCGCGTGGTGACCGCCTCCATCCTCCTGGCGGGCATCGGGTTCGCCGTATTTTTGACAACGAACATCGCCATAATGGCAATGGCTGGATTATTCGTAATGGGCTTGGGCGTCGCCGGCATGTATCCCCTGCTGCTTTCGATGGCAATCGGCGTGGCTCGCAATAAGACCACACAGGCAAGCGCCCGCGCCGCCCTCGCCTCCGGCACTGCCATTCTCGCGCTTCCGCTTGTACTCGGGCGGCTGGCAGACATGACCGACATCCGACAGGCGTATGGGGTTGTGTCCATTTTACTGGTCAGTGTATTTCTGATCACCACCCTCGCCGCCGGAAGAAAAGCGACTTTTGATCAGCCATGGAAAGCGTAGCTTCAAGCGGGACCCATGTTCAATAAAGTGACAATCACTTTATTGGTGACTGACTTATAATCGGAGATATGAGAGAACTAATCTATTCCCGCAATGCAGTCTATGAAACCCTGAGCGCAAAGCGCAGGCAGGTATTTTCAATCGACATCGCCGAAGGGGTGCAGGACAAAGGCAAGATCGAGCAAATCCTTCAACTGGCCAAAGAGCAGAAGATCAAGGTCAACCGTGTACCGCGCCCCAAACTGGACAAGGTTCACCAGAACAACCAGGGCATCGTGGCAGAAGTCAGCGGATATCCATATGCGGATGTGCTTGATATTCTCGAACACGCCAACGGGGAATTGCCCTTTATCCTCATGCTTGATTCCCTGCAAGACCCGCAAAACTTCGGCACGCTCATCCGCACCGCAGAGGCGCTTGGCGTGCATGGCGTGGTCATCCCATCCGCGCGGACTGTGGATGTGACTCCCGCCGTGGTCAACGCATCATCGGGCGCGAGCGAACACATGCTCATCGCGCAGGCGAATCTCTCGCAGACGATTGACGCGCTCAAGGATAACGACATCTGGGTCGTCGGGTTGGATCAGGCGGGGGCGGAGATAGAAGCGGGGTCGCGTCATCTCAAAGGCGCGCTGGCGCTCGTCGTCGGCTCTGAAGGCGAAGGACTGCACGACCTCGTCCGCAAGAAATGCGACATCGTTTTGAAACTCCCGATGAAAGGCAAGATCGAATCATTGAACGCCGCCGTCGCGGGGTCTGTCGCGTTGTATCTTGCATATTTGAATCGCTCGTAGGGGCGAAGCAATGCTTCGCCCCTACCGTTAACGGAGAACCATGCCTCAAGCAACCTATCATTTTCCAAAAGGATTTTTATGGGGGACGGCAACCGCCTCGCACCAGGTGGAAGGCAACAACACGAACAACAATTGGTGGAAGTGGGAACAGGACGGGCACACCAACGGGACATCTGGTCTGGCCGCCGACTGGTGGGGCGGCCGCTGGCGCGAGGACTTCGACCGCGCCGCCGAAACTGGTCAGAACGCGCACCGCTTCTCGCTCGAATGGAGTCGCATCCAACCGACACCCGATACCTGGGACGAGGAAGCCATCGAAAAATATCGCGCCATGCTGCGCGGACTGCGTGAGCGCAACATGACCGCGCTGGTCAGCCTGCATCATTTCACCGACCCGCTGTGGGTCACGGAAAAAGGCGGCTGGGAAAACGACGAGATCGTGGTGTTATTCGAGAAGTTCACCCGCAAAATGGTAAACGCGCTCAAGGAATACGTCACCCTCTGGTGTACGATCAACGAGCCAAATGTTTACGCGTTGAGCGGCTATGTGATCGGTGCGTTCCCGCCCGGAAAGAAAGACATCAGGTTATCCATGCGCGTGCTGGGCAACATGGTCAAAGGACATGCCGCCGCCTATCGTGCCATCCACGAATTACAGCCTGAGGCGAGAGTCGGCTACGCCCTGCATTACCGCCCGATGGTTCCGCGTTTGAAGTGGTCGCCGCTGGATAGGCTCATGCGCAATATCCGCTACGATGGACTCAACATGGGCTTTCCCTCCGCCATCTCCACCGGCGTGATGAAATCCCCGGTCGGTAATCAAAACATCCCCGAAGCCAAAGGCACACAGGATTACTTCGGCTTGAATTATTACTCGGTGGATACGGTCTGGTTTGACCTGATGAAGCCTGGCGAATTATTCTCAAACAGTGGTTATCCCAAAGGCGCAGACATGAGCGGTACGGGATTCATCGCCAACATTCCCGAAGGCATTTTCAACTCGCTCAAATGGGTCGAGCGGATGTATCCCAACCTGCCCGTCATCATCACCGAAAACGGCGTGGAAGATTCTGGCGACCAAATGCGCCCGCGTTATCTGGCCCAGCATTTGCATCAGGTCTGGCGCGCGGTCAACTTCAACTGGCCGGTGAAGGGCTACTTCCACTGGTCACTAGTGGATAACTTCGAATGGGAACGCGGCTGGACACAACGCTTCGGTTTGTGGGGATTGGACATTGATACGCAGAAAAGAATCCGCCGCCCAAGTGTTGACCTCTACGCCGAAATTTGCAAAGAAAACGGCATCTCCTCCGAAATGGTGCAGAAGTATTGCCCCGAAGTATTTGATAAGATATTTCCGTCGTAAGAGAAGTGATGAGTAACGAGTAATAAGTTAAGAAGTGAGAAGTAAAGGCGCATGGAAGAAATTCTGTGCGCTGTTTTCTGCCAGCTTGTCAACTCATTACTTATTACCTCTTACTTTTTACTTTCATCCCTCATCCTTCCTCATTCATCCTTCGTTCTTCCCCATGATAAAATCCACCCCTATGACTCACGCAGACCAGATCGCCTCCCAACTCAATGTCAAGCCGTCGCAAGTCACGGCAGTCATCAACCTTTTAGACGAAGGCAACACCGTCCCATTTATCGCCCGTTATCGCAAGGAAATGACCGGCTCGCTCGACGATGAACAGATACGCATCATCGCCGATGAACTGGTTCGCCTGCGCGGACTCGACGAACGCCGCACCGCCATCCTTGCTTCCATCAAAGAGCAGGGCAAACTCACCGACGAACTGCGCGAAAGCATCACCGCCGCCATCACCATGACCGCGCTCGAAGATTTGTACGCCCCCTACAAAAAGAAACGCCGCACCCGTGCCATGGTCGCCCGTGAAAAGGGATTGGAGCCGCTGGCTGACCTCATTTTGAAACAGGACTTTGGATCGCCCGAAGAACTCGCCGCGAAATTCCTCAACGATCAAGTGACAAACATCGAAGAAGCCCTGCAAGGTGCGCGCGACATCGTGGCTGAAATGATCAGCGATAACGCCAACGTCCGCGCCGTGACCCGCGAGAAGGCGCTCAAGTTTGGCAAAGTCCGCGTGGAAAAGATCGCCAACGCCGCCGACGAAAAAGCCGTGTACGAATCGTATTATGAATTTGAAGGCAACGTCAACCGCCTTCAGCCGCACCAAATTCTTGCCATCACCCGCGGCGAAAAGGAAGGCGTCCTGCGCGTGCATGTGGATGTCCCTGAGCGCGACTGGCTCGACGCCATCCAAGCTGAATTCGAGCAGGACATCATCAGCCCCTTTGCCGATCAACTCGCGCTGGCAATTCAAGATTCCGCGGAGCGGCTTTTGCTGCCCGCCATCGAACGCGATGTGCGCCGTGAAAAAGGCGAAGGCGCCGACAATCACGCCATTCAAGTTTTTGCCACCAACCTGCGTGCCCTGTTGGGACAAGCTCCGCTGGCAGGTCACACCGTCCTGGGTCTCGACCCTGGCTTCCGCACGGGCTGTAAAGTCGCCGTGGTGGATGCCACAGGCAAATTGCTCGACACCGGCGTGATCTATCCGCACGAACCGAAGAACGATTGGAAGGGTTCGATCAACACCCTGCAAGACATGATCAACCGCCATCACGTCACGCTCATCACCATCGGCAACGGCACCGCCTCACGCGAAACTGAAAAATTGGCGGCGGAGGTCGTAGGGGCGAAGGGCCCTTCGCCCCTACCCACCAAATACCTCATCGTCAGCGAAGCGGGCGCATCGGTCTATTCCGCATCCGCCCTCGCCCGCGCCGAATTCCCCGACCTCGATGTCACCATCCGCGGCGCGGTATCCATTGCCCGCCGCGCACAAGACCCACTCGCCGAACTCGTAAAAATTGATCCAAAATCCATCGGCGTCGGCATGTACCAGCACGATGTCGATCAAACCGCGCTCACGCACGCGCTCGACGGCGTGGTCGAAAGCGTGGTCAACAGCGTCGGCGTGGATGTCAACACCGCCAGTTCCGCCCTGCTGACTCACGTCGCGGGCATCGGTCCCAAACTTGCAACCAACATCGTCACGCACCGCGACACGAACGGACCCTTCAAATCCCGCGCCGCGTTGAAGAAGGTCACGGGGCTTGGACCCAAAGCCTTTGAACAAGCCGCAGGCTTCATGCGGATTCGGGATGGGAAGAATCCGTTGGATGCTTCTGCCATTCATCCTGAATCTTATCCCATCGCGGAAGCGGTTCTCGAACGCGCCGCGCTGACAGTTGATTCGTCCATCCCCGACCGAGTCTCCGCCTTGAATTCCCTGACCGCCAGTGCCCCGCTCGAAACCCTAGCCGCTGAATTGGAATGCGGCGTGCCCACGCTGAAAGACATCCTCGAACAACTTGTCCGCCCGGGACGTGATCCGCGTGCCGACACCCCCGCGCCCATCCTGCGCTCGGACGTGCTCAAAGCCGAAGACCTCGTGACGGGAATGCAGCTCAAAGGCACAGTCCGCAACGTGGTCGATTTCGGCGCCTTCGTGGACATTGGGCTCAAAGGTGACGGTCTGTTGCACAAGAGCCAAATTCCGCATGGCACCGTCCTCAAAGTTGGCGACATCATCGACGTGGAAATCCAAAAAATAGAAGCCGAACGCGGACGGATTGGGCTGGGCTGGGTGAAGTAGGGGCGCAGCAATGCTGCGCCCCTACAGTATGACAACATGCAACTCCCTGATTCATTCATCACCACAATTCAAAATACCTACAAAGAGGATGGCGAAAAATTTCTCGCTGTCCTTCCTTTTTTAATTCAAGAAACATCCCAACGCTGGGGATTGACCGATATCCAGCCCGTTCCTAATTTATCGTACAACTTTGTGGCATTTGCGAAGCGCCCTTCGACTGCGCCACGAAAAGCACGTGGCTCCGCTCCCCCTGCGGGGACTTCGCAGGACGTAGTTCTCAAAATCGGAGTTCCCAACCGCGAGTTGACCAGTGAAATCTCCGCGCTGAAATTATTCAACGGCGACGGTGCATGTCAACTGCTGGAGTCAGATGCGGAACATGGGCTTCTTCTGCTCGAAAGACTCAAGCCAGGAATCATGCTCGCCGAACTTGAAGATGACGACGAACGCACAAACATCGCCGCCGAGGTAATGCAAAGAATCTGGCGCACACCGCCCGACGAAAATAACTTTATTCGATTATCGGATTGGTTCGATGGGTTGAAGAAAATTCGTCCGCATTTCAATGACGGGACCATTTTCAAAAGAACTTCTAGAACGAGTTGAATCCATTTTGCCCGAATTGTTTGCGGACAAAAATGTGAAATTAATGCACGGCGATTTTCACCACTTAAACATTCTGTCATGCGAGCGCAGCTGGCTGGTGATCGACCCCAAGGGAGTCATCGGACCTGCGGGGTACGAGATAGGTCCGCTCATGCTCAACCCGTGGAACAACCTTTCGGACAGAATCAGCTTTCGGGTTAGGGCAGAGAGGCGGGTCAGTATCCTCTCAGAGAGATTAGGCTGGGAGCGCGAAAAAATCATCAACTGGGCAACTGCCCACGCCATCCTCTCCGCATGGTGGAGCATTGAAGATCGTGAAGATTGGAGATATTCATTGCAATGTGCGGAAATATTTTCTGGACTTAAATAAAAACATCCCGAAGGTTCATCAATCTTCGGGATGTTTTGTGTAAATTAATCTTCCGCGGCTCGCGCCACTTCATCGGCTTCGAAAACCACTTCTTCTTTTCCTATTAATTTATCCTCCACTTTTGCGATGATCAAACGCAGGTGGCCGGAATGCGCCACGTAATCGAGATCGTCGGCAGGGACGGCAAGCACGGGGCAAAGTGTAAAATCTTCTATCCACGATTCGTATAACTCGTTTAAGTTTTGCAAATATTCAGGCGCGATCTTGCGTTCGTAGGTGCGCCCGCGTGAATTGATGCGGTTCAAAAGCGTTGGCACAGACGCGCGCAAATAAATCACAAGATCGGGCGGCGGTAGGAATTGCGCGGCGGTCTCATACAACTCGCGGTAGGTTTTGAAATCACGGTCTTGCATGTTGCCCTGGTCGTACAAGTTCTGCGCGAAGATTTCCGCATCCTCGTAAACGCTGCGATCCTGGATCACCGAGTTCGGATGCTGGGCAAGAGCCATGTGTGAACGCAGGCGGTGTGTCAGAAAGAATACCTGCGAATGGAACGCCCACGCCGACATGTTCTGGTAAAAATCTGCGAGATACGGATTTTCCGTTACGGGTTCGTAAAACGGGTCCCAACTCATTTCGTCACATAGCATTTTTACAAGCGTGGATTTCCCTACACCGATGTTCCCGGCAATGGCTACAAATTTTTTCATGTGCATCTCTCAGAGTGGAGTTGTGTTTTGGGGATTTTTGTATCAAGCGCTATCATACCAAAAAGAAACAGAGTTCGCAGAATCTTTAAGACCCTGTGAACTCTGTTTCATAAAAAGGTGACAGTCACTTTTGAAGTGACTGTCACCTGGAGAATACTTTACTGTGGAATTTCTCCCGCCAGTTCCTTATCAATCAGTTGTTGAAAACTGGAGAGCGGCTGGGCGCCTATAAGAGCAAGTCCATTGATAAAAAAGGTCGGTGTGGACTGTACGCCAAGTTTGGTGGAAAAGTCGGTATCCTGTTTGATAAATTCATCATGCTTGCCGCTGGAAAGGCAGGCGGTGAATTCTTCAACATTCAAGCCAAGATCGGTTGCATATTGAATATAAGTTTCCTCGCCCAACGTCTCACTGCTGAACAACTTTTGATGATAATCCCAGTAAGCATTCTGGTCGTTGGCGCAGAGGGAAGCTACTGCCGCAGACATCGCATCTGGATGCATGGTCGGCGGGAGCGGCAGGTTGCGATAAACGAAACGGATCTGCCCCGGGTAGGCTTTAAGCAAAGCCTGATAAGTATCCTCATGGAAGCGGCGGCAATAGGGGCATTGGAAATCGCTGAATTCGACGATTACGATCTTTGCATCATCCGGGCCAAGGCTTGGATACCCTTCTACAGGAATATCGTAGCGGGTAAATTGCGGTTCCTGCGTAGCAACTTGGCCCGAGGGCGGCTGCTGTGCCACTGCGGCAGGAGCGGCGGCTGTGACAGTGGAGCCGCGTCCCCAGGCCACATAGCCAACAAGGATTCCGACTGCAAAAGCCAGCACGACCAATACCGAGTAAAAGTGACTCTTCTTGAAGGTAACCGTTTCTTCTTCAGGAACCTGTTCGATCACTTCTTCAGCTTCCTCTTTAATTTCAATAACGGGGGTTGATTTTTTAGTAGGCATGGGCGCGATTATAGCCTCTCCAGACATTTTGTGGAAAGGTACTTAAGTCTGCCTAAGCTTAGTGTGTGGAGGTTCCCCCAATTTGCATACCTTGCGGAATTTTGGGAAGGGTGGTGATTTATGCTAAAATATAACCAATGAAAGCTGAACTTCCCCGCCACGAACATTATTCCTATCAACTGCACCGCAAGCAGCGGACTACGCAAATCATTTTGCCGATGGTGATCAGCACGCTGGCGTTGATCGGCGTAGTCGTGCTGGTCAGCCTTGCCACCTTCAAATCAAGCGGGGATGTAAGCCGCTGGGCGGCCATCTCCACGATCTGGATTGTCATTCCCATTTTGATCGCGGGACTGATCCTGCTTGCCATTCTCATCGGTCTTATTTACCTGATGGCGCGCGCGTTGGGCGCATTACCGCACTATACCGGCATCGCGCAGGATTACGTATACATTGCACAAAATTACATTATTCGCGGCGCAAACATGGTTGTAAAACCTGTTATTGCCCTTGACGGTTTCATTGAAAACGTGAAAGCATTCTTTGAAAGGATAACTACCCCATGAACAAAAGCAGAACCATTATATTCGGCGCATTGATTGGTGCGGTCACAGGTCTGGTCGCCGCAGTACTTCTCACCCGCCGCGCAGAAAAAAATGAAAGCACAACAGCCATTACCTCCGGCGAGGGACTCAAATTGGGTGTGCTGATCTTTGGCTTATTGCGGACAATTGCCTCGCTTGACGATGACTAGCAGACCATAGACCGTGGACCGTGGACCGAGGATTCAACCTCGGTCTTTTTTATATCTCAACTTTCCAACTTTATGACTTTTCAACTGCAAACATGATAACGATCTCCAAACTTACATTCCGCCGATTTTTACTCGGTCAACAGGGACTTTGGCCTGGGCGCCGTTTCAGGGGGCTGGGCGGCACAACCAAAGCCATCCACCAAATGCAGGGACTGCAACTGGACCCATTGAATATTGTCGCACGCAGCCAGGAAATTGCGTTATATGGCCGCGTGCTGGATTTCAAGTTGGATCATCTTTATCGGGCGGCATATGAAAAACGCGGATTCTTCGATTATGGCGGCTGGCTGTTCATGTATCCCATGAGCGAGTTTCCCTATTGGCGTTTGCACATGAAACATCGCGAAGCACAGGGCATGTGGTACGAATCATCCTTCAAGCATCCGCCCGCCGAAACGGTGAAGTTCGTCTTAAATGAATTACGCACGCGTGGTTCGCTGGGGAATCGTGATTTTGGCGGGGAGGCTCTCAAAACCTGGAGTTATCGCGGACGGAAGGAGGCATCCATTGCGTTGTTTTATTTATGGCTGATCGGCGAGGTGATGATTACCAACCGCAAAGGTTTTGACCGCATCTATGACCTGCGTGAACGTGTGCTGCCTGATGAATACGATTATGCCGCGCCTGAATCAGATGCCGAGGATTTTTTCAGCCGCAAGACCATAGCGCATCTTGGGCTGGCGCGTGAAAGCACATGGCGCAGCAGTCTGGCTGGTTTTCTTCATCGTGATGTTTCACGGGAGGAAGGCAGGGAGCGGATTGAGCGTCTTATCGAACAGGGTATTGCCTCGCGGTTGCACGTGGAAAACTCAAAGGATGGATTCCTCTTCTTGAACAGCGACCAGTCCCATCTGTCCGATCTGGAAGCGGGGCGCATTCCAAAATCGTGGAAACCGTTGGGAACATCCACTGAGGAGGAAGTCACATTCCTTGCACCGTTGGACATGGTCAGCGCGCGCGGGCGCGCAAAGCAAGTCTTCGATTTTGAATATTTGTGGGAGGTGTACAAGCCGCTGCATCAACGCCGCTGGGGATATTACACCCTGCCCATTTTGTACGGCGACGATCTCGTTGCGCGGCTCGACCCGAAGCTGGATCGCCAAACGAACACGCTCCACATCCTCGGCTTCTGGCTGGAAGACGATGCCCCGAAGGATGAAGCCTTCGCCAATGCGCTTGGACGCGGGCTTGCAAGGTTTGCTAAATTTGTGGGGGCGCAGCGAGTGGAATTGGACGCGGTTCAACCACGTCGTTTGCGGTCACAGGTACTTAAGATACTGAGTGCAATGCTTGACTAGGGTCAAGAGTCAATATATATTCATATTCAGTTTGTTTGAAAGGAGTCAACAAGTGGAACTTCCGGACTCCAAAAAGCCGAGAAAGCGTTAAAGTGACATTGTTGGATCATTTACTGGGGAGGGGATAAAAGGTGAATTTTAGTTTGTCAAATTCAGTTGAGCAGAATTTATTTATCGTTACAAGATGGATTTCCGAGACACCGCAAATCCGAAAGGATGGTTGCCATGGTTGAGAAAACGCCCAAAGATCTAACAACAAACCCAACGCGGGATGCGCTCAGCCGCAGCCGTGATCTTCTGCTGGCGCTCAGCCGCGCTGCGCAGTCCATCCAACAAGCGCGCACAGCGGAGGAGATTTACCGCGCCGTCGGCGATCAGGTTAAATTTCTTGGAGGAGATGCTTCCCTGTTCCTGGTCACGGATAACCACAAGTCCCTCATCGTGGCGCATACTTCATACGCGCCAAACTTTCTCCGACAGGCTGAAAAATTGATCGGATTGTCAGCGTTGGGGTATCGCTTTCCGCTTATCCCGCAGGGTATATATGCCCGCGCCATGGACACAGGCAGGGCGGTTTATGTGCGGGAGGCAACGGAATATGTTGAAGCAATGCTTCCGAAGGCTCTTCATTTGTTTGCGGGTCAGATCATGAATATTCTGCATGTTGAACAGGGCATTGTCGCGCCCTTGCATGTGGATGACGAAATACTGGGTTTAATGGTAGTCAGCGGACTGTCCCTGAGCGAAGATGACGTGCCCGCAATGGAATCTTTTGCCGGGCAAATTGCGATCAGCCTGTCCAATGCGCGCCTGACACAGCAGATGCGGAATGAATTATCCGAGCGCCAACAAATGGATGCGGCGCGGCTCAAATCGGAAGAACGGTATCGCGCCCTGTTCGACAGCATGATGGATGGCATCTACCGCAGTACGCATGAAGGAAAATTTGTGGAAGTAAACCCCGCCATGGTGAAGATGTTTGGATATTCAAGCAGGGAGGAAATGCTGGCAGTGGACATCAAAAAAGACCTCTACTTCGCGCCCGAAGAAAGAGGCAGTCACATTTTGGATACAGGCCGGGAGGAAGTTGATGTTTACCGCATGAGGCGCAAGGACGGCGCTGAGATATGGGTTGAAGATCACGGGCACTATATACATGACGAGCAGGGCAACATCCTATACCACGAGGGGATGCTGCGCGACATCACCGCGCGCAAACGGGCGGAAGAGGAACTGCGCGAAAGAGAATCCCAATTGAGCGCGTTGTTTCAGCAAATGGCGGTGGGGGTGGCCCGAATTCACACGGACACAGGAAGATTCATTCAAGTCAATCAAAAAGACTGTGACATTGTTGGCTATTCATTCGAAGAGATGGAGGCTCTTGACTTTCAATCCATTACATATCCAGAGGACCTTCAACCCGATTTGGATAATATGGAACTGCTAAAGTCCGGCGTCATTCGAGAATACACGATGGAGAAACGTCTTATCCATAAGAACGGTTCCATCGTCTGGGTGGAATTGACTGTCTCTCCCATGTGGGCCGCGGGCGCAACTCCAGATTTTCACATTGCCATTGTGCAGGATATTACCGCGCGCAAACAAGCGGAAGCGAATTCGCTCCTGCAAAGCGCAGCGCTCGAAGCGGCTGCGAATGCGATAGCCATTACAGACAAAAATGGCGCGATCCAATGGGTCAACCGGGCCTGGGTTGACCTGACAGGCTATTCAACAGACGAATCCATTGGACAGAATCCCCGCATTATTAAATCGCAAAGCCACAATGCCGCGTTTTACAAAACCATGTGGGAAACCGTCCTTGCGGGAAAGGTCTGGCGCGGGGAATTGGTGAACAGACGCAAGGATGGCAGTTTGTATTTTGAAGAGGAAACGATTACGCCTGTGTTGGACGGGCAGGGCAATGTAACGAATTTCATCGCGATCAAACAGGATATCACCGAACGCAAACAGGTGGAAGTTGACCTGCAACATGCCAGGGAAAAACTTGAAGCGGCAAACCAGGAACTTCAACTTGCGTTCAAACAAGAGCAGCTTCTGGCGCATACCGATGCGCTGACCGGTGTTAACAACCGCCGTTACCTGTTTGAACTTGCCGGACATGAGTTTGACGTTGCCAAACGCTATCAACAACGATTGTCCGTGATCATGTTTGACCTTGACCATTTTAAACATATCAATGATACCTTTGGCCATGCCTTGGGAGATCAGATGCTGGAATGTGTAACGCAGGTTGCGCGCGCTCAATTGCGCGACACGGATCTGATCGGGCGCTATGGCGGCGAGGAGTTTGTGATCGTGCTGCCGATGACCGGCGCGCAACAAGCCTATCTGCTGGCGGAGCGCATCCGCACAGGCGTGGAGGCGTTGCGCGTGGAAACCAGCAGGGGTCCAGCCTCTGTTACGCTTAGTGTCGGCATCGCTGAAATGATTCACGCGCCGCAGGATGAGTCGATGGAAAATATCATCCACCGTGCCGATGAAGCCATGTACGCCGCCAAAAAAGCAGGACGCAACCACACCGTGATCTTTGATGCAGGATGACAGAAATCATCAAAGGAAAATCAACCATGAAATATTTCGATGAAAAGCAAAAGCGCATGGCGGTCATTTTCATCGCCATGCTTCTGTTCGGCATGTTGGCTTCCTGTTCCAATGCTTCATCAGCCATCATTGACCCGTCAGTAACCAGCATTCGGGTTGTGATGGATAACAACTATCCGCCCTATATATTTCTCGACGAGCAGGGGACCCCTCAGGGCATTCTGGTTGACCAATGGGCGCTATGGGAGAAACATACCGGGGTAAAGGTTGAGCTTTCAGCAATCCCATGGGAAGACGCGCTAAACGGCATGAAGGACGGGAAATTTGATGTAATTGATACCATTTTCCACACTGCTGATCGCGCCAAAATTTATGACTTTACAGATTCCTATGCGCGGATTGATGTGCCGATTTTCTTTCACAATAATATTTCCGGCATTGCGGATGCGGGAGATTTAAGAGGATTTCGCGTTGCGGTTAAATCGGGCGATACCGATGCCGAGTATTTAACAGAGGCGGGCATCAAAAACCTTGTTTATTACAATAGCTATGAAGAAATTATCCGGGCGGCTGAGAGAAAAGAAGAGACCATCTTTGTAATTGACCAACCGCCGGGTCTGTATTTTCTTTACAAATATGGACTGCAAAGCCAGTTTAATCACTCTGGTCCGCTATTCAGCGGCGAGTTTCATCGCGCCGTGAAAAAAGGAGACTCTGCGCTTCTGGAACTGGTGACAAGTGGATTCGCCGGTATCAGTAAATCTGAATATCAGGCAATTGACAATCGCTGGTTCGGCATTCAACAAAACAACAATTGGCGGGAGTATCTTCCTTATTTGCTTGCCGCCATATTGATTATCATGGTCGTTATTCTGACCCTGAGCATTTTTGCCCGAACCCTGCAAAAACGTGTCAGCCAGCGCACCCAGGAACTGAAACAGGCGCTTTCGAGCCTGCAAAAAAGCGAACGCAGGTATCGGGAAATTTTCAACACCACAACCGAAGCGATTTTTATCCATGCCGTGCCGGACGGACAGTTGCTGCACGTCAACGAATCGATGTTACACATGTATGGATATGCGTCTGAAGAAGAAGCGTTGTCTGAAAATACCGACGATATGAATGTCAATGAACCGCCTTATTCCTCGTTGGATGCGCGGGAAAAAATGCGTAAAGCGCTGGAGGAAGGTCCGCAGGTCTTTGAATGGCTCGCAAAAAAGAAGACGGGAGAACTTTTTTGGGCAGAGGTTTCACTGCGAAGTTCACAGATTGGCGGGGAAAGCCAAATTCTATCCGTTGTGCGCGATATTTCCGAACGCAAGCAGGCGGAAGAGGCGCTGCGCGAGAGTGAAAGTTTACTCAGGGAAGCGCAAGTTGTTGCGAACATGGGCAGTTATGTGCTGGACGTCACCACAGGTATGTGGAAAAGTTCCGCCATTCTCGATAAACTATTTGGAATTGACGATACATACATCCGCTCCGTGGAAGGGTGGAGCGGTCTGATCCACCCCGATCACCGACAGCAGATGACCGACTATTTTACAAATGAAGTCATGGGCAGGTACACCCATTTCGACAGGGAGTACAAGATTGTCAGAAAAAATGACAAGGCTGAACGATGGGTGCATGGTTTGGGTAATTTGGAATTTGACGCGCAGAATAAGCTTTTGAAAATGCACGGGGTTATTCAGGATATCACCGAGCGCAAACAGGTGGAACAATCCTTGCGCGAACGCGAAAGACAATATCGCACGCTGGTTGAGCAGATTCCCGCCATTGTTTATATTGATGATGTAAGCGCCGATATGCACACAATATATATCAGTCCCCAGGTTGAGATCATCCTCGGATTCACACCGGAAGAATGGCGGCGGAAAGCGCCCGGTCTTTGGGAGATTCTTGTTCACCCCGATGACTTTCAGTGGGTTAACGCCAAATACATGGATTGCGCAAAAAATGGCGAGCCGTTTGAAGCGGAATACCGGATGAGAACCGCCGATGGACGTTTTCTATGGCTTCGCGATCAGGCAATCATGCTGCGCGATGAAAACGGCGCTCCGCAATTAATCCATGGCGTGATACACGATATTACCGAGTACAAGCAAGTGGAAAATGAAATGCGGCAGCGGGTGATGGAACTGGAAATGCTCTACGAAAGTGGACTGGCGATCAATCAACTGTTGTACCCCGGGGATATTGGGCAAAAGGTGATTGAGTTGCTCGAACAAAAACTCGGCTGGCATCACACCTCTATCCGCTTATATCATCCACAGGATGAAAGCCTTGAATTACTGGCGTTCAATCAACCAGATTTAAAAAATGAAGCGCAACGCCGTGAAGTGGGGGAACGCTTTAAGACTCTGATTGCCCGTTCCTCTCAAGGGTTGAGCGGCTGGGCGGTCCAACATGGACAGCTTGTAAGATCAAATAACCTGCTTAATGATGCGCGGTATGTAGACACCTATCCCGGATTGAAATCCGGTCTTTATGTGCCCATGAAATTGGGGGAGCGTGTGGTTGGAGTGATCAGCATCGAAAGCGAACAACTCAATGCATTTAACAGCGCGGACGAACGTTTGGCGGCCACCCTGGCAAACCAGGCCGCCAGCGCTCTGGAGAATGCCCGTCTTTTTGAGGCGGAACGAAAACAACGACAGGTGTCAGATGCTCTGCGCGACGCGCTGAGCGCTGGCGCATCCATGAGTGTCAGTCTTGATTTTGAGACCATCCTGGACCGTTTGCTGGAAGCCCTGGAGCGTGTTGTGCCTTTTGATGGCGGCTGCATCATGTTCGTTCAACCGGAAAACCTAAAAAGCACCATAGCCAGGATGCGCGGATATAAAAAAGTGGGAAGGCAAAATTTTGAAAACATCATAAAGCTTGGTTTTGAAATTGCCTCTGTGGAAAACTTGCGCTGGATGTTCGAGAACAAACAACCGCTGGTTATTTCGGATATAGAACAATTCCCGGGTTGGATTCACACCCCGGAAACAAGTTTTATCCGTTCGTGGGCGGGAGCGCCGATCATTGTCAACAATGAAGTGATTGCTTTCTTTTCACTTGACAGCGCCGAACCGAATTTCTTCACAAATGAGCAAGCTGAATTAATGCGCGCTTTTACGGGTCAGGCCTCCCTGGCTTTGCAAAATGCCCGCCTGTTTGAGCAGACCGAACACCGTTTTCGGGAATTTGCGGCATTATATGAAACAAGTAAAGCCCTCTCGGCCGACAATGACCTGACCAGCCTGATAAAAAATATTGTGGAACACGCCGCAGCCTTATTGAACACTGTCACCGGAGTCATGTATCTTTATAATCGGACGAACGATAATCTGGAAATAGCGTTTACAACGACATCCGCCGTACCGATCGGGACAACCCTGCGCCTTGGAGAAGGGATGGCCGGACGTGTCGTCCAGACCCATCAACCGATGAGGATAAAAGATTATTCAACCTGGGAAGGTCGTTCACATACATATGAAGGTGTTTTATTTCGCGCCGTCCTGGAGGTGCCGATGCTCTTTGGGGGAGATCTGATCGGCGTGTTGAACGTGGCAGAGATGGACGATTCAAACCGCACATTTACCGAATCTGACGAACGCCTGCTTTCACTCTTTGCCGCTCAGGCTGCGGGGGCGATTCATTCGGCAAGCCTGCGCGAGGAAACTGCGCGCCGCGCCCGCGAATTCGCATCCCTGTATGAAACAAGCAATGCCCTCTCCGCTGAAAATGAATTGGGTACCATGTTACGGGTTATTGTGGAACATGCCAGAAAACTGCTTGGCGCCTCATCAGGTGGTATGTATCTCTATCTTCCTGACACAAAGGAATTGGAATTAACAGTGGATAGCACACATTCCACGCCTCTTGGGACATGCCTGCAACTTGGCGAGGGAGCGGCAGGGTACGTGGCTCAAACTTATCAGCCATTACGAATAGATGATTATTCAACATGGGAGGGGCGTTCGCCGGTATTTGAAGGCGTTTCCATTCACGCCGCCCTTGAAGTACCGATGCTTAATGGAGGCAAGTTGATCGGCGTGTTGACTGCGGAGGAAATTGGCGATTCCACCCGCAAGTTTACTGAAGCCGATGAGCGCCTGCTGTCACTCTTTGCCGCCCAAGCGGCAGGGGCGATTCACTCGGCAAGACTGCGCGAAGAAACCGCACGCCGCGCCCTCGAATTTGCCTCATTGTATGAAACAAGCAACGCCCTCTCTACTGAAAATGAACTGAATACAATGCTGCAAGTCATCGTGGAACACGCGAAAAAACTACTTGGTTCTTCTTCCAGCGGCATGTATCTCTATCTAGCGGAGACCAATGAACTGGAATTAACAGTGGATACCACCTACACACCTCTTGGGCTGCGCCTAAAACTTAGCGAGGGAGTGGCGGGGCGTGTAGCACAAACCCGCCAGCCTTTACGGGTGGATGATTATTCAACCTGGGAAGGTCGTTCGCCAGTATATGATAGCGCCCTCACCCGCGCGGTTCTTGAAGTGCCAATGCTTTACGGAGGAGAATTAATCGGCGTGCTGACAGCGGATGAAATTGGCGATTCCACCCGCAAGTTTACCGAAGCCGATGAACACCTGCTCTCACTCCTTGCTTCTCAAGCCGCCGGAGCCATTCACTCGGCGCGCCTGCGCGAGCAAACCGCGCGCCGCCTCAATCAATTGCAGGCTCTGCATACAATTGACCGCGCCATCTCATCCTCCTTTGATCTGCACCCGATCCTTAATACAGTTCTCTCTCAAACTATTTCCCAGTTGGGTGTGGATGCCGCCGATATCCTTTTGTATCACCCCCATCTGCAAACGCTGGATTATGTCGCCGGGCAGGGTTTTTACACACGCGCCATCGAACAAACTCACTTGCGCCTTGGCGAATGTTTTGCCGGGCGTGCCGCTTTTGAGCGCCGCACGATTCATGCTTCCAATTTACCCGAAGCTGGTTCCATTTTCACGCGTGCCGCCATGCTGAAAGGCGAAGGTTTTATTGATTTTTACGCTGTGCCGCTCATCGCCAAAGGCGAGGTCAAAGGCGTACTGGAGGTTTTCCATCGCACGCCATTACCTCTAAACCTGGAATGGCTTGATTTCCTCGAAACACTGGCAGGACAAGCCGCCATTACCATAGATCAAACGCAACTTTTTGACGATCTGCAGCGCGCCAATTTTGAATTGATCACCGCCTACGATGCCACCATCGAAGGCTGGGCGCGGGCAATGGACCTGCGTGACAAGGAAACAGAAAGCCACACACGGCGGGTTACCGAATTGACCATAGTCCTCGCCAAAGCGCTGGGCATAAAAGACAGCGAAATACTCCATATTCGCCGCGGCGCTTTATTGCACGATATTGGCAAGATGGGCGTTCCCGATAACATCCTGCTCAAAGAAGGGGAATTGACCAATGAGGAATGGGATCTCATGCACCGGCATCCGCAATTCGCTTATGAAATGCTGCGTCCGATCAAATACCTGCGGCAGTCTTTGGATATACCTTATTGTCATCACGAAAAATGGGACGGTACAGGGTACCCGCGCGGACTTAAAGGGGAGCAGATTCCGCTTGCGGCGCGTATATTTGCAGTCATAGATGTCTGGGATGCCGTCACCATTGACCGTCCCTACCGCAAAGGCTGGACAAAAAAGAAAGCATTGTCCTATATCAAGGAACAAAGCGGAAAACATTTCGAGCCGGAAATTGTGGATGTTTTTCTGGAAATGTTTGGCAGCGAACCGTAGGTCACGCTTATAGTGTGACAGTCCGTTATAAACATGACCTGTTTTGTTCATGGATATTCTGTGGCAATGCCCGATAACCGCCGCGTCCACGCCCGCATCAATATAAGGAGGTGCGCCAGATTGGAAATATAAAACGATGCTTGACTGCAAACTGAAGTCAATATATAGTACCTCTTACCTCGCTGTGCGCAGAACATCCCGCAACTTCCGTTTTTTTTCATCAGCAATTATTATCCATGAACGCGGCGGGGACAAAAAATTGATTTCGATTCGTTAAGTCAGTTTCAACTGACTTTGTTTGCCATTCCCGGTTGGAATTTGCAAAGAAAACGAATTCGAAAGGATGGACTCGATGACCGCAAAAATTCGACAAACACCCCCGGAGCAGGACATGCTCAGCCATAACCGCGACCTGCTATTGGGACTTAGCCGCGCGGCGCAAACTGTCCAGCAGGCGGGCACAGCGGATGAAATTTACCGTGCCATTGGCACTCAAATTAAATCCCTGGGAGGCGAAGTCACCCTGCTGATGGTGAATGATGACGGCCAGTCGCTTACCACCGTTTATATGTCCTACGCTCCAAATTTGCTCCGACATCTCGAAAAGTTAACAGGGGTTCCAGCCATGGGCTATCGCATTGCGTTTTCGCCTGATAGCGTTTATGCGCGCGATATTGCCGCAAGCCAGGCGGAATATGTGCATTCGGCAAAGGAGCACTTTTTCGATGCGCTTCCGAAGACTCTTCACCCTGTGACCGGCCAGCTTATGAATATCCTGAAAATTGAGCAGGGTATTCTCGCGCCCTTGCACATTGAAGGCGAAACACTGGGACTGATGATGGTCAGCGGTTTATCGCTAAACGAAGGCGACGTGCCCGCCATGGAATCCTTTGCCGGACAGATCGCGGCGGGATTGCGCAATGTGCGCTTAATACAAAAATTACAGGATGAATTATCCGCACGCAAACAGGTGGAGGAATCTTTCAGCCGCAGCCGCAACCTGCTTTTGGCGCTCAGCCGCGCGGCGCAAGCCATTCAGCAGGCACGCACCGAGGAGGAAATATATCAAGCTGTTGGGGAACAGATCAAATCACTCGGACATGAAGTTGTCATCCTGACCGCCAGCGATGAGAAGCTGTATCTGAACTACACCTATTCCACTTTCGCCAAAAACATGATCGAAGCCGGCGAAAAGTTGACGGGACTCTCGATACAGAACTATCGCTTTTTGGTTTCACCTGAAAGCAACTATGGCCGCATATTGAGAAGCGGGCAGGGAGGATTCGATCATTGGACAACAGAGGCCATTGCCGAAGCGCTTCCAAAAGCTTTGCGTTCAATGGCCAGACAACTGGCGCGCCTGCTAAAAATTGAACATAGTGTCATTGCTCCATTATGTATCAATGAAAAATTATTTGGCACACTTACGGTTGCCAGCTCATCAGTAACCGAAGCAGATATACCCGCCATAGAGTCTTTCGCGGCGCAGGTTGCCATCAGCCTTAATAATGCGCGCCTGGCAAAACAAATGCAGGATGAATTATCCGCGCGAAGGCAGGCGGAAGAGGCGATCAGGCAGACAGAGAGGCATTTCAAGTCGTTGATCGAGAAAGCGCCCGATGGGATTGTCCTGGTGGGATCAGATGGCAAGGTCCAATATGCCAGCCCTTCCGCCAGAAATATGTTCAAGTATAAAACCGATGCCGCCATTTTTAATAACCCGCTTGAATTTATCCATCCAGACGATCTTTCTGTTGTGCTTAATGCGATGAACAACCTGGTGATCAACCCTGCGTACATCCCTACGCTTGAATATCGTTTCAAACATAAGGATGATTCCTGGCATTGGGTGGAGAGTACCTATAGCAACCTGCTGGCAGAGCCGAGCGTGCAGGCGGTTGTAATTAACTTCCGCGACATTACCGGGCGTAAACAGACCGAAGAAGCCCTGCTCGAAAGCGAAAGTAAATTCCACAGTGTCATCACTGAATCTGCGGATGGCATTGTTCTTTCTGATGAGTCAGGATGCATTATTGAGTTTAACAATGCTTTTGAGCAGATGACCGGACAAAAGCATGAGATGGTATTGGGTCAGTTTTTGTGGAACCTGCAATTTAATATGGCGCCCAAGCATTTGCGAACAGATGGGCATCATTTGATGATAAAGGAATCCATCCAAAAGGCATTGCAGACCGGGCAGTCATCCTTTTTTCATAGGATCATGGAAGTGCCATTCGAGCATCTGGACGGCTCTCTACGATTTATTCAACAGCGCATATTTTCGATCCGCACCGAAAAAGGCTGGCGGCTGGGGAGTGTCTCCCGTGACATCACCGAGCAAAAGCGGATGGAAGAAGCCCTGCGCGCAAATGAAGAAAGTTTCAAGTCCCTGTACCAGATGCTGCGCCTGATGACCGATAACCTGCCTGACCTGGTTTGGGCAAAGGATATGGAGAGCCGCTATACTTTTGCCAATAAAGCCATGGTTGAAAAACTGTTGATCGCACAAAACACCGAAGAACCCGTTGGCAAAACCGATCTGTTTTTTGCGGAAAGGCAAAGAACTTCCCATCCTGATAATCCTGATTGGCATACTTTTGGCGAAATCTGCATGGACACAGATACTGTCATTCACAAGAAAAAACGCGCAGAGCGCTTCGAAGAATTCGGAAATGTAAAAGGCAGGTTCCTGTTCCTGGATGTTTACAAGGCGCCATTTTTGAATGAACAGGGAAATATGATCGGCACAGTGGGTATTGGCCGCGATGTGACCCATGAGAAAAAACTGGAAGAGGAACGTAAACAGATACAGGAAGCCCTGGCCGCCTCCGAAGCGGAACTGCGCGCCCTGTTTGCGTCCATGCAGGATACGGTGCTGGTCATTGACCAGGACGGGGTCTATCGCAAAATTGCCCCCACCAACCCGGATAAGCTTTATATCTCCCCCGAAAAGGTGATCGGCAAACACCTGACTGACTTCTTCCCCGCCGAGCAGGTTGAAATATTTCTAGGAGTGATGCGGCAGGTAATGGGAACAAAACAGACTCTTCAAATCGAATACGAAATTGTGGTCAACGGAGAAGCGCCCTGGTTCGAGGCGTCCATCTCGCCAATGGGCGACGATTGCACGCTTTGGGTGGCGCGGGATATAAGCGAACGCAAACAGGCGGAAGCAGCGCTCATTCAATCAGAGCAGGCTTATCGAACCTTATTCGAAAATATGCCCATTGGACTTTATCGCACCTCGGCGGATGGACGCATCCTGACCGCCAACCCGGCGTTGGTCAATATGTTTGGCTGTCCGGATCGTTCCTCCCTGCTGGAAAGGAATGCCAAGGACTTGTACGCTGACCCAACTTCAAATGACAGATTCAAGTCCGAAATCTCAAAAAGAGGCGTTATCTCCGCCTTCGAGGCTGAATTCCGCCGTAATGATCAGGCGACATTTTGGGCGGAGGATTATGCTCATGTCATTTATGATAAAGCAGGGAGAACGTCATATTATGAGGGCAGTCTGATCAATATCACCGACCGCAAGCGGGCGGAGGATGAACTGCGCCGTGCAAACAAATCACTTGAAGACACACACAGTGAACTTCAGCAAATGTTCGCGCATGAACAAATACTGGCGCGCACCGATGGAATGACCGGTTTGTATAACCGCCGTTATTTCTTTGAACTTGCCGCCCGCGAGTTCAGCGCAGCCATTCGGTATCAGCGTCCGCTGACAATTATATTATTCGATATTGACGGCTTCAAACAGGTCAATGATACTTTTGGTCACGCGATGGGAGATACTTTGTTGATACAAGTTGCGCAGGCTACGGCCACACAGGTGCGCGATGTGGATATTTTGGCGCGGTATGGCGGCGATGAGTTCATCATCTTATTGCCCCAGACGGATGCGCAACAGGCATTCCTGATCGCGGAACGCATCCGCGAGAGTATCGCAGCGATACACATGGAGACGGACAACAGTCCATTTATCGTCACGCTCAGCCTCGGCGTGGCTGAAACAATTCATACGCCGCATGATGCATCTGTTGAAGACGCGATCCGCCGCGCGGATAAAGCTTTATATGCGGCAAAACAAATGGGACGTAACAACACCTCTATTTTTACCGAAGCCTAAACTGAATTCACCCCCTGTGTAGGCGCTCAATAAACCTGCTTGACCCTGCAAGCTGTAAGACGTACAATGACAAAAATTAACTCTGAAATCCATCCGCAAGTTGATGGATATATCAGGCAAACCGTCTGATATGTAACGACAGCAAATAAAATTCCTGTGTGGAGATAATGATGCGAGCGCTCATTTTTGACCTTGACGGTACTCTTGTTGATACAGTTTATGCCCATGTTTTTGCATGGCAGCGCGCCTTCGCCGAAGCCGGCATGGCAATTGACGGCTGGCGCATTCACCGGCGGATAGGCATGAGCGGGGGATTGTTCACCCGCGCCGCGGGCCGTGAACTTGGGCGCGAGCTTGATCCGCAGGAAGCGGCGGCTCTTCAAGAGCGCCATGGAGAATTGTTCGCACAGCTTCTTCCTGAGCGACATCCCCTGCCCGGCGCGGTGGAATTGATGCGCTTTCTTCGCGCCAACAAGATCGTCCACGGCATTGCCACTTCAGGGAGCCGGCCCGAGATCAACGCTTCGCTGGATGCTTTGGGAATAGACCCTGATGTATTGGTGATCGAACGGGGCCATGTGCTGCGGGCGAAACCCGAGCCCGACCTTTTTCTTGCCTGCCAGCAGCGATTGGGCGTTCGGGTCGAAGATTGTTATGTGGTGGGCGATGCGGTCTGGGACTTGTTAGCTTCACGCCGTGCCGGTATGTTGAGCATTGGCTTGTTGAGCGGCGGGTACGGTGAAGATGAACTTAGCCGGGCTGGCGCCTTCCGAGTCTATCGTGATGCGCTGGAGTTGCTTCATTCATTGGATGAACTTGGAGTATTGCCGTAAAAAAACTCGCCACAGAGCACAAAGACCACTGAGTTTTTCTCTGTGGTCTTTGTGCTCTGTGTTTAAATCTTTTGGCAAGCTCATGTAATCAAACAACTGCATTACCCCTTCACACAAACCAACCCCTTCAAATACGCCCCTTCTGGAAAATGTAAACTAACAGGGTGATCGCTGCCCTGTGACAAATGCTCGATGATCGTCGCATCCGTGCCTGCATCTAATGCGGCGGAGGCGACGATTTTTTGAAAGAGCGCCGCGTCAATTCCGCCAGAACAGGAGTAGGTGAATAGCATTCCGACATGACGTAATAATTTGAAAGCCAGTAAATTAATATCTTTATAGGCGCGCGATGCTTTTTCAGCATGGGCGGCGGTGGGAGCGAATTTGGGCGGGTCAAGAATGATCATGTCGAAGGAACGATTCTCGTCACGGAATTTTCTCAGCAATTGAAAGACATCGCCTTCGCGAGAGGTGTGACGCTCAGCAGGAACGCGGACGCGGTTGAGCGCAATATTTTCTTCGAGCAATGCGAGCGCATCAGCGGACGAGTCAACAGATAATACTGACTTTGCCCCATTCGCCAGGGCATGGATTGAAAATCCGCCTGTGTAGCAAAAGCAATTCAACACATCGCGGTCTTTGGCAAATTCGCCCACACGGTGACGGTTATGGCGCTGGTCGAGGTAGAAGCCGGTTTTGTGACCATGTTGAATATCCACATTAAATTTCAGGTTGTATTCGTTGATCGTAATTTTGGAATCGGGAATTGTTCCGCGCAAAATCCCAACGATCGGTTTCAACCCTTCAAGTTCGCGCACATCCGCGTCGGAGCGTTCGTAGATGTTTTGGATGCCTGTTTCTTCCGCCAAAAGATCGGCGAAGGTTTCCTTCCAGAATTCAGAGCCGGCGGTCAGGGATTGCAGGACAAGCACATCGTCATATCGGTCAACGATCAAGCCGGGGATGCCGTCGGATTCGGCATGAATGAGGCGATAGGCGTTTGTGTTGCGTGTTACGTGTTGCGTGTTGCGTAATGCAATGGCAGATTGAATCTTCCTGCGAAAGAATTCTTTGTCAACAGGCTCATCGATAAAAGTCCATACACGGGCGCGGATCTGCGAGATGGGGGAATAGGATGCCCGGGCTAGAAAATGCCCCTCGGACGAGATCAGGTCAACGGTTGAGCCTGATGCGTGGGTTTCATCCACATGATGAATGGCGCCGGCAAATATCCACGGATGGCGGCGCAGTAAACTTTTTTCACGGTTTGGGTTGAGCGTAATTGGCATGCGTCTATCTTACCGCAACAAAGCTTATAATGGAATTATGACTGCGCGCGTGAGACTTAACTCCGTGTTGTTGCCGTTGCTGGTGTTCGGGATGCTGGTGATGCAATTGATCGACCCATCCAAAGTATGGCAGGCAATGGTGGCTGCGTTCGGTGGTGCATGGCTGTTGGGGTGGTTATGGGCGTGTTCATTAAGGGATCACATGCGCCTGACGCGCGAAGTCCGTTTTGCATGGGCACAGGTGGGAGACAGGCTGGAGGAACAATTCACATTGACCAATGACGGATTGGTGCCAGCCACGTGGGTTGAAGTGATCGATCATTCAACTCTGCCCGATTATTCCGCGGCGCGAGCCATCGGTATCGGCAATCAAGATTCAATCACATGGCACACGACGGGAGTTTGCACACAGCGCGGGGTATATACGCTCGGCGGAACGACGCTGCATAGCAGTGATCCACTTGGAATATTTAATGTCGAGGTGTATCAGCCGGAAAGCGCCACGTTGATGGTCTTGCCGCCAGTGATTCCGCTGCCCCTGGTGGAGATCACCCCCGGCGGCTGGCTTGGGGATGGGCGACCACGCCCGAATTCGCCGGAGCAAACTGTGAACGCGCTCACCGTCCATGAATACCAACACGGCGAAGCATTGAGGCAGATCCACTGGCCGACGAGCGCGCGACGTAATGCGCTTTACACACGTGTGATGGATGGTTCTCCGGCAAACGACTGGTGGATCGTGCTTGATGCAGATGCAAACGCGCAGGCTGGTCATGGTTGGGAATCAACCCTTGAGTTGGGTGTGATCCTCACCACGTCGCTTACAGACCGCGGCTTGCGCGCCCGTCATTCGGTGGGACTGCTCGCAAATGGTGAGCAGCCGGTCTGGCTGAAACCAAAACAAAATGATGAAAACCATCGTCTGCAGATTATGCGCGCGCTGGCCACGCTCAAGCCTGGTAACCTGCCGCTTTCGGATTTGCTCGCCAGAGCCGGTTCAACACTGGGTCATCGCACGAGCCTTATCATCATCACGCCTTCCGTAAACAGTGAATGGCTGACATCGTTAACTTCATTGATGTGGCGCGGCATCAGCCCCACCATTCTCCTGGTGGATCCATCATCTTTTGGATCAACAAATCGTGCGGATGCGCTTGCGGAAGTTCTCGCGCAAATGGGAATTCCGCGCTTCATCCTGGACCGAAGCCTGCTCCTGCAACCTGAGGCGCGTCCCGGCTGGCGCGGACAATGGGAATGGCGCATCATGCCCACTGGCAAAGCCGTCTCAATACGTCCGCCCGGCGATATGGCATGGAGAAAATTGGGATGAATCCTGAATATCTGAAAGGGCTGTTCCGAATTCAGGATGTGAAATTTTTGCTTTCGTTGGCTGCGCTGGCGTGCTTGCCTTTTGCATTGACCGATCTCCTGCACGACGCAGGTTTGGGACTGTTGTTGCCGATCACTTTATTTGCCATGTTCATTGCTTGCGGATTGAGCACACTAAACATAAAAAATATTTCGGTTGGAATTATCCTTCTGGGTCTTGGTCCGCTGGCATTGATCGTACGAATCGGCGGGATATGGAACTCCCTGTTCGGGGTCATAAAAGGTTCGTTAGCCTTCATTAGATCACTGTTCAAGCTGTTTTACTCTCATTCACCAGTTGATTTTTTATCCCTGCTTCTTGCAAGGGATGAACTGATCCAAAAAAGTCTGGGACTCGGCAATCGGTTTGCTCTATGGCTTTCAGGATTTTTTAATGGGATCAAGATCGAAGACCCTGTGATACGCACCATGGTCTGGTGCCTGGTCTTATGGCTGGTTGCGATTTGGGCAGGCTGGCAGGTGTATCGGCGGAAGCGTTTATTGGCTGGCATGTTCCCGGCAACACTTTTGCTGGCATTCATCATTAAT
>DYDH01000623.1 GCA_020717985.1 Herpetosiphon sp. | reverse complement strand
TCGAGTCGGAATTCGTTGAGCGTCATTTGATCACCGAAATAAATTCTGGCGTAAGGGAAAAGGGGACTGTCCCCTTTTCCCCAGTGGTGGCGCTCACGCAGTGGCCTGCCTGCCAATAAAACTATGTCAGTTAAACTATTAGCCTAACTCTGAGGTGCCCCGTTTTTCCCTAAAAATTCACTATCCGCAGTAAAGTCCCATTTGTCGTGTGTCACAATGATTTGCGCAATCTCTTCCTCGGTAAATGGTATGCCTGTAATACCTTTAAGTTGGGTAATATTCCCTTCAACGATGACAACTTTATCGAATCTTTTTCCGTTTGTTAGGATTACGGAGACAACTTGATAGCCCATTCCTGTTTCGGGTTGCCCCGCCAACTCTTGCGACCACTTGTTTGATAGTGCAAGCATATTAATAACCAAAGGGGAATATGACTTCGTTGCCCGGCCCACCAACGACGGAACGTGGACCAATGACGGGGGTCCCAGCCGGAGGTTGAAGCTTGAAAACATTCGGCCTTAATATTTCAGGGTTGGGCAAATTATACATGCCCGCTCTTTGCATTAATGGCACCATCCCGTCACTTGCAGGCGCAGCAAACGTCCCTGGAGTTACTCCACCGCTGGAAGTAATTCGACTAAACGCGGTATTTGCAGATTCGTAACGAAGGAACTTCTCTCCTTCTTGCGTGTAGCGTATCACGCTAAGTTCTGTTGATGCCAGCTTTGCAGCTAAACTTCCTCCCTTTGCAGCAATCGAGAAATCCTTAATAGCAGTAAGAGCGTTCCTGGCCAATGCGAAACTTTCACCCACGACAGGCCCTGCGGCCATCATCAATCCAATTTGGTCGTCTGGACTAATGATAGAATCCAGTACGGTAACCGGCGAAAAGAGAACTTGATTGAATGACGCCGCAAAACTCTGTGCGCCCGCACTGAATGAATTAGTGCCGGCATCAAAATAACTAACCCCTTGCGTCCATGCGTTGGAGACATCCCGCGCCAACAGCCCATTGGGATCGTTGAAATTGATCGGATTATTTTGGACATACGCGTACTGATT
>DYDH01000622.1 GCA_020717985.1 Herpetosiphon sp. | reverse complement strand
CCTTTTTCAAGCGGGGGATGATGGGAGTATGGCAGTGCTCGCCCAGTTCCACCATGATCCAGCGTCTGCCCATTTTTTGGGCAACTGCGCCGGTGGTGCCGGAACCGGCAAAGGAGTCGAGGATGAGGTCGCCGGGATTGGTGGTTAAGTCAAAACAACGTTTAATCAACGCTTCAGGTTTCTTCCCTTTGGGAAATTCGACACCCCCCTCGTTATGCAGGTTATTTGAAAGGACGTCATCCCATATAGACGTAAGCGGCTCGCCAGCAACATAATGGCCATCAATAAGTTTTAATTTTTCCGAATAGAAAAGGATGCGCTGTCCGCCGATAAAATACATATCTGAGTAACCTTCGCGTTCTAATCGCATCACTTGATTTGGATTATAGCGAGAGGTATCAATCATAATCCTTGCTGCTCCACTTACTGCGTTGTAGTCGGGTCGAGCAAGCTGAATTACACGAGTTGCATTATCAGCAACGAACTGAGATAGCTTTTCCTCGTATTCAGACCCTAAAGCTTTCTTGAGTCCACGTTCTGGTAACTGAAGGCTGGTCGCAAAAGCGTGGGACAGTGTTATGAACTGCCATTCTGGGAATGGGGCCTCATAGTTCGCGATAAACTGCCCGTATCGCTTATCTCGTTCAGCCCTCGCTGTAAATATTCGGTTCGGCTTCCAAAGAGCTTTGTTCTTGGCGTAAATAACAAGAAAATTCGATGTATTAACCACTCCTGGGTTGATTGATTTATGTCCGGTTGCTGAACCTTGTTTGAAGGTAATTATGGAGACCCTGTTCGATCTTCCCATAATTTCATCAAGCAAAACAATTAAATAGCCAAGCTCATTGTCATCAATGTGAACGAAAAGCGTGCCTTCTTGGGTCATAAGTCTTTTGACAATTTCAAGTCGATCACGAATCAATCCAAGCCAGATGGAATGTTCAAGACCATCGTCGTAATGTTCAAAAGCTTGCTGAGTGTTAAATGGTGGATCAATGTAAACGCACTTCACCTTGCCGGAAAACTCCTGCTCCAAAGCCTTCAATGCCAGCAGGTTATCTCCGAAGAT
>DYDH01000042.1:12105-26916 GCA_020717985.1 Herpetosiphon sp. | reverse complement strand
GTTATACAGCACAAACTGTATAACAGACTATGTACAAATTATTATAAGCCCGTCCCAATCCAAAGACAACAGAAACTCACAAAGAACTTGAACCTGCCCTTGCAATCCTTACAATATCCTGAGTCACCACCTTTGAATTCATAATGAAAGTATGCAGAGAAGGGACTGTTTGCATGGGAACGCTCGGCAAAAGGGTTTCCTTCACTGTCAGCAAGCCATCGTTGGATTCCTCCCCAAAAGGCGAGTACCGTCCGCGCGGACCTGCGACCCCGGCGTAAATTTTTGTCGGCACGCTGGGCAGGGGCAATGATTCCATGAATTGTCTGTCGGTCAAGACATGTCCTATTTCCCCCATAAAAAGTCGGATCAAGCGGCGGTGGGCAAAATTACGAGCCGCCCTGGCTACCTGAGTCGGTGGCGCGAGAAAGAAACAGGCTGTCGGCTGATGGGTCAATCTCGGCAATGTGGCGCGCGTTAGGACTGTCCCAAGCGAATGTCCCACAATAATATAGTCATTGGTCTTGGTGCGCCTCTCGATGAAATTTTTATAGCGTTGAATACATTCGTCCCATTGTTCAAAGGTCACCGAATAGCCGAAAAGATGGGGACGAATGCCAGACATCCGCAGGCGCGCCGCCAAAATGGACATGGCGGCTGGCGTGCGTCCCATGCCGTGAATCAGAATTGCATCCATTTTCATTTCTCCATTCAATATCATACAAACAAGATTATACGCCCGCCCCATCCGCAGAACAAAACCTAATGAAACTGTAATCCAAAACTAATCCGTCCCAAAGGCGGGCATCTTCTTTTCTGGTTATAATACCCAAATGGACTTTTTCCTTCCCCAAAGCAATACCGTTGACCCAAACCGCGCCGCACCCGAAGAGACAAAGATCATCTCGCTCACCGCACAACCCTATCCCGATGGCTACCGTTTACGCGTCAACATCGAAGTCACCCCGTTCCAAAAACGCCCCTACATCGAAGTGACCCTGTACGACTCAACTGGCGACGAGGTCGCATCCACCAACATCGTCGAGCCCATGAGTTGGAAACTTGAATTCACCATGCACATCCGCGGCGAACTCAACAATCCCTACATGCTCAGCGCAAAACTGTATTACCCCGATGGACCATCCAATGAGCCGCTCATTTTTTCATTTGATGTGGAACCGCCTCACGACACGCCCCAGCCTGATTCTGATTAATTGACATTGTCCATGCCTTTGCATTCTCCCACCTCCCTTCACTCGAATATGCCGCTGCGAGGCGCTCTTGGTTTTTGCCGAAGCAGCCTCCTAAAAATACAAGATTTTTTTGTCGGAAAGAGCAAGTGCCCTCCTCGCAACACTTGCGCCGCACGCCAGTGCAGGTGTGACATAATAATATTAACCATCCTCAGCCTCTTCCTTTTTGGCTGTCGTTCAGTCCCATCCGCCGAAGCGACTCCCGTCCCAGGCATCACATCCACTCCATCTCCCACAAGCGCGCCCGCCGTCATTCGTTATAGCGGCGATAATAATTTTATATTTCTATCCATTGAAGAAAATGGATACGCGCATCTTTTCATCCAAAGCGAGCGCCCGCAAGACCTGCCGCTGACTCGCATCACCACCGACAACTGGAACGATGTCGCTCCCGCCCTCAGCCCAGACCGCACACAACTCGCCTTCGCATCCGACAGGACCGGATTTTGGGATTTATACGTAATGAATCTGCAAACCGGAAATGTCACTCAGGTCACCGATTCACCCGAATATGACTCCGCCCCATCCTGGTCGCCAGACGCGCAATGGCTCGCCTTTGAAACGTACATAAACGACAACCTTGAAATTTCAGTGGTATCGGTCAATGACCGGAATCAACCGATCCTGCCCATTACCGAAGACCCCGCATCCGATCACTCGCCTGTCTGGGCGCCTGACGGCAGGCATGTGGCATTCATCTCCACCCGCGGCGGCGACAGTGACGTATGGCTGGCCGACCTCGACCTCGCAGGTAATGAACGTTACCAAAACCTGAGCAACACCCCCTTCGCGGCTGAAAATCATCCCGTCTGGAATTTCGATGGCACAGAATTATTATGGGCATCCACCTCACAGACCGTTGGCTTTAGCGGACTGTACATCTGGAACGCCAACGATCCCAACCGTATCGCGCGCTGGATCGGCGATGGAAGCTGGGGTGCATGGAACGAAACCGCCGAAAAGATCATCGCGGTCACGAATAGTGCAAATCAAAATTACATTACATCCTATGATATCAACGGAAAACTACTGCTCTCGCCCACCCCATTGATCGGTCGTGTGCGCGGACTCACCTGGAGTTTCGCCAATTTACCAAACCCCTTCCCCAGCTCCTTTGCGCAAGCCGCGGCAGAGGCGCCTCCCGCGCTCTGGTCGCCCATCATCACACCCGAACCCGATGTGCCAAACCAACGCTGGCATGTTGTCCCCATCGCAGATGTGCAGGCGCCCTATCCGCAACTGCATGATCTTGTGGATGAATCATTCAATGCCCTGCGCAACCGCATCATCATCGAAACCGGCTGGGACGCGCTCGCCAGTCTTGAGAATGCCTTCATTCCGCTCACAACCAACCTTGATCCCGGCCTCGAAGAAGACTGGCTGTATACCGGCCGCGCCTTCGCCATCAACTCACTCATGGCTGATTCAGGCTGGATGGTGACCCTGCGCGAAGATGTCGGCGCGCAGACCTATTGGCGTGTTTATATCCGCGCCACCATTCAGGATGGCTCGCTCGGCGAACCGATCCACAACGCCCCTTGGAATTTGAGCGCGCGCTATGACCTCGATCCGCGCACGTATGAACAGGGTGGAAAATATGCGGTCGTGCCATCAGGCTATTGGGTGGATGTCACCGCACTAGCCGCGACCTTTAACTGGGAACGTCTGCCTGCACTCCCCAATTGGCGCACCTATTATCGCGGGGCGCGTTTCAGCGAATTCGCATTAACCGGCGGGTTGGATTGGTACTCGGCAATGAAGGAGTTGTATCCGGTTGAGGCGCTCATTACCCCGACCCGCGTCCTGGCCCCTTCCCTCACGCCAACCCGCACATCAACGCCCACAGAAACCCCAAGACCAACGCGCACACCGCGTCCAACCGGAACGGCAACCTTGTCCCCAACCCCTGCGCCGCCAACAACCACGCCCCTGCCGACAGATACCCCAATACCATCGCCAACTCCCCCGACGGTCATTCCATAAAACCTGTCAAGTCTGATGACCCTAATTTTTTTTGCCAGACGCTAAATGAAATTCAAAACAACACTTACCAGTATATTATTTCTGCTTCTCCTCGCCTCTTGCGTCCAGGAAATAAGTGGATCAACCCCAACGCCAGTAATTTTTGAAGCGACAGACCAGCCCCAGGTCAGCGCGCAGCAGGGAGCGGCGATTACTCCTTCGCCCGTTCCATTCCAATTCAACCTCCCCACACCGGGCGCGGAACCGATCTCGGGCTGGCGTCCTCCGCTCTATCCCATTCCATGGGCAATGTCGGCCTATGACCATTTTTATTTTGCGCGCCCCATCGCCGCAGACCAGGTGAACTGGCCGATCGCGGACTATCGCTATGGCGGAATATTTTTCAAAAACGTGGTGCATACCGGCGTGGATATTGACGCCGAAGAAGGCGCACCGATCATGGCTTCAAGCCCGGGGACTGTGGTCTGGGTTGGCTGGGGTCTGTTTACCGAAACCCCCGGCAACGAGAAGGACCCTTATGGGCTGGCAGTTGTGATCCGACATGACTTTGGTTACAACAACCAACAGCTTTATACAGCCTACGCCCACATGAGCAAGACACTGGCAACCATCGGTCAGCATGTTGAAACGGGGGAACTGATCGGTCTGGTCGGCGCGACAGGCGCAACCACCGGTCCGCATGTCCATTTTGAAGTGCGCCTGTCAGGAAACTCATTTCATGACACACTCAATCCTGAATTATGGCTTGCGCCGCCGCAAGGCTGGGGCGTATTGGTGGGACGCGTGCTGGATACAAAAGGCAATCTTATATCCCGCACAGAAGTACACTTAATATCCGAGGAAACAAAAAAAAACTATATGGTGAAAACCTATGGGAGCGGCGGAGCTATTAATCCCGATCCATATTACAACGAAAACATGGCACTCGGCGACCTGCCCGCCGGGATATACAAGGTCATCATTTCTTTCGATAAAAAAAATAAACAAACCTGGGTGGAGATATTCCCCGGACAGGTGACTTACTTCACCTTTAAAGGCGACAACGGATTCAGCTCCGAGCGCCCGCCCGCGCCCAAACTTAAATCCCTGCCCCCATTACCATCCACGCCCACACCCATTCCCTGACCAGTGCGCATGGAATTTGAATGATGAAAATCATCACCCTCACAGAAGAACATGACCGTCTCATTCAACAAGCAGCGCATTTATTGGTGGATGCGTTCCGCGAACACTGGGCTGATGCCTGGCCGTCTTTGCAGGATGGATTGAAGGAGGTACATGAGATGCTTGAAGCTGAACGCATTTGCCGCGCGGCAATTGATAAAGAAGGAAATTTGATCGGCATCATCGGCGGAATTCCACAATATGACGGTCACGTATGGGAACTTCACCCGCTGGCTGTTCAGCCGGATATGCAAGGCAGGGGAATTGGAAAAACTTTGGTGGAGGATTTTGAAGAGCAGGTCCGTTTGCGCGGAGGATTGACCATCAGCCTGGGGTCGGATGATGAAGACAACATGACCTCACTTTCAGGCACTGACCTATATGAAAACCCATGGGACAAGATCAAGGACGTTCAAAACTTGAAGCGTCATCCTTTTGAGTTCTATCAAAAAATGGGATTTATCATCACCGGCATTGTTCCTGATGCAAACGGAATTGGCAAGCCCGACATCATCATGTCAAAAAGAGTGACCAATAACAAAAAAGGACTCAATGCACCAAAGTCCGCCAAATTATGACATCGTGGGAAAATAAATAACTATGATCACGTCAGAACAGGAATTCCTCAAATTTCTTAGCGCCAATCAATTCACCTGTCCGCGCATCGAACATCCTGCCGTGTTTACCTGCGCCGAAGCGGACATGCACCATTCAGGCTTCACCGCTGTCAGTACCAAAAACCTCTTCCTGTGCGACAAAAAGGCGCGCCGCTTCTTTCTGGTTGTGACCGCTTGCGAGAAGACCGTCAAACTGGACGGACTGTCAACTCAACTGGGAGTTTCACATCTGCGTTTCGGGTCAGAGGAAAACCTGGGACATTTATTGGGTGTAACACGCGGCTCAGTGACAATGATGGGGTTGGTGAATGACACGGAACACAAGGTTGAGTTGTGGATTGATTCTGACATCTGGCAGGGAGAACATTTTCTCTGTCATCCGCTGGTCAACACAGCTACATTGGTGATAACCAAAGCGGAATTGCGGCGCTTTCTTGTTTTGACAGGACATGTGCCGCGCTTTTTTACTTAACTCACCTTACGCAGAACGTCTCGAAGATTGCTGTAAATCAAACTTGTTTTTCATCCAAACCTTCGGGACGGTGCGTAACATCAGTTACTTAAGTATGGATTCTAAAAACATTTGTGCCCTGCGCAAATTGGCGATCATCGCAGATTAAATGCAAAAGGCTTGCAGAGATTATTTCCTGCAAGCCTTTTATGTTTCCAAAGAAATGCTTATTCCCCAGCCGCCAATCCAAACCCGCTTTCAAATTTTGAGCGGATGGTAATTAGTTTTTCAGGAAGTTTGTCCTGCATTTTTTCAAAGAATTGGTCATGCTGGTGAAGTTCTTCACGCCAGTGCTCCGGGTCAATACTGATCAAGTGCTCGTAATGTTCATGGAGAAAATGATCCATACCCTCCCAGGTCAAATCGGAGTATGAGGGGATCCAGCCAAGCGGGCTTTTAATCGCGGCGGCGCGCCCGTTGACTCGCTCCACGATCCATTCCAACACGCGCATATTTTCGCCGTATCCCGGCCACAGGAAGGCTCCATCTCCATTGGTGCGGAACCAGTTAACCCCAAAGATGGGAAGGGGACTCGAAAGGGTCTGGCCAAAGTCCAGCCAATGTTGGAAGTAATCAGCCATGTGATAACCGCAGAAAGGTAGCATGGCAAACGGATCACGGCGGACCTGCCCAACCTTGCCAGCAGCGGCGGCAGTTGTCTCTGATCCCATGGTGGCGGCCAAATAAACGCCGTGTTCCCAATCGCTGGCCTGGAAAACAAGCGGAACCGTATTACTGCGGCGCCCGCCAAAGATGAAAGCCTTCACCGGCACACCGCGTGGATTTTCCCAATCCGGGTCAATGGATGGGCATTGTCTGGCCGGAGCAGTGAAACGCGCATTCGGGTGGGCGGCTTTACGACCACAATCAGGCGTCCAGTGTTGACCGGTCCAGTCGGTCAATTCTGCCGGGGGCGTCTTGGTCATTCCCTCCCACCAGACATCCCCATCCGGGGTCAGGGCGACGTTTGTAAAGATCGTATTACTCCTGATCGAAGCCATCGCATTGGGATTCGTCTTCTCGGATGTGCCCGGTGCGACACCAAAATAGCCATTTTCGGGGTTGATGGCATACACCTGTCCATCCGCGCCAGTCTTGAGCCAGGCAATATCATCGCCGACGGTGGTGACTTTCCAGCCTTTAAAGGCCACAGGCGGAATAAGCATTGCAAGATTGGTCTTGCCGCAGGCGCTTGGAAAAGCCGCCGCGATGTAGGTCTTTTCGCCCACAGGTGACTCAATTCCGAGGATCAGCATGTGCTCAGCCAGCCAGCCTTCGTCACGCGCCATTTTGGAGGCAATACGCAATGCCAGGCATTTTTTGCCCAGCAGGGCATTCCCACCATAACCGCTGCCGTAAGACCAGATGGCGCGCTCTTCAGGGAAATGCACAATATATTTTTTCTCTTTGTTGCAAGGCCAGGCTGCGTCTGTTGCGCCGGGCGCAAGCGGCGCTCCAACAGAATGAAGACACGGGACAAAATCCCCATCGCCCAAAACATCCCAAACCGCCGTTCCCATGCGTGTCATAATACGCATATTGGTGACAACATAAGGTGAATCGCTTAATTCAATGCCGATCTGGGCGATGTTTGAACCAAGCGGTCCCATGCTAAATGGAATGACGTACATGGTGCGCCCGCGCATTGACCCATCAAACACATTTTGGAGCGTTCCTTTCATCTCAGCCGGGTCAACCCAATTATTGGTGGGACCGGCGTCTTCCGGGCCGGCGCTACAGATAAAGGTGCGGTCTTCGACGCGCGCGACATCGTCCGGATCGGAACGGGATAGGAAACTGTTTGGACGTTTGCTTTCGTTGAGTTTGATAAAAGTACCGTTACGAACAAGCAGGTCACACAGATCATCGTATTCAGCCTGCGAACCATCGCACCAATGGACCTGGTCCGGTTTGCACAGTGCAACCATTTCCTCGATCCAGACGCGGGCTTTTGAGTTCTTGACATACTTTGGAATGCTAATGGTATTCATTACTTATTACTCCTTATTATTAAGCCAGGGGGCACTTTGATATGTACAAAATTTCACAATCTTTTATTTATAAATTTCGAGGATTATACTGGAAAAAGGTATTACCCATCCGAATTACCCATTACCCAAATGGGTAATCTTTTCAGCTTGCCTCAGGAGAAAAATAAAATGAGCATAAACAACTCAACAGGAAAGTCCATGCCTCATTTGCATTCAACAAAAAATAAAAATGGCAATCTCATGGTCTTGACGCACTGAACATCTGTGCTATACTCTCGAAACATAAACCTACCTGCCTACACTTATATTGGAGAACAAAACCATGGCACGAAAAGCATCCCGCGCAACAGAAACACCCGCACAAACTCAAAATATGGATAACGCCAAACGCGCCGTACTGGACAAAGCCGTTGGCGATATTTTAAAACGCTATGGCGATGGCTCGATCATGCGTCTCGGCGAAGCCCATGGAATGGTGACTGAAATCATTCCTTCTGGTTCGCTCTCGCTTGATATTGCCCTCGGCGTCGGCGGCATTCCGCGCGGACGTGTGATCGAAATCTACGGGCCTGAATCATCGGGCAAGACCACACTCTGCCAGCACATTGTTGCTGAAGCGCAGAAGCTGGGCGGCACCGCCGCATTCATTGACATGGAACACGCATTGGACCCCAGCTATGCCGCAAAGATCGGCGTTGATATTGATAACCTGCTTGTCTCACAGCCCGATACTGGCGAGCAAGCCCTTGAGATCGCGGAAACCCTCGTACGCTCCGGCGCAGTGGATGTGGTTGTGATCGACTCGGTTGCCGCGCTTGTCCCACGTTCCGAAATTGAAGGTGACATGGGCGATGCGCAGATGGGTTTGCAAGCCCGTCTCATGTCACAGGCGCTTCGTAAACTTTCAGGCGCGATCAACCAAACCAAAACCTGCGTTATTTTTACCAATCAGCTTCGCCAGAAGATCGGCGTGATGTTCGGTAATCCTGAAACCACCACAGGCGGGCAAGCCCTCAAATTTTACGCATCCATCCGCCTCGATGTGCGCCGTATTCAATCCATCAAAGTCGGCGAGGAAGTCATCGGCAATCGCACACGCGTCAAAGTGGTCAAGAACAAAGTTGCGCCGCCCTTCCGCACTGCTGAGTTCGACATCATGTTCAACGAAGGAATCTCAAAGGCTGGCGATGTCCTCGACCTGGCAACCAAGTTTGAGGTGTTGACGAAGCGCGGCGCATTCTTCTCCTATGGCGATATCCGCATCGGTCAGGGTCGCGAGAACGCCAAGGATTATCTGCGCGGCAACCTAGATATGATGAACGAGATCGAAGGCATCATCCGCCAGAAGGCTCTCAGCGGTGAGATTTCCCTTCCGCTGGATATGGGCAACGAAGGCGGCAACACAATGGATACGGGCGCGGTGGAAGAAGAATTGTAGTTGGATCATGAAACTTCCGAAGTCTTGGAGACTTCGGAAGTTTTTGTGTTTTAATCAGGACATGCTCCGCATCCGACTCCGCCCGTACCTGTTCGCTGTTCTATGGACATTGATCTTCGCCTCAGCCTGTGCGCCCCAAATTACATCTACGCCTTTCCGCCCGCCGACAAAACCCGCGCCAACGCAAATCCTATCCACCACCACACCCATTCCGGCACTCCACACCATCACGCCCACTTCAACTGTCACAGCCGCTGCCACAGCGGGTCCATGTTCCAACAATCTGGAATTCATAGAAGATGTCACCATTCCCGATGGAACATCCATTTCCGTCGGCGGGACAATAGACAAGCAATGGCTTGTAAAAAATAGTGGGACTTGCAACTGGGATTCAACTTATCGCCTGAAATGGCTCGGAGGCGACCCGCTCGGCGCAGCGCAGGAACAAATCCTCTATCCCGCCCGCGCAGGCACGCAAGTCACAATCCGCATCACCTTTACCGCCCCCGCAACAGAGGGGACTTATGAAAGTTGGTGGCAGGCTTACGACTCAAAAGGAGTCGTGTTTGGCGACCCAATTTCAATGAAGATCATCGCAGCCCCTTAATTCAACAAATAAACAGTTTGCATAAATGCAATGAAAAAGTGTGTTGCAACTATCCTGTAAGGTCGCGCATACTTCTTAAGTGCTATAGTGTGAACGTAAGACAACATCCGATAAAGGCAAACCCGGCGAAAGCCGGCGACGCAAAGTCATGGGTCTACCGTCACAGAAACAAGGTGACAACGACCGCCAGACCGCCGAAGATCACAAAATGTATTTTGTGCTTGCTTGGCCTGGCTTACAGAAAGTCAGGCTATTTTATTCGGATGGCTGATCAACCGTGAAAAGTTTTGTTTCACCAGCGTAGACCCAATGAGAATTGGATCTGCAAAAAAGGAGATAGCCATGTTACGTAACTTCAAAGTTCTATTGATCGCACTGGTCGTCGTCGCTGTTGCGGGAAGCGCCTATGCCTTCGCTGCCGGGAATACCGTGCCAGACAGCGCCGCCGGTTATACAGCCAATGTAGTTTCAGGCTATACGGTCACCGACATTGTGTACGACCTCAATGTGGACGACCCCACCACCATTGACAAGATCACATTCGGTATTGACCCCACCACGGTTGGCGACCCTGAAGCTAAAGTCGTCTACCTCCAGACCGTACTTGCCGGAACTTGGACAACCTGCGACGTCACCACAGCTCTTACTGTCACGACAGTGATATGCGACCCCGCCACTTCCCCGGCAGTTGAGGATGTGACCGCCCTGAACATCGTCGCCAGCAGCAGCCTTGATCCCGCCCCGTAAAATCAATATGTCAACGAAATTCCAATAGATCGCTCACAAAGATAGGGACTGGTCTACGCCAGTCCCTATCTTCAATAAATCGAGAAGCTTGTCCAGGTATTACCTGCCCTTGAAATAATCTCATGAAACAAACTCGGCGTTGGTCATCCATTTTTGGGAATCTCACCCTGTTTATAGGATTAGCGGTTATTTGGATTGCCTTCGGTCCCGTCAAAGTTGGCGGACAGGCATCCTACGTGATGGTAAATGGCATCAGCATGGAGCCCAACTACCATACCGGCGACCTGATTATTGTCCGCAAGGAAGGGACATATCAAGTTGGTGATGTTGTTGCGTATCGCGATGCTCAAATGGGAGCGTACATCATCCATCGGATCATCGGCGCCAGGCAGGATCAATTTATAATGAAGGGCGATAATAATTCATGGATCGATGGATATCAGCCCGCCCATGATGAAATCCTAGGCAAACAGTGGATTTATGCACCAAAAGCAGGCATTACAATGCAATGGCTGCGCAAACCCATCAACCTGTCTCTCGCAATCGTTTTACTGGGAGGTTTTTTTATGACCAGTATGATAACCAAACCGCCAAAAGGCAAAAAAGGAAAAAGCAGTTCACCGGTCAGCGGAGGAATGCTTGAAGGCGCATTATATCTGCTGGGATTTTTATTCCTCGGATTTCTTGGCTTGGCCATTTTTGCATTTATTCGACCTTCCACACGCACTGCAAACGGCATTCAATATCAACAAATGGGCAATTACGCCTACTCTGCAACTGGAACTCCCGGAGTCTATGACACAGAAACGGTACACAGCGGAGAACCGGTATTTCCCAAATTATCATGTTTCCTTAACATTGGTTTTACTTATAATATTCTGGGGAATCAACTTCAAAATATATCGGGAAGCCACCAAATGTTTGCGCGCGTCATGGATCAGCCAAGCGGCTGGCAGCGTACGCTCCCGCTGATCACACAAACAGCATTTACAGGTGCTTCTTATTCCTCCACAGCCGTGCTGGATCTTTGCCAGTTGGAAACAATGGTAAATCTGGCTGAAAATGAAACCGAATTACATACAAGCACCTATACCGTTGAGATCGTTACAAACGTCGCTTTCAATGCCAACGCCTCCGGGCAGATGGTTGCAGATACGTTTGAGCCAGTTCTTACCTTTAGGTACGACAGGGTGCATCTTTATCTGGCTAACACAAATGGTGATAGCGACCCCATGCTTATAACAAAAGATGGTCTTGCAGACAATCCCAATATGCAAGCCAACACCTTATCCCTTCCCGGATGGAAACCCACTGTTGATTTTATTCGTGTATTTGCCCTGCTTGGGCTTGGAATTTCACTTGGCGGGCTTGTACTCATGGGGTTGTACATATTCAATACAGTCCGCCAAAGCGAGGAAGCGCTCATTCGTTTGCGCTACAGCTCAGTGCTGGTGGATGTTTACGAAAAAAACCTGGAACCCACATCAACCACGATCGATGTCACCAGCATGGATGATCTCGCAAAACTTGCCGAGCGGCAGGGAACCATGATCCTTCATATGACCTCCAATTTTCTGCATTATTATTTGGTGCAAAACAATGGAACAACATATCGTTATGTGATCAGCACAGGTAAAAAGGGAATCGCCGAAAGTGACACAGCCACCAATGATTTATTCAAAACCACGCCAGCCATCGAAGAAACCAGACTTCCCGCGACAGAATCCGCCCGTCTCAAAACGCCAACTCACCGGATGGTCTACAGCAGAAAAAACAGCGTCAGACACAAATCCGTTCAAAATGAAACACCGGAACCTGCTGTCAGTCATCAAAAAAATAAATTTATTGAGAAAAAATGGCCGGTCAATGAAGAAATACCTGAATATGTCATTCAAACAGGTGAAATTGAATTCGTAATGCCGCAGCAAGAGACAGAAATATTAAGAAAGGTCAAACTATGAAAATACCTTTCGCGCTTCGACTCTCAATCTTTGGGCTGGTTGCGCTGGTCATCATTAACGTAGTGACAGCTTTTGCCGCCACCAATACTGTCCCAGACACAAATGTCACTTTCCAAACGCGGACTGTTGGTATTAACAATCTAAAACCGTCCACCTGTGCAGGCTGGACCTTGACCAATCTCGTCACTGGCGCAGGAACATTAACCGGCACCCAAGGCAATGACCTTATCCTCGGCAGTTCCAGCACAGACACTATTGACGGACTTGGCGGTGACGACTGCATCCTCGGCGGCGGGGGTGATGACCTCATCACCGGCAGCGATGGAACCGATGTTTGTATTGGCGGTCCCGGCACAGACGCCTTCGCTACATGTGAAGCGCAAATCGAATAGCATAAAAACTTCCGAAGCAATGCCTCGGAAGTTTTTGATTTTCAGCGATCTAACTTACTTTCATAAACCCAAACAGACTCCACATTCCACGCATAAATTTGTGACCGCCATCGGGCTGCAAAAACTGATTCGGACACGACCCCGGAATCACCTCGATCCCGTTCGCCTTGCACATCTCCACCGCAGACTGCGAAACGCTGGTCATGCTTGCCGCGAGACCAGGCTTTGTCCCCATCATGCAGTGCATCCATACATGCTTGATGCCCAAGTCCACACATTGCTGAATAATTTGCTCGGTCACCTTGGGATTGGTCAATATAAAGACCGCATCCGGTTTCTCAGGGATAGATTTCAAATCCGCATAACACGGCGCACCCTCATACGAGGAAATATGAGGATTCACCGCATATACCTGATAGCCCGCCTCCTTGAATTTTTTATAACTCAAATTACAACCTGTCTCGCGCTTATCCGACACCCCCACGACGGCAATCTTCTTTTGCGCCAAAAAACCCTGTACAAGTTCATCAATCTTTTTCATACAAGTTCTCCTTTTATTTTACAAACATTCCGGATTTTTTCATCCGTGAACATATACGTTTCCAATGGAAATCCGTTTCATCATCCGCTTCTCCGCTTCGCGCAGCAATCCGCTCCTGAAAATGGTATCATATGCCGCATGAATTCCAGCCAAAAACGCATTTTTGCCATCCTCGTCTTTGTCAGCATCGCCTATTTCAGCGTATTTATTTTTCCCAACAACACCGGCGCAAAAGACCAAATGATGATCTCGCTCTTCGAGCCGGATGAGTTCGCGCAATATCCTGTCACAATTCAAATGCTGGAACCTGACGGCTCGCGCAACCAAACCATTTATAACTTCATCGCCTACGGACATTATTATTACGGCTCACCTTTTTATTTTGCAAGCGCCCTGCTCCTTCTGCCCGTCAAACTTACGCAAGACCTTGCCAACACCACGCCATTAAATATGCTCCTCCTGCGCCAGTTCATCAGCATCCTGCCGATGCTCGGCGCGCTCCTGCTCCTCACCCACCTCCAAACCAAATTTACCTCCCCCGCCAAATCCATTGGACTTTTTATTTTTCTGCTCTCGGTTTCAGCCGTTGTGGAAAATAACCTGTGGTGGCATGTGGACAGTTTAGCGGTCTTTTTCGCCGCCCTGACCTTGTTCCTGCTCGATAAAGATGATCAACGCTTTAGCATCCACTTTGCCCTCGCCGCCGCAGCCACCGGACTGGCAACTGGGACGAAAGTCATTGGCTTTTTCTTCGTCCTGACCATTCCAACCTACCTGTTGATCGGCATCTTCTCCAAAAAGTTGACCTGGCAAGCCGCATTCTTGAAAGGCATTCTGTTCGTCGGAATCATGGCGGCGGCAATCCTGATCTCCAATCCATTTTTGCTGTTATCAAATCAACGGGCTGAGATGATCAAAACCCTCACGCGCCAATCGCGATCCATGTCCGAAGGCTGGACGTTGACTTATGCCAAGGGTCCCGCTTCGTGGCTGAATATCATCAAAGACCTTTACGGGCAAATGATTTTCATCGTGCTGGCCTTCGTCGCTCTCGCGCTCGGCATCTGGCGTGGACAGAATCGGACTCGCCACCTGCTGATCGCAACCTGGGCATTGCCGCTCGCCTTGTACATCTTATTCACCGTCGCCATCAAACCGACTCATTTCTTTTTGCCGATTTTGCTTCCCATCTTTAGCAGTCTCGTTGTATTCTTTGAATTTCCGCCATTCACTTCTGAAAAATCCCGCACGCCTGTTTCATGGCTCTGGGGCGGATTGGTTCTGACGATCATCGCCTATCAATTTGTCGTTTACATCAACAAGGATGTTGAACTATACCGCGAAGTGCTGACCCGCGAAGAGAACGAAGGCTCGCTTGTTTTTTACGACACCCTCGCAAGGGATTATCTGCCGCGCATCCAAACCGATGGGCAATTGAAAGTCTTCCGCGATGTGCGGATGTACTTCCCCGACAATCCGCGCTGGAATGTGCGTACTTTCTGGAACAGCAAATACAGCACCATCGAAAAGACCAAGCCTGATATCGTCATCCTCTGGCAGCAGCGCATCCTTGATTACACCAGTCAAAGCGCGCAGGAAAGCGCGGTTG
>DYDH01000042.1:0-12096 GCA_020717985.1 Herpetosiphon sp. | reverse complement strand
CATTCCAAGACACCTACACCTTCTTCGTGGATGCAGACCATGACCAACTCCGCGGTTATCGCCTAATCTACCGCGACAGCGAAGGATTGATGTTCGTCAGCGATGCGATTTATGAACGTTATTTCAAAAAGTAACCTGATATGAACATTCAAACCGCATACAACGAGTGGTCAGAAATTTACGACTCAAACGACAACCTGACCCGCGACCTCGATCAAAAGATAACTCGCGACACATTCACCAATCAGCAATTTGACTCCATCCTTGAACTCGGCTGCGGAACAGGCAAAAACACCGCGTTTCTTGTTCAGATCGGGAAAAATGTTCATGCCCTCGATTTTTCGCAGGGAATGATCGAGAAAGCCAAGGAGAAAGTGCGGGCGGGGAATATCCGCTTTTCAATGGCAGATTTGACAAAACAATGGCCGTGCGAAAATGAAACATACGACCTCATCACCTGCAATCTGGTGCTGGAACACATCCAAGACCTAAACCATATCTTCTCCGAAGCCGCACGGACATTGCGCCCCAACGGAAAATTATTCATTAACGAACTGCATCCATTCAAGCAATACCGCGGAACAAAAGCAAGGTTTGAACGAGGCAAGGAAATCATCGAAGTGGAAGCATTCACGCATCACATTTCCGATTTTACGAATGCCGCGGCAGCGAACAAGTTGAAGTTGGAAAAACTCAACGAATACTGGCATGAAGCAGATCAAAGCAAACCGCCAAGGCTGATCTCGTTTGTTTTTGAGGCGGCAAAATCCCATTGATATTTTTCTAACGAAACTCTTACCGCCGCATTGATGCACACGATATAAAATTTTACGCAACAAAATATTCTCAGGAGTCAACCATGACCGATACAAACGCTCAACAATTTACCTTCAAGGCAGAGACAAAACAACTGCTTAATATTTTGATCCACTCGCTGTACAAAGACCGCGAAGTATTTCTGCGGGAACTGCTCTCGAACGCATCCGACGCGCTCAACCGTTTGCGATTCGAAATGGTCACCAATCACAACGTCCTCGACTCAGCCGCGGAATTAAAAATCCACATCAGCGTGGATAAAGACTCGCGCACGCTCACCATTCAAGATACGGGCATCGGCATGACCCGCGACGAGGTGATCGAGAATCTCGGCACCATTGCCCAGTCTGGCGCGCGCAATTTTTTGGATGCCACCAAAGACCAAAAGGTGGATTTCGCACAGGTCATCGGTCAGTTCGGCGTGGGATTTTATTCCGTGTTCATGGTCGCGGAATGGGTGCGGGTCACATCGCACTCGTCAAATCCAGACACCGAGGCGGTCAGTTGGTATGCCACGGGTGATGACAACTATCAGATCAGCGCAGCAACTATGAGCGAGCGCGGCACGAAGATCGAGATCAAACTCAAAGAGGATGCCGCAGAATTCGCCGAGGAATATCGCATCAAGAACATCATCCACAAACATTCGGATTACATCGGCTTCCCCATTTATCTCGGCGAAAGCAAGGACGCTGTCAATAAGCAAACTTCGCTCTGGCGCACATCGAAGCAGGAAGTGACCGACGAGCAATACAAGGAATTTTATCGCCAGACCACTTTGGATTTCGAAGACGCGCTGACGCATGTCCACATCTCCACCGATGCGCCCGTGCAGTTGTACGCGCTTTTGTTCATCCCCAGCAAACTGGATCGTGGCGTTTTCTCACTGCGAAAAGATGACGGCTTGAAATTATATTCGCGCAATATTTTGATTGACGAATACAACAAGGATTTACTGCCCGAATATTTGCGATTTGTGCAAGGCCTAGTGGACTCGGAAGACCTGCCGCTTAACGTCTCCCGTGAAACTGTTCAGTCGAGTGGACTGATGCCACGCCTGAAGAAGGTACTGACAAACCAGGTTATCAAAGAATTGGAAAGCCTCGCAAAAAATAACGCTGAAAAATATCACGCGTTCTGGCAGGAGTTTGGCGTTTATCTCAAACAAGGCATCGCCGCCACCCCAGCGGATGCTGAAAGCATCAACCCTCTCTTACGCTTCAAGACAAATTTGAATCCCGAAACATGGTCTGCGCTGGACGAATATGTTTCGCGCATGAAAGAAGGACAAAAGGAAATTTTCTACATCGTCGGCGAAGATTCGAAATCCGTTTTACGCAGTCCGCATTTGGATTACTTCCACTCGCAAGGCACTGAAGTTCTCCTGCTGACCGACCCGATGGATTCGTTCATGCTGATGGGCTTGCACAAATACAAGGATTTTGAATTAAAGAATGTCGCGCAGGCTGAAATAGACACGACTCAAAAGCCAAAAGACCAACCCGAAGCAGAGAAAATCCCCGATGCGGATTTCAACTCACTCATCGAACGCTTCAAGCAAGTCCTCGGAGAAAATGTTGCCGATGTGCGCGCCAGCAACCGCCTTTACGAATCTGTTGCGCGTCTGGCTGATGCAGATGCCAACGCCAACCCTGAATTACAGCGCGTTTATAAATATCTCGGCAAGGAATATGAAATCCCCAAGAAAGTATTGGAACTCAACCCCGCGCACAATATCCTGAAGAACCTGCTCAAATTGGAATCTGGCTCGGAACTGCAGACCATTATCATCGAGCAAATTTACGACAGCGCCATGCTGGTGGAAGGGCTACACCCCGACCCATCGAGCATCGCTTCGCGCGTCCAGCAGATCATGGAAGCGGCGCTGGCGCAGAAAGCCAGCTAAGGAAATACAAAATAAAAAGAGGCAATCATTTTCAAAAATGATTGCCTCTTTTTATACCCCAAAAAAGGGGCTACCGTAATACAGCAGGAAATGATTCCGGTCTTTGGCGTGTTGGTATCCTTTGCAAAATTGTCGACTGCATGGGTAATTTTCTTTGTATAATGTAAAAAATATTTTGACGCTTATTTCACAAAAGGATTATTTAAATGAAATTTTTTCGCCTGGCATCTCTGGCATTCCTGGGGATATTTTTATTCAATATTTGTTTCGTTCCAGTCCCGAAGGTACAAGCATCGCCCGTTGCGGATGAAAACCCATACAACGGACCTGTACGTTTCGAGCGTTTGGCTGTCGAAGATGGACTGCCAAACGCAACTGTTTTATCCGTTTTACAAGACCAACAGGGGTTCATGTGGTTCGCCACCGAAGACGGACTCACCCGCTACGACGGGTATTCCTTCACCACCTTTTTACATGACGCCGACAACCCCAACAGCCTGAGCGCCAATAGCACCTTTCCGCTCATCGAAAGCCGCGATGGGTTGATCTGGATTGGCACCGACCCCGGCGGATTGAACATTTATGACCCGCTGACGGGAAAATTCAGTTTGTACGTTCACGACGAATCCAATCCCAACAGCCTAATCAACGACAGCATTTGGTCCTTGCTGGAAGACAAAGACGGCAGCATTTGGATCGGCACGCGCGGCGGGCTGAGTCATCTCGACCGTGAGACGGGGATATTCACCAATTACGTCAACGACCCCGAAAATCCCCGCTCGCTGGCTGCAGCGGTTGTCTATCGAATTTATCAGGATCGCTCCGACACCATCTGGGTCGGAACGCGCGGCGGGTTACAGCGCTACGAACCCGAGACAGATGACTTCACCACCTTTCAAAATAATCCCGACGACCCAACCAGCATCAGCAGCAGTAACGTCTGGGCAATGCTGGAAGACAGCGAAGGCACATTCTGGGTGGGGACTCGCGGCGGCGGGCTGAACCGATTTGACCGAGACACAGGAAAATTCACAGCCTATCGCTATGACCCCAACGACCTAACCAGCATCGGCGACGACAGGTTGTGGAACATCTACGAAGACCGTTTGGGCAACCTGTGGGTCACCTCCGAAAACGGTGGCTTGATCCTATTCGACCGCAAAACGGAAAAGTTCAGGTCTTTCAAACACGACCCCAACAATCCCTTCACGATCAGCCACAACGACACCTTTTGGATGACCGAAGACAGCTCCGGCGCCATGTGGATTACCACCCGCTACGGAGGCGTGAACAAACTCTACCCAACGTTATGGCGCTTCGGATTGTATCGCAACATCCCCGGCGACCCGAACTCATTGAGTTCCAACAGCGTCTATTGCACCCTTGCCGAGAAAAACGGCACCGTCTGGATTGGCACCTTTGGCGGCGGACTCAACCGCCTGAATCGCAAGACAGGCGAAATGACCGTCTTCAAAAACGACGCCAATAATCCCGCCAGCATTTCGAGCGACAAGATCTATTATCTCTTCCGTGACGAAAAAGGCATCCTCTGGATTGCCACTTCGGGAGGCGGACTCAACCGCATGGATCCTGTCAGCGGTGAATTTACGGCATACAAGTATTCAGCCGATGCGCCAAATGTGATCGGAAGCAGTTTCCTGACGGTAATCGACTCCGCTGAAAACGAGAGGCTATGGGTCGGCACACTTGGCTTTGGGCTGGATTTGTTCAACCCGAAAACGGGTGAAATGGACAAGGAATATTTCAACGACCCCGAAAACCCCAATTCATTGGCGGAGGATACGATTGCCGACATCGCCGTCGAAAAATCGGGACGGGTATGGATTGCCACCGCGCGCGGCGGACTCGACCTGCTCGACCCGAAAACGGATACCTTCACCCATCATCGGAACGACCCCGAAAATTCCAACGGCATCCTCAGCGACACGGTTCATGTCATTTACCTCGACGAGGAAAACGGCATGGTCTGGGCTGGCACGTCGAACGGGTTGAGCGGCTTGAAGATTGCCTCGGGGCACTGGCAGAATTACACAACGGATAACGGTCTGCCGAACAACAGGATTGTGGGCATTCAACCCGGGAAAAATAACGACCTGTGGCTGAGCACCAGCAAAGGCATCAGCAACCTTTCGTTGGAAACGGGGGCAGTCCGCAATTACGACGCCCGCGACGGCTTGCAGGGGGACCAGTTTACAATTGCCAGTTCCCACCTCGGACCCGACGGGGAAATCTTCTTCGGCGGTCCCAACGGGCTGACCTTCTTCGACCCCGCCGCCATCACCGACAATCCCTATCTCCCCCGTGTGGTTTTCACCGACTTCCAGTTATTCAACGAAACCGTTCCAATGGGGAGCGAACTCCTGCCGCTGCCCATCGAAAAAACAAAGAAAATCACGCTGACGCATGACCAGTCTGTGTTCACGATAAAATTCTCTGCGCTCAGTTACCAGCATTCCAGGAAGAACCTTTATCAATACAAGATGGAAGGCTTCGACAAGGATTGGTCGCCATTGCGCTCCAAGCAGGAGGCAACCTACACCAACCTGTCGCCGGGCGCGTATACGTTCATGGTACGGGCGACAAACAACGACGGCATCCCCAACGAGACCCCGACCCTGCTCGAAATCGAAATCCTGCCGCCCTGGTGGGGGACGTGGTGGTTCCGCGCCCTGGCAGTATTGACGGGCATTTTCATCGTTCTAAGCGGGGTGCAACTCCGCCTCAACAGTATCCGCAGAATCAACCTTGAACTGGAGGAGCGGGTCAGACAGCGCACGCAGGAATTGCAGGAAACGCAGGAGAAACTGCGCGAGCAATCCATCCGCGACGCGCTGACGGGACTTTACAACCGCCACTATCTGCGAGAAAGACTCGACGCCGAGTTCAGCCGCGCCCTGCGCAAGAAACATCCCGTCGCGTTCCTGCTGATGGATTTGGATCACTTCAAGGAAATCAACGACACCTACGGACATCAGGCGGGCGACCAGGCATTGGTCGCCGTGTCGAAGGTCATTGCCAGCCATACCCGCCCAAGCGACATCGCCTGCCGTTATGGCGGCGAAGAATTCATGGTCATCATGCCCGAAGTGGGATTGGACGACGCCATCCAACGCGCCGAATATTTTAGAAAGAGCATCGCAGATTTGGAGATCCACTCCAACGGCAAGGTCATCCGCCTGACTATCTCGATTGGCATCGCCATCTTCCTGACCCATGCCACCGACAGCGACAAAATCCTTTCAATGGCAGACATAGCCATGTACAAAGCAAAACAGAGCGGACGAAACAAGGTCGTGATTTATTCTGAGGATGATTGACCTACGCAATGAACATCGCGTCGCCAAACGAGTAGAAGCGATAGCCCTCTTTGATGGCGGTTTCGTAGGTTTGTAAAATTTTCTCGCGCCCGGCAAAGGCGCTGACCAGCATAATCAGCGTGGATTTGGGCAGGTGGAAGTTCGTGATTATCGCATCCACAATTTGGAATTGATAGCCGGGGAGGATGAAGATGTTTGTGGGTCCGATGAAAGCGGTAATTTGTGTTGCGTGTTGCGTGTTGCGTGCAGCGGATTCAAGCGTGCGGACGGAGGTGGTGCCGACGGCGATCACTCGTCCGCCGTTTTGTTTGGTTTGGTTGATTAGGTCTGCGGTTTCTTGCGGGAGTTCGCACCATTCGGTGTGGATTTTATGTTCTTCGGGGTTGTCTTCTGTGACAGGCGCGAAAGTATCCAAGCCGACATGCAGAGTGACGTAGGCGATCTTGACACCCATTGCATTCAATTCATCCAGCAATTGCGGCGTGAAATGAAGTCCCGCTGTGGGCGCGGCGGCGGAGCCGACATCTCGCGAGTAGACGGTTTGGTAGCGTTCGGGGTCGTTTAGTTTCTCGTGAATATACGGTGGAAGCGGAACATTGCCGACGTTGGAAAAATACGGCTCGATGGGTTCGGAAAATTTTATCAGCCGCTCAGAGCCTTCGAGAATTTCAAGGATTTCGGCCTGCGGTCCATTTTCCACATTGACTTTTTTGCCAATACGCAAACCTTTACCGCCGACAAGAGCTTCCCAGGTTAATTCGTCGCGGCGACGCAGGAGGAGAAGTTCCACGCGGCCGCCGGTTTCTTTTTTGGCGAAGATACGCGCCGGGATGACGCGAGTCCTGTTGAGGACTAGTAAATCGCCCGGGTGCAGAATCAGGCTGAGGTCGCGGAAGATACGATGTTCCACCTCTCCAGAATCACGATGCAGGATCAATAGTCGGGAGGAATCTCGCGGCTCGGCGGGGGTTTGTCCAATGGATAATTCGGGAAGGTAATAGTCGAAGTCTGAGGTTTTCATTTGAGTAATGAATGATAATGGATTAAAATCAAAAGTGGAAGCATCATAACATCACGGAGGCAGCTATGAAACTCAGTTTTCACGGGGCAGCACAAACGGTGACTGGTTCGATGCACTTGGTGGAAGTGAATGGCTCAAAGTTGTTGTTGGATTGCGGATTGTTTCAAGGGAGGAGAAAAGAGTCCGTTGAGAAGAATAAAACTTTTCCATTTGATGTAACTAAAATTGATGCGGTCATATTATCGCACGCGCACATTGATCATTCTGGCAATTTGCCCAATTTGGTCAAGCAGGGATTCAACGGGCCGATCTATGCTACATCAGCCACAGCACACTTGACCGATTTGATGGTGCGGGATTCGGGGCACATTCAAGAGCGGCAGGCAGAGAGTACAAATTTTCATAATGCCAGGCGCGGTGAACCGCCGGTTGAGCCGCTTTACACCGAAGAAGACGCAGAGCAGGTCAAACCGCTGTTGAAAAGTTTTAATTACAATGAGCCTTTTGAGGCGGCGAAAGGCGTAGCGGCGACTTTTTATGATGCGGGTCACATCCTTGGCTCTGCTTCGATTTCCCTACACATGGAAGAGAAGGGGCAAAAAAGGCATTTGTGGTTTTCAGGTGATATCGGCAGGCGCGATATGCCCATCTTGCGTGACCCTGTTTTACCCAAAGAAGCGGACATATTGTTGATGGAATCCACCTACGGGGATAAACCGCACAATGATCCTGAACAGGCGTATGTTGAGATGCGCGCCATCATCCTGCGGACGTTGAAGCGTAACGGCAAAGTGATCATCCCCTCTTTTGCGGTGGGACGTACCCAGGAATTGGTTTACAACCTGCATAGAATGCATGAAGACGGCGACCTGCCGCATGTGCCTATCTTTGTGGATAGTCCGCTGGCGGTGAATGCTTCGAAAATTTTCCGTGAGCATCCCGAATGTTATGACGCTGAGATGAATGAGTTGATCCAAACGGGTCATCCTGCGCTGGATTTCAAGTATTTGAGATATGTCGAAACTTTAGAAGAGTCGAAGGCGCTGAATTTACGCACAGATCCAATGATCATCCTCTCTGCGTCAGGCATGGCGGAAACAGGGCGCGTGGTGTATCACATCCGCTGGGCGATTGAAGATAAACGCAACACAATCATGATCGTCTCATGGCAATCCCCTGAAACCATGGGACGCAGATTGGCAGACCGCGAGAAGACGATAAAGATATTTGGCGACACCTATCACGTCCGGGCCGAAATCGCCACCGTTGGCGGACTCTCAGCCCATGCGGGTCAGGACCTGCTGGTCGAGTACGCGGCAGGTGTGAAGCAAAGCGCCAAATCCATATTTCTGGTGCATGGGGAAGAGAAGGGCGCACTACCATTGATGGAAAAGTTAAAGGAAAGCCGCGTAAAGCATGTGCATTATCCCGCCATGCATTCGAGTGTGGAGTTGTAGGGGGAAGGTTGAAGGTTGCAGGTTGAAGGTTGAAAGAAGATGCCCCCACGTTCGAAAGGATGCGGGGGCTTATTTGTTCCAAAATTTCGAGATCAAATTGAACAGAATGGATAAAATGACTGAGACCAAAATTGAACTGGTAATCGGGAAGTAAAACGAACCATTCTCCCCTTCGATGCGGATGTCGCCGGGCAAACGCCCAAGCGGAATTCCAAATTTCGCGGCAAGATACATTCCCCCGCCGATGAGGAACAATGCAACTCCAGCGAGCATGAGGTAACGGGAATTATTCTCCATTATTCCTGACTACCGTGAAAAAGAAATTCTTCGATCTCTCGCAAAACTTGTTCCAAAGAAGGAATTTGAGAAGAAGCTACATCTCCGCCCATTAAGTGTTTGTGAATTGGGAATGTGGAAACTGTCCTGTGATGAGCAGTATTATCATAGCGAAAAATCAACTCACCATTTGCTTTTTGGTAATGATAGGCGTACATTATCTTTTGAAGCGGCTGACGTAAATCAATCAATTCGCGAAAGAAAAGCAAGGAAGAACCGTCTCGAAATTCAACTTCGCCGCGAATAAGCCCGGCTAAATCTCCACGCTTTTCAAGATTAACATTGGAAGATTCAACAAAAGGCAAAGCGGCAAGCAGATCCAGCATGGACTGGAAATACTGTTCAATCAATTTTTGCCTCGCTAAGCGATTGATATTGTCCCTCCAGCAAACGCAGGGCGGCGAGTTCCATGTTCCAGTCTATCGTTTCAATCGTCTCATCAATTTCTTCAGTCTGTAATTTTTTCTCAAACTCGGCTGAAGACATCCCTGCACGTTTTTCATACTCAATCACACGTTCTTTGGTGCGCTGAATTCCATGCTGCAAGGCTTTTAATTGATTCTGAATCGCAACTTCCAACAAAGGTTTTAGTAACTCATTGGCATTTGTTTTGATCACAACTTCCTGTAACATAATTCATCCTTTCCTCAAAACAATGATCAAAGATCAAAAGGTTTTCGACCTTCAACTTTCAACCTTTGACTTTCAACTAAAGCAATCTCGCCTGCCCCTGCTCGGTATAGGTGTATCCCAAATGCTCATACGCGGATTTGGTGGCGACGCGTCCTTGCGGAGTTCTATCTAAAAAGCCAAGTTGCAAAAGATACGGTTCGACCACATCCATGATAGTGTCTTGTTCTTCACTGATGGAAGCGGCGATGGTGTTCAAGCCGACAGGTCCGCCGTTATATTTTTCGATGATGGTTTTTAGTACACGGCGATCCACATCATCGAGACCGAGGGGGTCAACCTGCAACAAGTCCAATGCCTCTTTGGCAACTTTTTTTGTGATGACCCCATCCGCGCGGACTTGGGCAAAATCGCGCACGCGGCGCAACAAGCGCAATGCCACACGCGGAGTCCCGCGGGCGCGGCGCGCCATTTCTGTGATACCTTCCTGTTCAGCATCCACTTTTAGCATCCGCGCGGCGCGAGTGACAATAGCCTGCATCGCGTTGAGGTCGTAATAATCCAAACGATAGACCGCGCCGAAACGTGCCCGCAACGGAGCGGTGACCAACGCCAAACGGGTGGTTGCACCGACAATGGTGAAGCGCGGCAGTTTCAAGCGGATGGAGCGGGCGGAAGGTCCCTTGCCGATGACGATGTCCAATGCGAAATCTTCCATGGCGGGATAGAGCACTTCTTCCACGGCTCTGCCGAGGCGGTGAACTTCGTCAATGAATAACACATCCCCAGCCCGCAGATTAGTGAGGATCGCGGCCAAGTCGCCCGCGCGTTCGATCACAGGTCCAGCCGTCACTTTGACGTTGACTTCCATCTCATTCGCGAGCACATGCGCGAGCGTTGTCTTCCCCAAACCAGGAGGTCCATAAAAAAGAACATGATCCAGCGCTTCGCCGCGTTTGCGCGCCGCCGCAATCAGAATGGACAAATTCTCTTTGACCTGATCCTGCCCGATCAAGTCTTTTAGTTTTTCAGGACGAAGCGCATTGTCCACACGGTCATCGGGCTTGGCTTCGGGGTCAAGAGGGCGGGGAGATTTAGTCATAACGGAGATTATACCCTGCGGACACTTTGTAACAACAAACCGCCTCCCAACTTTCAGTTAAGTGGGAGGCGGTTTTACATCCAACAATAAATTTCACTGGGGCGCTGTTGCGGTTGGCTCAAAACGAATCTCGCCCATTTGCAGTTCAGAAGCAATGCCGACTTGAATCTTGAAGTCGCGGCCGATGAGGTCGTCAGCAACGATTAGTACCTGTTCGCCTGCGGGGACACGGCTCAATTCGAAATTTCCGTTCGCATCAGTCTTCGTCGCCAGTTCGGTACCAAGAATGAAAATTCTTCCCTGAAAAGGTTGTCCATTTGCATCCACCACCCTGCCGCGGACAAGTCCGGTGGCTGTGATGTTTTCAAGGGTACGGGTATTCTTGAGAACAAGAGAGAAGCCTATCAATGCGACGATGAGGGTAATCACAAGCAACAGAATGCGAAATTTCCTGAGGCGTTCACTTGGATCCGGCAATTTTTCGGGCATGCCATTTTTGAACTGGTCAAATGATGGTGAATCATCGAGTTGCATGGTGTCTCCTGTTACTGTGTTTGACCGATACTAAAATCGCTGAAGCAGGCAGATGTGCTGTCCCATGAGCGAAGTCCCACGCCACCGGTTGGATAGGTGCTGTCCTGGGCGGTCATAACCTGCACTTCGTCCATAAAAACTGTAAATGTGCTTCCTTTGACAACAATCTTGAAATCATGAGGGACATTATATATCGTTGAGTTGATCGGGACTCTGGCAATGGGCGTCATAATTTCCGCCCCGTTGATCCAGCGGCGGATCAATAAAGCGTTGCCGGCGCCAGGGTCATACTGAAAGATATATCCATTAAGCCCGCTGCTGGTAAGGGTACTGCGGAAGTACACACCGTAGCCATGCCCCTGCGTCAGCGTGACGCCATTCAGGTTAATGACATAATCGGATTGCGCCATTTGGGTGGAGCAGCGATTCAAGCTTTGCGCATAATTGGAGAAACACATCTGTCCATTTCCGGTTGTGGCACTTCCGCTTACAGTTTGCCAGCCGCTTATGTCTCCATCAAATTGATCCTGACAATATATTTTCTTTTCATTACACGCTTTCCCGCCGCCTATGCCGCTTGCAACGCTGCAATAAAGTTCGGATAAGGAAATGCCGCTCAGACTCAAAACAAGGACCAATCCAATGACAAGCAATGCAAGCAATAACACATATTCAACAAGACCCTGTCCATTCTTAAGATCCAGTCCCAAAGTCTTTTTCATGTTTTTCTCCCAACAACAGGTTGATTTTTTCATCATGCAAATCACCTCACAGATTTCTCATTGCGATATGGAAACAAACCTGTGGGACAATAGACCTCTTGCAAAAGTCCTTTTTGCCACAGAGGTCGCAGAGAAAAAAGAGTTTTAAGAGGTTTTACTCAAAGGTCTCTGTGTGCTCTGTGGCTACTTATGCAAGAGGTCAAATAAATAAAATCAATGATCATGATTTTTCCT
>DYDH01000621.1 GCA_020717985.1 Herpetosiphon sp. | reverse complement strand
AAGATGTAGAACAGGAACAAGTCTTGCGCGAGGAAGACACCCATCATGCCGACTTCCAAGAGGAGGAAGAAGATCATGAAATCTTTGACGCGGTCTTCGACGGCTGTCCACGTGGAGAGGATGGAGATGGGCGTGAGGAGAGCAGTAAGCAAGACAAGCAAAATGCTCAAGCCATCCACGGCAAGATAATAATAAATATTCCAGCCCGCCACGTTAATCCACGAGTATTTGGCTTCAAGTTGCAAGTCGGGGTTGGACGCGGTGAATAAAGTCAGCACCCAAAGCGAAAGCCCAAACGTGATCAGGGTTGTGCCCATCGCAACCCAGCGGATGGCGGACTTGGCTTCGGAATTCATAAACAGAATCACAAGCACGCCCACGAGCGGGAAGAAAGTCAGGAGAGTAAGAGGTTGTAAAAGAAATTCCATGTTGAATCCTTGCGGTTGCAGGTTGAAGGTTTACAAGTTGAAGGTTTGAACCTTAAACCTGTAACCTGCAACTTTCAACTACTTAAATATGAGATAACCCAAAATAACGACAACGCCCAGCATCACAGCCAGCGCGTACGAGCGGACAAAACCGTTCTGCACCTTGCGGACGTTTTCAGAAATCCATTGTGTGGCGGTGCCGAGCCAGTTGGCAAACGCGTCAATGCCTTTTTGGTCGGCGTAGCGATTGAGCGCAATCTCACTCAGCCAGTTATAAGTTCCCAGAATAACCATATCATGCACAAAGTCGTGCCAGAAGCGCCAGTCAATTACGTCCGCAAGGAATTGCGAAATCTTCTTGAACGGATTGACGATGACGGCAAAATATCCTTCGTCCACAAACCATTTGTTTTCCATGCCCGAGAACAAAAATCCGAGCGGCTTCTTGAGCGGGTCGGGTTGACCAGCCTGGAGCGGAGTCCGCCCGTAGAGCAGCCATGAAATAAAAATGGCGGCGAGAGCCAGAACGGTGGAAACGCCCGCAACGGTCAAATTCAGCGGAAGGGATTCGACTTCGCCGAGGGTGTACGAGAGCCAATGACCG
>DYDH01000620.1 GCA_020717985.1 Herpetosiphon sp. | reverse complement strand
GGGAAGATTTCGTCTGTACTTCTCGAGAATAGCCGGATACTTTGCTAGAACATAGGGGAGACGGTCTTCGCAATGGCATGGATTCGCCGGATCTACGAGGGAACAATGCTTCCTTAGATGGTTTTGTATGCGATCCCTGGCGCGTTTCAGACGTGATCGAACTACGTCCACGCTGACTTCTATGACCGTTGCGATCTCGGCGTACTCGAGCCCCACGACCTCGCGGAGGATGAAGGCTACCCTTTGTTCGTAGGTAAGCAGGAAGGTATAATACCATTGGCATCGCTCGCCGATTTCGGCGGCGATTTCGCGTTCCGCGAGCTCACGCACCGGATCGGCAAGGCGAAGATCACCCCAAGAATCCAAGTCGAGAGCCTGGTTTATGGACGCGCTTTCGAGATCTCGGGCGACAGCCTCTCCCCGACGGAGTTTTTCTTTTCCCGAAGTATCCGGTTGAGTGCGATCCGGTAGAGCCATGTTGAAACTTCGCTTCTACCTTCGAATCTTCCCCATGCCCTCCACGCGTCGGTCAGTGTCTCCTGGAGAATGTCTTGGGTCATCGAATCATCCATAAGCATCCGACGAGCTAGATTTTCGATCCGTGAACCATAGGTCTCCGCCCATGACCGAATAAGCTTATTCTCATTCATAAAGACTCCATTCGACAGTTGATAGTATAGAGTATTAAAGGGTCCTATCCATAGTATCCAACGCCACTTTCGAGATATTCTCTTGCTCGTTCGTTTTTAAGTTATTGCGATGCCTGCATTATCTTATTCATAAGTTCCGCATAGCGCGATGCAAAAATGTAAGACTGTTCATTGAATGCGGGATTTAAATGTTTTTCGGTATAAGTCATTAATCCCTCTGCGCGGAGCGTCAACCTAACATTTGCTTAAGTTGCGAGCCGTATATTGGCGCGGTTTGTGCGCTAAGAGCGAAGCGATAGCACAAACCGTGACAATAGGCGAGTCAACTTGAAGCAGTTGTTAGAAGCTAATTATGTACACATCAGGGACATCGTTTACAAAACCTCAAGGACATCGTTTACACAATCA
>DYDH01000619.1 GCA_020717985.1 Herpetosiphon sp. | reverse complement strand
GTCTCTGTCCGATGCGCGTTTTCTCACCACCGAGCGTTCCCTCGCCGATTATTTTGAGCGCGTGACGGCGAAAGCCAAAAGCCCCGCCAAGACCGTCCACTCGTGGATGGCTGGCGAGTTCATGCGGATTTTGAACGACTCAGGCACAGACATTCAAGATGTCAACGTCTCGCCCGAATCTTTCGCCGCGCTGGTAGATTTGGTCACGGATAAAGTCATCAGCGGCAACGCAGCAAAAGTTGTGCTCAACGAAATGTTCAAGAACGGAGGCGACCCCGCGCAAATTGTCAAAGAGAAAAATCTGGCTCAGGTTTCAGATACAGGATTCATTCAAGAAACCATTGACAAAGTTTTGAACGACAATCCAAAGGAAGTGGAGCAATTCCTCGCTGGCAAAGAGACCATCGTCCAATGGCTCATGGGACAAGTCGCCCGCGCAACGAAGGGCAAAGCCGACCCAAATGTGGCGAAGGAGTTGCTGGTCAAGGCGTTGGAGGCGAGAAGAAAGTAGTTTGTCAAAACAAAAAGAGCCTCTTGAACGAGACTCTTTTTTGTTGCCAATTATTTTTTCTTTTTGTCCTTCTCTTTATCTTTTTTATCCTTGTCATCGCCGTGCGCCATCATGTCAATCGCAACTGCAATCGCCAAAATAAGGATGTCATTCTGACCCTCGTCAATCTCCACGCCGTAGGTATCGGTCAGGCGGAACCATTTCTTCGAGATTTCAGCGACCTTACTCCAGCCTTGCTTGATCGAGTATTCATGGTCGAGGATGTTGCCCTGCACATCAAGGTCGGGACCGTTCTTGATATTGACATCCCATTTATCGCGCAGCGGAGCAATAAGCGCCTTTTTGATCACGGCAAGGTCTTTGCCATCCGCATCTTCGATCACCATCGTATCCTTGATCGTCAGCAACCGCTCCTTGATTTGGCACAACTTTTTGCCTTTCATATCTTCAAAAACAAGCGTCTTGCGGATGCGCAGCACTTTGCCATCCACCTTATAGACCTTCTTCCCTTCCTCGTTTTCGATCCAGAAGTCATCTCCGATGGAGATCAGGTTTTG
>DYDH01000261.1 GCA_020717985.1 Herpetosiphon sp. | reverse complement strand
GAGGGACTCGAACCCCCGACCCCCTCGGTGTAAACGAGGTGCTCTAACCGACTGAGCTAAGCGCCCGGAGAACCGCATTATAGCACGGGATTAAGAAAATGAAATACCATTTCGCCTGCGTTATAATCACCTTAATTAACAGGAGAGAACCCATGACTGAATCAAAACCCCTTAACTGGACACCCACGCCCGGAGTCGGCTATTCCGTAATTCGCCGCGGCGATGGCGGTATGACCCTAACCTTCACTGACCTTTCAGACGTGACACTTGCCCATTGGCATGAATTCGCGCTGGAGCATTTGCTCGAAGCGGACCGCCGCACGCGCAATTTGTACGACCTGCGTGCCGTGAAAGAGATTCCCGAAAAAGCCGTCCGCATGGCGGTGGATGCGAACAGTGACCCATCGGCGCGAAACATCCGCGTGGCGGTGGTCGTGGCGGATCAATCCATTGTGGATGCGATCCTCAATGTGGCTGCGCTGGCTGAGGCTGGCTCCGCTTCGGCGATGAAGATTTTTACCGATATCAACGAAGCCGAAGCCTGGCTGGGTCGTTCGCTGGATCAAATATAAAGTCGTAGGTCACGTTTGCAACGTGACAGTCATTGTCACGCTACAAACGTGACCTACAGCAGCCTTATGAAATCACCTTCCTTGCAGGTCGGGAGTTTTACATTCAACTGGAGTTCCCGCACATACATCATGGGAATCTTGAATGTGACTCCCGATAGCTTTTCCGGGGATGGCATTATCGCAAAAGGCGATGCCGTCACTGCCGCCGTAAATCAGGCGCGGGATTTTCTCGCCTCTGGTGCGGATATTTTGGATGTGGGTGGCGAATCGACTCGACCAGGTTCCGCGCCTGTCAATGCAGATGAAGAGATGGAACGCGTGATTCCCGTCATTCAAGCATTGAATAAAAATTTTCCTGAAACTTTAATATCCGTTGATACGTATAAAGCTCAGGTCGCTGAAGAGGCAATCAAGTCCGGCGCGCACATCATAAACGATGTCTGGGGACTTCGTGCAGATGATGGGCTGGCTTTGGTGGCGGCGAAATATAAAACGCCTGTGATCCTGATGCACAATCGCAGCAATCCCGCCAGTGTGGAAGTTCGCGAGAAGTTTGGCAATGCGTACGTCGGCGCGGAGTATGAAAACTTAATTGAAGATGTGAAACGGGAATTACTCGAAAACGTGGCGATTGCGACAAAAGCCCAAATCGCTGATTCGCTCATTGTTCTGGACCCAGGCATCGGGTTTGGCAAGACGCGCGAACATAATCTCGAGTTGGTCAATCGGCTGGATGAAATCCGCGAGTTGGGATATCCAATTCTGCTTGGAACATCCCGCAAATCGTTCATCGGTTTTACGCTTGATCTGCCCGCAGATCAAAGAGTGGAAGGCACAGCCGCAACTGTGGCGGTGGGCATCGCCCGCGGCGCGGACATCATCCGCGTGCATGATGTGAAGGAAATGGCGCGTGTGGCAAAGATGACGGATGCAATCGTAAGGAGTAGGTCGGGTTTGTAACCCGACAATCACGCCATGGAAGAATATTCAAAAGACCTTCTCCGTTTGGGAATTATCGAAGCAAAGGCTGGGAGCAAGGAAGCCGCCCGCCGTTATCTTGACCGCGCCATTTACATGACTCGGACGTTTGAGATACTGGCTGAGGCATGGTTTTGGATGGGAGAGGTCCTTACCGACCCCGTTGAAAAACGCAAGGCGTTGGAAAACTGTCTTTCGCATGACATGCGTCATTCGCGGGCGCGGCGTGCGCTGGCGATTTTGGATGGCAAGCTCAAAGCGGACGAAATCATCAACCCCGATAATTTACCCGCCGCACCTGAAGGGGCACGCCAGTCCGACGCGCAAAGATTCATGTGTCCCAAGTGCGGAGCGCGCATGTCGTTTGCGCCCGATGGTCGTCAGACACTTATCTGCGATTATTGCGCGCGCAATCAAGTGATCGGCGCGGGCTCACAGGAAGCCGAGGAAAAGGATTTCATCGTTGCCATGGCCACCGCCCGTGGACATGGCAAGCCATTGCAGGAACAGGTCTTTCATTGCAATGGCTGCGGCGCGGAATTTATTTTGCCTCCGAATCAAATTTCATCCTCCTGCGCCTATTGCGACTCGCCGCATGTGGTGAGCCTTGAAAAAACAAAAAACCTGCTTGCGCCCGATGGCATCATTCCCCATGCGTTCGACCAGAAGCGCGCCACAAAATTATTGATTGATTGGGTGGAGGGAAACGGAATCAAGCCTGAGAAAAAAGTGGACCTTCCGCGCGGGCTTTACCTTCCATTATGGACATTCGATATAGGCGGTGCGGTGGATTACACCTACGAAATTGTTAACGCCAGAAGCAAAAGTTTTAGGCACAGGGAACTGGAACTGGCCAGGGAAGAACCTGTCCGAATCACAGATCAATATCCCATCATGGTCAATGATTTGCCTCTGCCTGCGTCCAAAAAACCGTCTTCTGTTTTCCTAAAACTCATTCCCACTTTCGATATGCAATCCATCAAGCCGTATGACCCGCGCTTCCTGGCGAGTTGGCCCGCCGAAATTTACGATGTACCTATGGCAGATGCCTCGCTGGATGCGCGCAGTCAGGCGTATAAAAAATACAAGACCGACTTGCCCGCACTGATTAACAATGCAAATATCGTACATACATCATCCGCCAATTTGATGATCGAGTCGTTCAAACTTAACCTGCTCCCTGTGTGGATGACGGAACTTCCCTTCAACGGGCGCGAGCATCTAGTGCTGATTAATGGTCAGAATGGGGTGGTTTCCAGTGATGTATTTGACAAGGCGCAAAAGGAATATGAGGAAGAGGGTGGGCTGTTTGGTTTTCTTGCAGATTTATTGAACGATTAGAAACTCAGGTCGCTTTGGGGTTGAAGAATACGGGGTAAAGGACAGGGATAGAGGATGAAAGATGAAAAAGTCTCGAAGGAATTTTTTCTTCGAGACTTTTTACTTCTCACCTTTTACCTATTACTTTCTCAACCAATCTTCGGCGTATCCCCAATGATTTCCCAGCCTTTGTTCAGCGCATAAATTTTCAACTTTGCATCGGGATAGACCGCCACGGGATGATCGGCATGTACAAGCAGGGGAATGTCCAGGATCGTGTCGCCGTAGGCAACATCCACACGGTCAACGCCGAGGCGGCTGAGAACTTGCTCAATCTTCTTTTCATTCGCCATCAACTCGCCGACCATTTTCACACGTCCGTTCACAATTTCAACCGGAGTTCCAATGGTCTGCGCGCCGATGCGTCTTGCGAACGGCTCGATGAAAGGCTCCACCACACTGCTGGCGATATAAACCTTTGCGCCCTGTTCACGGTGTTTGACCAGCCGCTCCACCACATCCGTGCGGCGTTTCTTCCAGAAATCATGTTCCACCACCCATTCCGAAGCCTGCGCCAGTTTTTCAGGATTTGCGTCTTTGATGTATGCCAGGCTGTTCACCATTAATTTTTGTCCCCACGCCTGCCAGTCAATCAGCCCGTTTTTGGCGAGGACATACGACGGCATGATCGCCGCCATGTAAAGGTTGGCGCGGACTTTGCTCTGGTTGTGCTTTACCCAATCCACCAACCCCAAAAACGGCGAGCCGGTGGTCAATGTGCCCATTAGATCTGATGCAACGATCATGTTATCTCCTTTTATAAAAAAACGATTATAACTTTCAAACTATAGAATCATTGCGCTGTGTTTCCGCCATCCACCAAAAGCAAATGACCGGTTACAAACGTCGAATCATCAGAAGCCAGGAACAAAACGGCGTTGGCGATTTCCTGCGGTTTTCCGAACCTGCCCATCGGAATATATTCGCTTGATTCTTTTATGGCTTCCTCCACAGTGACCGGGTCTGAGCCTTCGAAATAGCCCTTCTCGATCCAGCGATCCACGAAGGTATCTCCCGGGCAAACCGCATTCACGCGGATTCCCTCCCGCGCATAATCGAGCGCCATCGCCTTCGTCATCATGCCCACCGCGCCCTTGCTCATGATGTATGGAAACGCATTCTTCCCCGCCACCACCGACCAATCCGATCCGTTGTTCACGATCACGCCCTTGCCCTGTTTTTTCATCTGAGGGATGACCAGTTTACACATGCGCCAGACCGCTGTCACGTTGATTTCGAACGTATCGCGCCACACATCCTCAGAGGTAGTATCCGCCGTCCCTTTGGTCACGATGCCCGCGTTGTTGAACAAAATATCGATCTGACCGAATTCCTTAAGCGCGACATCCACCACTCTTTGACAGTCTTCCTGCTTCGTGTGATCTGCCTCCACAAACACGCATCCGACTCCCTGCTGCTTGCATTCTGCTTCGACAGCTTTTCCCAACTCTGACCGTCTGCCCGTGATGACGAGATTCGCGCCCTCTTCGGCAAACAACAATGCCGTGGCTTTTCCAATTCCGCTTGTACCACCGGTGATGATAGCTGTTTTATTTTTTAGTTTCATGACTACCTCCTCTGGAGTCGGACAGCTTGCTGTCCGTTTGTATGCTCAGACAGCAAGCTGTCTGACTCCAAAGTATAATCGCAGACTATGGACAGCAAGACACTCAACGTACTCGAATACCCAAAGATACTCGACCGGCTCGCGGGCTTCTGTGATTTCTCCGCATCAATGGATTTGGCGCGCGATCTCGAACCGACCTCTTCATTTGAGCTGGCAATCGCCCGCATCGCGGAAACCACCGAAGCGCGCAAACTGCTTTCGATGCAAAGCACAGGCATCGGCGGCGCGCATGACATCCGTGTCCATGCTGACCTTGCCGCGCGCAGCGGCGTTCTCGACCCGCATGCCCTGCTGGATATTAAGTCCACACTGATCTCGTGCCGTGAACTCAAGAAGGCCTTTGAAAAACGCACAGAAGAATATCCGCGCCTGACACAGATCGCGCTTGGACTGCCCGATTCACACGGACTGGTGGACTCGATCTCGCGCATCCTTTCAGATCGCGGCGAGGTATTGGATTCTGCTTCTCCAAAACTTGGCGATCTTCGCCGTAACCTGCGCGTGGCGCAAGACCGTTTGATGAGCCGCCTGCAAAAATATGTGACCGACACCAAAACTGTTGCGATGTTGCAGGAGCCAATCGTCACCCAACGCGATGGACGTTATGTGATTCCCCTGCGCGCCGAATTCAAAGGCAAAATAAAATCCATCATCCATGACCAATCTTCCAGCGGAGCGACGTTATTCGTCGAGCCGCTGCCGGTCGTGGAAGCCAACAACCAGATCCGCGAGTTGCAGCTTGCCGAGCGTGACGAAGAACGCCGCATCCTCGCGGAAGTATCCAAACAAGTGGGCGAACACGCAACAGAATTAAAGTATGGCGTGGAAAATCTCGCAGTCCTCGACCTCGCGTTTGCAAAAGCGAAGTACGCGGAAGAACTGCACGCGAGTGAGCCAGAACTTCAAAACCCGTCGAAGGTCAAAAGTCAAAAGTCAAATGACCTTCGACCTTCGACCTTCGACTTGAAACTCCTCCATGCCCGCCACCCGCTCCTTGACCCAAATAACGTTGTCCCTGTTGATGTTGACCCCGCGCCCGGCACGCAAGCGATTGTCATCACGGGACCCAACACGGGCGGCAAAACGGTTTCGCTCAAAACAGTCGGCTTGCTGGCATTGATGGCGCAAAGCGGACTTCACATCCCCGCGCAAAGCGGATCGGAACTGCCGTGCTTCCATTCGGTCTGGGCGGATATTGGCGATGAGCAATCCATCGAGCAGTCGCTTTCCACTTTCGGCGGACATATCACGAACATCATCCGCATCTTGAAGAAGATAGATAACCGTTCGCTGGTGATCTTCGATGAACTTGGTTCAGGCACAGACCCGCAGGAAGGCGCGGCCATCGC
>DYDH01000041.1 GCA_020717985.1 Herpetosiphon sp. | reverse complement strand
CCGAGAGGAGTATCCACATGAATCAGCGGATAGGGCAGGAAGGATGCCGGAGATTCCCTGTCAGACGCAAAGTTGATCACCGGACGAAAGCCCCAGACAAACACTTCGTCCTGAGGCGAGGTATTCTCCCGAATATACACAGCAACTGCGTCACGATAATCCAATCCCACTTTGGGCGATGTCCGCAAATGGGCAAGCACAGCGTCGTAATCCTTCCAGACATTGATTTTGCCGGGCAGGGTAACTGCGAATAAAATCAACGCGCAGGCGATCACGTATTTTTCAGCACGGGGGATAAATCGGGTCAACAACACATGCGCGGCATAAGCGCACAACAATCCCAAATAAGGCGACCATCCAAGAAAATAATGTGGATAGTTTCGTCCCGAAAGTGAACTCAGCACCGCCTCAACCGGCCAGCCGATGATCAAAATCAAAAGGAATTTGCCCAACGTGGAATTAAACGCTTCGCGCTTAAAGATCAGCCACAGGGACAGTCCATACCCAAGCAGTGCACCAATCACAAATATCCAGCCAATTGAAGCGGATGCGCTCAACAGTCCGCCCAAAATTCGTGAAAGTCCGCCACCTTGGCTGTATTGGGCATTAAAAACAAGCACAACATTGACCATTTCCGCCAGCGCATTTTGCAGGGTAAAATAAAAAATGACCGGAGCCAGCACGGCAACCGCGCCGACTGCGATCAGAATTGCTCTTTGAAGAAGCAAACGCCAGTCTCTGGAAACAATGGTCAGGATAAAATACGCCCCCGCCGCCGCAACCTGCATACTGATATTATTCGGTCGAAGCAGGATATTGGCGCCCAATGAAACCCCGATCAACAGACCGTAAAACTTATTATCCGGTTGTTCCAGGCTTTTCAAATAAAAGAATACTGCAACAAAACTAAACAGCAGGGAATATTCCTCGGAGAAATTTCCGCCTTGTAGCACGTTTCCCGCCGCGGTGATAAAGATAAATGTCCCAAGCAAAGCGGGGATGATACCCATGATGCGCTTGATTAGAGTGTAGCCAATCCACCCAGCGCAAAGAAAGAAAAGGAATTCAAGCAGCCAAACTCCCCAGCGGGAACCGTTGGTCAAAAATAGTCCGAGCGCATTAATATAAAAAACAAGCGGACCTTTATTTTCCCATACATCCAGATACGGAATTTTGCCTTTCAGAATCAGCGAGCCAATATATAGAAAAATCCCGCCATCACGCCCCGGGTAGGAAAATAAAGGATTGGATAATATCCCCAAAACCAACAGTCCCAACCAGCCTGTCGCGGCCATCACTTCGAATGAACCGCTGCGTGTCGGAGACGGTATTTTTTTTTGCATAACACACCTGATCGTCTGATTTCTCCAGAAATGGATCAGCATCAAAATTCAAGTTTCGATACAAATACTGAAAAATCCAGAGATGACTTCAAAAGCCAAAATTATTCAGCATTATAATCGTAACAACAAAAAACAAAGGAATCATATGGAAGCCTATCATCAAACGCGACAAAATCAATGGAATGCCATCGCCCAAAAACGCGATCACTGGAACGGCATGGGCGGATGGTATCACCGCCGCTTAACCGAGATCTATCAATATCTAGTCAGCCCAAATCAACGCGTGCTGGAAATCGGCTGCGGCATGGGCGACCTGCTTGCGAACTTGAAACCCGCGCACGGCGTCGGCGTTGATTTTTCGGCTGAAATGATCGCAAGGGCAAAACAACGTCACCCGGAACTTGAATATCACCTGATGGACGCACACGATCTTTCAGAAATCGAAGGCGAGTTCGATGTCATCATCCTGTCGGATACCGTCAACGACCTATGGGATGTGCAGTTGGTTTTCGATCAAGTCCGCAAACTATGCACGCCGCGCACCCGCATCATCATCAACTTCTACAGCCACCTCTGGCAGTTGCCCCTGACCCTTGCACAATCTCTCAACCTTGCTGTGCCCATGCTCGATCAAAACTGGCTGACCCCCGAAGATATTGATAACATGCTGCATCTTTCAGGTTTCGAGAGCATCCGCACCACACAAGAAGTCTTGTGGCCGCTGCCGCTCGGTGGGCTGGCGAATCGCTACCTTGTCAAACTTTGGCCTTTCCGCGCATTCGCCCTATCGAATTTTGTCATCGCGCGCCCCGAGCCGCAGCCTGCAAAAATGCCCAGTGTCTCTGTGGTCATCGCCGCGCGCAACGAAGCGGGCAATGTCAAGGCGATCTTTGAACGTGTGCCAAAAATGGGGAGCGGGACGGAGATCGTCTTCGTCGAAGGACATTCACGCGACAACACCTACGAAACAATTGCGGATGAAATTCCGCTTCACCCTGCGACCCCGAGCCTGCTCTTCCGTCAACCGGGCATTGGCAAAGCGGACGCAATTCGACTCGGCTTCGAGAAAGCCACCGGCGACATCCTCATGATCCTCGACGCAGACCTCACCGTCCCGCCCGAAGACCTGCCGCGTTTCTACGATGCCATCGTCTCAGGCAAGGGCGAATTCATCAACGGTGTACGGCTGGTCTATCCAATGGAAAAGGAAGCCATGCGCACGCTGAACTTCATCGGCAATAAATTATTCAGCATGGCATTCTCGTGGCTGCTGGGGCAGCCCATCAAAGATACGCTGTGCGGCACAAAAGTCCTTTGGCGCAAAGATTATGAACAAGTTGCCGCCAACCGCTCCTACTTTGGCGATTTCGACCCCTTCGGAGATTACGACCTGATCTTCGGTGCGGCAAAACTCAATCTCAAAATCGTTGATCTGCCCATCCGCTACCGCGACCGCACCTACGGCACGACCAACATCTCACGCTGGAAGCATGGTTTATTGCTGCTAAGAATGGTCGCTTTCGCGGCACGCAGAATCAAATTTGTTTAACCTTTCATCTGTCACGCATGAAAAAAAGCACGCCATCCTTCAACCAGGATCCGGCGTGCTTTTTTTACCGCTTAAATCAGATGGGTGTGTTTCATTTCGGTTGAAACCGTCCCGAAGGTTGGCCAAAATAACCAAATTTCTCAAGAAAGCCTTCGGGACGTTACTTCCTTCAACTCATTTGAAACGCGCCCAAATCATATTATTCACAAACTAAAGGATCGAACAGATCAGACAAATACAGTTTTTGTGTATCTCCCTGCGCAACCAAAACAAACCAATTCCTGTTACTGGCATCAAAGCCCAAAGTTACATCCGACGCATTCGGAAAGAACTCCGGCATCTCCGTGATCGGAAAAACAATACGGGTGTTTATCTGCCCAACCATTTCAAACACCAGTCTGGACTCATTCACGGTTTTGTAGCCAACCGCATCCGTAAAAAACTCACCGGTGCCAGCCGCATAATAGCGGGGATACAACGTGCGCCCCTCCGCAAGACTCAAATGGTTTTCGCCGATAATTTTTTGAAAACACGCGGAATCAACATTCGTTTGCCCCAAAGCCGGGGCAGACAACACTTTATTCAAAATAACATCCTGACTTACCACAGGGTATCTCTCTGGAAATATTCTTTCACTCAGCAGAATCGAAAGCCCAATCCCGAAGAACAATACGCTGGCAAAAATATATTGCTTTGTTTTTTTGTGATCAACATGCTGGATAAACAAGGCGGCATTCGCCTCATACCATTTGACGATCATCGAACGTCCATTTTCAAGCGTGAACATAAACGCACTCAACAAAGCAAAAATACCGATCATGTAATACAAATAAACAGACCAATCCATCGCCAGTAAAAATCTTTGCCCCGAAAGCAGCGCCAGGGATGTCCACAAATTATAGACAAGATTAAGCGCCAGAGGCAGAAAACCCAACCAGCCGTTTCTTTGCCACGCAGTGGTTAATCCCAGCCCAAAGAGAAAAACATAAAATCCCAGCAATATCCCCTGGGATAAATTCGGCCTGCCTTCCCATCTTTCCCAAAAAGCCTGTGTGGGAATCCAGAGTTCGCCAAAATCCTTCAGCTCGTTCCGTAATGGAAACAATAAAATATTGTTCACGCCATGGTTTAGAAAAGAATTGGTAATTCCCTTTAGCGCCCCCCAGGGATTGCTTGAAATCGCATCACCTGCGATCTCAAGCAATCTGTCGTTGTAATCAGAGTTGGCTTCTCCGGGCAAAGGCAAAATATCATCATTAACATCAACTCCATTCAATCTGCTATAACGCAGGGTAAGATTCATTGTTTGAGATGCAGGGTTGTCAAACATCAACTCGCCGGTAATTTGCCAATTCCGCCATAACCATGGACTAACAACCAAAACAACGCCAAGAGTCGCAAGCAGCGCGCCTTTTATTATTGGCGTTATCTTTTTAGGATGGGCAACAAAAGCAAAAAAGAGAATCACAGGCAACGCCACCATGACCTGCGTGCGAATTAACATGGCTGTCCCCAATACCCCGCCCATTAATAATCCCAAAAAAACGGGAAAACTAAATTTTATCCAACGCAATCCAACCAGCAGGAACAGTATCAACAACATGGCAGTGGGTATCTCAGAGAGATACAACTTGGAGTAGCTGAGATTACCAGTATACGGAGAGACGATATTCGAGGTATAGTCGCGCAATACCGCCAGCAAAGCAATGGATATTCCCACAGGTCGCCCAAAGAATTCGGCGCCGAACAGATATAGCAATACGGGGAACAAGGCCAGGAACAGCGACTGGGCAAGGATCACATGGTCATAATCCTGTCCGACCAACACATGCAAAAATGCGAGAAAAACAATGTAAATGGGACGCTGGGGAATCTCGTTGGACCTCAACCCATCCCCGATCAATATGGATTGGGCATATCCATCATACATCTGGGCGTCAATAAATGGGTATGTTTCATAATTTGGCTCCATCGGTTCCAGCGCCGATGGATTTGGCACGATGGGCTGTCCAAGCCAAAAGACAACTGTCAGCAGCCATACCGCCAAAGAAATCCACAAATCCAACCGGCGGAATTTAACTATTTTTCCGCTGGTCTCGAAAATAATCATCCCAAAGCAAAACAGACAAGCCAGAATGATCTGCCACTCCAACAAAGGGACAGCGGGCAATCCGCGAGCCCAGTCACCTTTATAAGTTGACGCTATCCCCAGGTCGGTAAGGGAAATAAAAAGGCTGACAAGCCCCAACACAGCCAAAACGATCAGTATTCTTCCAAAGAATTTATTGGGTATCTTTTTACAAATGCCCAAATCACGGACATTAAAAAACAAAACGATCAAGATAATTTCAAGGGAAACATAAGTCATCAAGTTGAGGATCGGGGAGAGACGTTCGGCGTAAGTGACATAACTAAAGTTCCCCGATTGCTGAAGCAGACCCAAAACTGTATTCGAGAAAAACCGTAAAATTACCGCCGCGAATGCGATGATCAAAGCGCCGTCTCTCACGGTTGTTTTTTTAAGAAATTCCTGCAACCTGCCAGACCATATGGGCATTCGGGTCATTGCAATGATTAAAACGACATTGAAAATAACCCAAAAGAACAACACTCCGCTCATCAACGTCCGCTGGAAAGACAACCCCAAAAAGAAACTGCCTTTATCAGCAGGCAAAATGACAAACTGCCATAAGGCAATCACCCCGTGCAAAACCCATACGCCAAAAACGGCGCTCCATTTATTTTGAACAGACCAGCCTGATGAAACAGACATAAAACGCTCCGATAAATCTCGAAACTCAAATTAATTGATGTTTCGCATCAACTCATGGATTTATTTCAAAGGCAAAATTGAACTATCGCATCCAGTAAATCGTCCCACAGAATATTTAATGAACCCGTTCATAAATGCGTATGCCAGGATTAACGGTCAGAACAGTTACACCGGGCAAATAGGGCGGCAAAGTATAAGTAAAGTCCTTTACCAAACGGAATGTGGTCACTTTACCCGCAAGTAGTCTCTTGAAAAAATCGCACTCCACCGGATTTGTCGCGCAGATGGGGTCACTATAAAATCTTTCATACGTAAAAGAATCTATTACCAAATAATCCACTTCGCGTTCCATCAGCCCCTGTTCGCCCTGATTGTATTTAACCTTTCCACCCGTGGGCATGACTTCATTGGGGTACTTAAGGAAAAAGATCGGATAGTTGCGCGCCGCCCCATAGAACTGCTTCTTATTTACAATCGGCGGATACAAAGTGTACTCAACAGTTGTCTTATATCCGCGAAGCGATGCAATATATTCACTCGCGGGTATGCGCGCGTCGTTCGTAAAAAGCAAAGCTATGCTCACCAAACGCAGCATCGAATAAGAGATGCCTGCCACAAGCACAGTTATCACGATTACCGGCACGAAGTTCCAGCCTTTATTCTTTGCCAGATCGATAATTTCCTTCACAAACAGCGCGCCAAGAATTGATAAAGGTGGCACAAATGGAATAAAAAAACGCATCACATAATTTACTGACACTAAAAATGGCAAATCAAAGATAATGACGGTAACGATCAAAATGAGGATCGCCTGCGCCTGCTTCTGATCAAGTTTTGCCTTCCCAAATCGCCACAATATCAACTTGACCACAAACCAGATAAAACAAAGGATAAAAAGATAATAGATAAATATACCCACAGCGCTCTCAAACACCGCCCATTGACCATACAATCCAATGGGAGCGCCGGAATTTTTCCCATATACTGCAAAACGCTGCAGCGCAGGAATAACATTTTTAAAGTAAGTCAAAAAATATATGGACTTGGGCGTCCCAAGGACATATCCTGCAAAGCTGAGCACACCGCCAAATAACAACATAGCAATAGATTGAATCCAGTTCTTTCGCAGGTCACTCCAATTCATTACGATCAGGACAAATAACGGCACAAGCAAAAGGCTTCCGCCCGTGTATTTACTGGAGGCGGCAAGTCCCACAGCAAAGAATGAACCATAGATCCAAAGTCTTGCCTGAGTAAGTTGATACTTTATTGCAAAATAAACACAGAGAACGGAAAAAAATTGCAGATAGAGGTCGTTGTGCGCGAACCGTGCATTTGCCGCCGCTATGCTGCTTGCGACATAAAGCAAGCCAGCCAGCGCAGAGATCGTCATATTTGCGCCGATCGTACGCGCCAGATAATAAATCAGAACCCCGCTCATGGCTCCGAGCAAAGCAGACACCAGCCGCGCAGCAATAAAGAAGATGGAGCGCGAGTATCCCATTCCATAAACAATCCTGCCCACGCCATACATCACATATTTTGGAAGCGATGGATAATTAAAATCAGGTTCCGTCTCATCAAAGATGATTTCACCGCGCAATGCGCTGTCCACGCGCCAGACCACTTCGTCCGGATTCCAGAGCGCAGGCACGCCCCACTTCACACCCGGTATGGAAACCGCTAGGAAAAGTAGAAAAATAAATGCGGGAAGCAGTGTTTCCTTTCGGAACACAAAGTTGGTTATTTTCTGTCGCATCATGTGGGCGTCTCCGAAACAATGTGCCGCAATAAAAACTCACCGACCCTTTGGAAATTCTGCAAAAGCATGGATTAAGGTCACTGAATCCGCGGCTTCATCTCCCGTAAGAAATTCCTGACGGATGCGCGAACGTGCGGCGCGGAATTCATTCTCCTGCCGATTCAAAACAGTGATATCCACCTTTTGAAAATACGCATCGAATATTTCCCGATAATTGGTCAGGCGAAAGCGGTTGAGATTACTTGTTGGGTTGAGGAAATTCCTCCATACGTGTTCTGAAAACGTAAGCATTTCAAATGGATGCTTGAAAAAATGATCGCGCAAGTCCACAAAATGCAGATGGGCGCCCTGCGACGATGTCAACTTTGCAAGGGCACGCGTAATGCCGTCTACATCATCCAAATGCTCATATACCGATGTACTGAGGACATAATCCACTTCTGAAATTTGACTCTGGATCGAGGCTTCGCGGATATCCCCATGCAGCAGGGTAATAAACTCGGAGCGCGGTTTCACGTCATCATTTTCAGCGAAGAGATATTCGGCGTAATCAGGGAGCAGTTCCAGATTACGCTCTTTATCCAGCAACACAAAGTGATCGCAAAGCACTACATGCGCCGCGCCCTTGCGGAGCAGTTCCACGCCTACAGCAAAACGCCCACCGTAGCCAAAAACGAGCACACGCCTGCCATTAATGGATTTGCCATAAGCAGACAGTCCCTTAATATACTGCTCCACTGCGGCAAATGGGTCGCTCGACTCCAAACCAGGGCGAATGATCCATCTACGTTTCAAGAGAAAACGCGCCACAGATTCAGGCATGAAGTGGCGTATAACGCGAAGCACAAGATATTTTATATTCACTGGCAATTTCCTTATGGCAATTGTGTGGAACAATCCACCGGCTCATTTTTAGGAACCAGCAACTGCACTCCCACTTCTTTCAGGGTCTCTTTCTCCTCGTAGTAACATAAGACCGGACTGGACACCCATTTCACCCAAGCATTGTTTTCCTCACCAAATTGAAACGAACTATCCTTAATGGGAGTATGCAGGGGTTCCGAAACAATCAATGAAAAACGACGTGCAGCAAGATCGGCATAGAAGGGTTCAAAATAAGATATTTTTTCACTCAACGCCTCATCCATCATCCACTTCTTCTCGTATTCAGGAACAAGGACAACGCCTGAAATATTACCAAAGGTAAGCAATTGGCGTTGATCCATAAAAAGGACTTCCCCATGAAGCTGGGCGGCATCCACTTCTTCCTGAATGATTTGCAGGGCGGCATCAACATCCTCCTGCAATGGCAGCATATCCAAATCCCTTTCACTCTGCACATCTACAAGCGTTTTAATCCAATTTGCATCTTTGGCAAAATCAAAAGGACGAATTTCCTGAAGCTGCCAGATGGCAGAGTTCACAAGTGACAGGACAATCAGTCCCTTGATCAAGGCGGGAACAATGGATTCATTAAGAAGCCAGTCACCCGCCCCACTGTCCCAGGCAATAGCGCCTACAAATAGCAGGCTGATCAGGAACATATCCATATTATGAAGATCGCCGCCCCCGCCAATCTTTGTACTCACCACCAAACCGACAACCAGAAATGCCAGCAAAATGAGCGCCAGTAAAAGTTTTTGCAAACGGGTGATTTGCCAGATATTATTTGCCATTAAGGAAAACAGAACAATCACCAGCGGTCCCACCGCAAGGAGAAGCGCAAACAGGATACCAGTTCCATATGTGGAATTGGGCAGCAAACGATACCAAAGGAGCGGCTGAAAAGTTAACTTATCTATGAAAAAATTAACAATGGGAGGGTAGGAATTTTCCGGTTCATTTGCGGCAACTGGCGCAGGAGCTGCCTCTTGTGCAACCTGGGGAGTGGGTGTAACCGTCGGCGCAGACACTTCCACAGGGTAAAACTCCTGCTGTATCAAATTCTGAGACCTTGATATTACGCCAGACAAAAATACTCCGCCAAAAATTCCCAGAACAACCAAAAGGGTGGCGCGTTTCAAAATCGGCGCAACAGGCTTTCGTTCCGAAAAAGAAGCGGATGCAACTTCCAGCATAAAAATCCAAACACCTGGGGCAAGTATCCATGTAAACCGGCTTGCCTGCGCAAAATATCCCGCGCCAATAACCAGAGGAATGGCAAGCCACAACCGCGACCGCCAAGCCAATGCAATCAGGGCTGCGCAAATGATAAGCGGCGGATGAATGGGACCCTGTTTGAGAAACAGGAATGTCCATAGCGTGAGAAGAAACCATGAAAGCTTATCTTTGGAGGCAATCCGAAACAAGGCAAACCCAAGCAGAAAATATGGAAGGATCTGGGTCAGCCCCACCCACGTTCTTGCCACGCTGATTGTGATACCGGGAATCAAAAACGGCAATCCCCCAATAAATTGGCGGCCAAAATCAAGATAAACCGGGATGTCCTTTTCCAGCGGATAGTTATACCGATTGCGGCCGAACAAAACAGAATAATCCCATAAACGGTTCCCCTCAGACCATCCCTGTGAAAACGGGTAATTGTTGACCAAATTTAAAGAGGCGGCGACAGAGAACAGGCTTGATGTAAGGATAAACACGGATAAAAACTGCCGCCAGCCGGCAAGGCTGTCATCATCCGAGGCAAGAATTGCAAGCAGACAGACAACAATTATCCAAACAAGAATGCGGATGTAGAATTTTTGCAGAACAATTCCCCAAACTGTAAATTGAAAAAGCCAAACTGGCGCAATAAAAACAATAAGCCAGAGCGCCCAGCGAAAATTTCCCAAACTTCTGCGCAACGCAACGAATCGGTCAATGTATATCGCCAATAATTCCCGCTTCCAGGCAAGCAGGAAAAAAAGTACAAAGAGCATAATGCACAGGAAGATAAAAGCATAATACAACACTGCCCATGTGCGCGAGAATTCCCCGACCCATTCACCCGTGCCCCATGCAATTTGATAAAACTCACTTACTGCGCCCCACAACACCCACGCAAGGCCGCTCACAAGTAGAATTTTTTTACTATAGTTCAAGGCGGATTTCATATTGTAGAATTCTGTTCTTCCAATCATCTAAAATTTAAGGTCAGGAGACCTTTGATCTTAGTAACATAAGCATAAGAGTCAGGTATTGTTCGCCCATGCGGTCGGCTGAGTATATCTCATTCACACGCTGTTTTGCCGCTTGCCCCATGCGCACACGCATGGATGGGTCGCGCAACAATTGTAATATAACATGAGCCAAACCATCAGCGTTATCTACAGGCGCAAACAAGCCATGCACCCCTTCCAACACAACTTCACCCACGCCTTCCAATCTGGTGGCAATGATCGGCAGCCCTGCGCTCATTGCTTCAAGCAAAGCCATCGGCAGCCCCTCTGAACGGGACGGCAGAACAAACACATCCGCGCTGAAAAGAAATTTTGCAACATTATTCTGCTCCCCAAATAACTTTACCGAACCTTCCAACCCAAGAGACTTGATTTGATCTTCAAGTTCTCCGCGCAACACCCCATCGCCGCAGATGCCGACCTTCGCATTTGGAAATTCCTTCAATACTGCGGGCATTGCAGATACCAAAACCTCATGCGCCTTCACGGGGACAAGGCGACCGACGGAAAGTAGAAATGGATCATCCGCCCCGATACCCGCCTCATTGCGGACCTCAAGCCTGTGCTCGCCTTCGAAAGGCACCGGTGCAATCCCGTTCTGGATCACGGAAATACGCGCAGATTTCACACCTTCCGCCAATGCAAGCTGACGGGTCTTTTCAGACACAGTCACAAGTATATGAGCGATATTGTGATTCACCATCCAGGCATGGAGGCATTCACGCCAGCGCGGAATATCTTCGATCACGCCGTGATGAGTTGCAATACGCACGGGAACGCGCGCGAGCCAGGCAATTGGGAGGGCTAGTATGTTGCTGTCATGCGTGAAAGTTTCGATCACATCAAATTTTTCACGGCGAAGCAGCCGCCAGAGGGAAAATAATCCCTGCAATATGGATAATCCATTTTGAAACGCCCCCTGTTTTTTTCGAAAATTACTCAAGTTGACAATCGGGAATGGGGAAACATCCCGCCATTTTTTATGCAAGCCATCCCGGTCATAAAAAAAAGCAGCGGTCACTTTATGCCCGCGCGCATGGAACCAATGAGCCTGGTCAAGCAGGACTTTTTGCGCGCCGCCGGTGGCAATTTGCGTGCCAAGAAGAAGAATAGATAGTGGTTGAATCGACTTGTTTTCCATTTTCATAAACCTCCCTCATATCGATTCTGAAAACAGGGTTGATTTTTCAAGTTGACCGATTTCGGGACATTAACAAGGCACGCAGCGACCGCCAGCGGCGAATCAGCGCGTGACGGAGGTTATTCCCAAACAAGGTTGAGAGGTATGCCATATATCCATGCCAGTTGCCTGGGTCGTTTACAATTGCGCGTCTTGCATTCAGGCGCGCGGCTTGCAAAGCCTCGCCGCCATTTTCGCTCAACAAATTATAAGCCATTGTGCTGAACAGTCTTGAAAAAGCGCGTTTTCTAAATTGCCTTGAAAGTCCGGGGTCATCTTTAAACGCCTTCTCAAGATACATCAACAACCCCTGCGTTGCCCTCAACTTATCACCAGAGGTGTTCCCCGCATGGACGCGGACACGAGCCAGGCTCTTATTGATAAATCCAAACGGATATTCACGAGCGATGCGCCGCCACAAATCCAAATCTTCGCCCATACTCAATGTTGTATCAAAAAGACCAATGGCATCGAAAACGGTTTTTGAAACCAACACCGTATCCACTGCCATCAAAGTCGTCCAATACAATAAAATCTGAGGATAAATCCTGCCGGAAAACCAGGAGGTATCCCTGTATCCCAGGTCCTGTCCGCTATTATCAAACTTTGTAAATCCTGATTGCACCAACCCGGCTTCCGGATGATCCTGTAGATACTTAACCTGAATATCGAGTTTTGCAGGCTCAAACAAATCATCGGAATCCAAAAAGGCTATATACCGTCCATTTGCTTCAGCAATTCCACGGTTTCTTGCCGTCGATACTCCCTGTTTTTGCTGGTGGATGTAGCGGATCAAACCCTGCTCCACCAGAGGGCGTAAAACGCCGGCTGTATCGTCAGTGGAGTCGTCATCTACAACAATGATCTCAAAATCCTGATAGGTTTGGGCAAAGACACTTTCCAATGCCTCACCTAAAAGACTGGCATGGTTATAGGTGGGAATGACAATTGAAACCTCGATTTTTTTTACAGGGATGGGTTTCATTTTTTGATTACTTTTAGTAGCAGATGTTACGCACCGTCCCGAAGGTTTAATCGGCTGAACAAGGTTCTTCGAAAAAACCTTCGGGACATTTTACGTAAGGCAAGTATGTAATAACCGAACTTAAAGAAGAGACCATTAACGCCATAAATATCCGTGCATGATCTTTATCACTGTATCGCTTACAGTTTCGACCAGATATTCGGGAGGAGTATTCCATTTGGCTTTTTGGCTGAGCACAATATTCACACAGCGGTTAATACTTTCAGATTTCACTCCGCTTAAAATATTACTGCCGCATTCAATGGTCTCAGGCCTTTCCGTGACGTCCCGCAGAGTGACATTGGCAACCTTGAAGATCGCGCATTCCTCCTGGACCGTACCACTATCGCTCAACACACAGAAGGCATTTTTCTCCAACTGAATGAAATCAAAAAAGCCGAATGGATTTAAAAATCGGACCTGGGAATTATCGTTTACAACATTAAAACTTTCCAATCGTGCCCGTGTGCGCGGATGGGTACTGACAATGATCGGAATATTGTAGTCATGTTGAAGTTGGTTTAATGCGGACGCAAGTTCCCGCAATCTCTCCTCGATATCCACATTTTCCGCCCGGTGCATGGTCACCAGAAAATATCTTCCAGATTCCAACTCCAATTCATTCAGAATTCCCGAGTCCCTGGTCTGGGCATCATAGTGCTGAATAACTTCCAGGATGGGATTCCCGGTCACATAAATTCGTTGTCCGGGGATACCCTCACGGAGCAGGTTCTGGCGGCTGCGTTCGGTGTATGGCATCAGAAGGTCACTGCTATGGTCAATGATTCTTCGGTTAACCTCCTCCGGGACGCGATCATCGTAACAACGATTACCAGCCTCCATATGATAAACAGGAATGCCATACCGCTTGGCAATGATCGCAGACAACGCGCTGTTTGTATCTCCGAGTATAAGTAATTTATCCGGTTTTTCATCCAACAGAACCTTTTCTGTCTCCGCCAGGATCGTGCCAATTTGTTGTCCCAAGCCGCCTTTCGCATTCAGGTAATAATCAGGCGCTCGCACACCCAATTGCTGAAAAAAAACATCATTAAGATTTACATCATAATTTTGGCCTGTATGGACCAACACTTGTTTGCAAGTGGAATCCAACTTTTCGATGATACGGCTTAATCTGATAATTTCCGGACGAGTCCCTAAAATGGTAAGTATTTTCATGATATCAATTTTCCCAAAATTATTGTTTTTTATTCCATCTTTCATAGATTGGCCATTCAGCCGCCAGTCCAGCGATCATATCGTCCCAACTGGGTGACATCCAGCCAGTTGCAGCGCTAAAACGCGTGCCCACCAAACTGCGGTCACAATAAAATTGGTCGTCAGGGTCAATTGAGATATCTGTCCACCCAAGCACATCCCGCAGGCGCATCAACAGGTCAAATTTTGATATTGGCGCGCTGGATACGTGATAGAGACCGGTCAGATCTTTGCGGGTTTCAAGGATGTCGCCAATTAGATTGGAAAGTACAGCCGTGGAAAAGCCCGAGTAAATGGCATGACGATATCCTTTGGTGCGGAGTCCGCGTTGTGACGCAAACCAACCCAACAGACTGGAGTAGGTGTTTAATTGCCAGCCAATGATGGAGGTTCGCAGGGTGAGTGTGCCGGGACGGTTCAACTCGCCGAGCAGCTTGGTGCGTCCATACAGATCAACCGGGTCGGGAGTATCTATTTCCGTATAGTTTCCGCGTATCCCTGAGAAAACGCAGTCGGTGGAAATTTGCAGGACCCGGGCGCCGCTTTCCACACACAGGTCTGCCAGTTGATGTGGGAACAACGCGTTGACATGGATGGATGGGACAGCCTGCTTGGCTTCATCGCGCTGTTTGACAATGCCAATTCCATTTATAACCGCGTCAGGCTTAACCATCTCGAGAGCGCGCCGCACAGTGGACAGATCCTGCGCATCAACCTGTCCGATGGTTCGCTCCTGCGGGATAAAGTTATAGCGCTCAAACTCGCGCGGATCACCGCGAAATGCGCCCCAAATTTCAAAACGGCCGCTCAGGGTGCGACATAATTGATGCCCCAACATGCCCCCCGCGCCAAGAATTAGTAACTTCATAATCGATTCTCCAATTTCGAATTATACACGTGCTGATAAAAATCAATGACCTTGGGTTGGATCACGGTCGAACTCAATCTTTTACGGGCAGTTTCCCTATTTAAAGCAGCAGCTTGATCCACTAATACATCATCAGTCAATGCCCGGCGAAGAGCCTTCTCAATTAAGTCCACATCCTCCGGCGGAACGACCAGACCGCTTTGACCATCAATAATCCACTCATCCGCGCATGCTGTACAGGATTGGATCGGGAACGTGCCCATTACCATTGATTCGAGCAATGAAGTGCTGATCGCATCAGAAATACTTAATCCAATATAAACACGAGCCTGTCCATACTTTTTCAACATCTCAGTGTGCGGGCTTGGAGGAATGATCTCAACGGGAACACCGGTTTCCAGGGCAAAAAGTTCGACCGCAAGATCCACATCAGGTCCGCTCGAATAAACTGCGATTGAATAACCGCGCGCTTTAAGTATATCCGCACAACGCGCCAAAGCTCTAAGCCCCGAGAATGCCCTCCCCGCCCAACCCTGGTACCCCTTGAGCAGAATTAATTTCCGTTCCGAAGCGCTTCCAGGTTGCCTCAATAACTCGCACGCGACGAGATCAAACCCGCCTGTATTGGGAAAAACTGGTAATACCTCACCGCGCAGTCCATACTCACGCGCAAGGATTACGTCACGCTCGCACTCACATGAATAATAATCACAATTTTCAAGCACGGCACGCACTCGTTCCCGATGCTTTGCCAAACGCCCAAAAAGATAAATATCGCTTCCCCAATTCGTCGCAATCCATTTCGGAAAATCCCCTTTAAAGTTTTCCTTTGCAGCCAGGGTTAGATATCCGGATTCCTGGAATTCCATTGAATGGATAATATCCGGTTTAACCCGCTTAATGGTGGAAACCAAGGCGCGCACAAGTAATGGGAAAGGTTTAATAACCGGCTGCAATGGTTTCAGCCTCTTTTGTATAATTCGCCGCAAGAGGGTTACCGTAAAATAAGGGAGGCTGCCATTCATATAACGCACGGAGCGATTATTTTGAAACCCCGGGAATTCGGCGCCGTTAATAACAGTCAAGTCCTTTAGATCGGCATGAGGCTTAACACTATAAATAGGGAAAAGAAAGCGCTCCCAACCAGCGCCATCAAGTTGATTTACCCATCTGGCAAGGTGAACACTATCGGCCATTCCAACGAATAGAATTCGCATGTTGTCTCTCAATTCAACTTTCCTTTTATTAAAAACTGCCGCTTATTACCTTGTGTTTGGACAGCCAAATACCGGACATTGATTAAAGAAATTCCGCAAATTTGTCATCCTTGATTCTTGCGCATACTGATGGACAAAAATTCAAGCAGGTTCTCGCCAGCCACCTGGGGATCAAAATCAAGTTTGGCCCTTTGATACGCATTTTGGGTGATTGTGCGACAAAATCCTTTATCGTTTATCAATTTGAAAATATGATCTTTCAGAATGGACGGGTCATTCTCGCCGGCGACCTGTCCGCACTGATATTTTTCCAAATAATTTGCCACGAAGGAATCTGCGGGGACATGAGCCAGTACCGGCCTGCCGCTCGCAAGATATTCTCCAAATTTTCCCGGCGCGGATGTACGAATGATCTCGGGAATTGGGGATTCAAACGCAAGCGGAAGAAATAAAATATCGCCATTGCGTTGATGTTCAAACACTTCACTATAAGACAGATGGGGATGAATGAATATTTTTTCACCCTGAATACCCTCGCCCGCCAACTGGTCAGGTGTTTGAGATGTAAAAATATGCAGCTCAATGGGATATTCCTGCAACAACTTCATTGCTTGAATTAAATTGCGAAAGCAACCAAAATTGGCGAGATAGATGGCGCCAGTATATACGATTTTAATCCTGTTTTTTTTGTCAGACTGTGGAATAAACGGCTCTTTTTCCAACTCAGTTTTATCGCACGGGTTACGCACCAGAGCAGTAGTCGCCCCGTAACGCTGATGATATTCCTGACAAATAAATTCATTGGGACCGATGATGCCGGTGGAATGTTTAAATATATAAGGCGCAATCAATTTTACGATCCACCGTTCAGCCCCAATAAACTGATACAGGTAATCATCGAAAATGTAGGCATAAAACGGGACACCACAGATTCTGCTTACCAGGTATCCAGCGGGAAGGTCCACAAAGTCACCGGTGCAAACGATGATTGCGGTGGTATTCGGTTCACAGCGCAAAACACCCAGGATGTTTCTTGTACGCGCATAAAGCTTAATAAAAATGTTGATGGTTTTTAAAATCCACGACAACCCAAAACGATATGCATGTTTAAATATGGGTTCTGGCGGCAAATAATAATAGTGGCCTTGCAGGCGAAACTGATCATCCATATCATTATCTGGACTCGCAGCAAATCTTGTACCTATCAAGTAGTAGACATCCTCTTTAATACTTGAGAGAATTCTGTAAAGAACCACGGACTGCCCGGACGGGGATGGCGGGAGAATATGAGAAATCAAAGCAAATTTCATCATACGGATATCAACCCCTCGGCAAGCCCCTGATAGTAATTCACAACATTTGCCTTGATCGTCTGCCTGTTGGCGATTGTTCGAACCAGTTTAAAATTGTTTTCAGCCGCCTTATCAACCAACATATTGTCATTCATTGCATTCACAAGCGCATCAGCAATTTCATGGGGATATAGATTTTTTGCAAAGAGTACGTTTTCATGTTGATTGACGATGGGCATGATTGTTTCAAGCGGAGAAATAATTGGAAAAGTTCCGCTCGCCATTGCCTCATACAAACTGTTGGGAACACCATCAACCAGCGACGGCGCCAGTAAAACTCGCGCCCGTTTCATCAGCGAAAGTACTTCCTGCCGCGGAATTCGGCCTGCGATGTGGCAATGTTTACGAATTTCCTCCGGCATGGATAAATACCAGTCATAAACATCGGCTGACATGGCCAACGTATATATTTCACAAGGACTGATCTTTTCCCAGGCAATTTGGATTGCATCCAGCACCGGCAAGGCTTTCGACCATTGAGATTCATATGCTTTTGGCCACAAGATGATGCGTTCCCGCTCGGATGGCAGACTTAATTTCTCCGCCCCCCCATTGATTAGGTCCATCCCCCCAGTACCGGGCACGGGCACAATAGACGCAAATTTATTGGAAGGAATACCCAATTCACCGGCATATTTAATGTTTGCCCGGTTATCACAAATGATCTGGTCACATTCTAAAAAAGCCTGTCGGATTATTTCACGAATCTCCGGGTTATGACGCCTGAGCGCCATATCTGAGCCTCCACGCAGTTGAAGGACCCATTGCCCGTAATTTTCCAGCCGATATTTTTTCCTGACTTCCAAATAAAACTGTCCTCCCTGTTCATCAAATAAGCCGAGTGTATGGATAATATCTGGTTTCCATTTTTTGATCACCTCTGCCAGCCAGGCGCCGCTATTCAGGGGTGACCAGCCAACTCTCTTACCCACAGTGTTATAGATAAGTCTAAGCCCACCTTTCAATCCGGCATATCGGCGAGTTGCATTATTTTTTCCAAAGTTTATCCCGCTCACATAGGTTCTTACCTGCCAATCAGGAGGAGGCAATCCGCGGCCTGCAGACATTGCAAACAGTCGCACGTTAAATTCAGCATTTTCAAGTAAATCAATCCATGCCTGTGTGTGGCTGCTTTGGGCTAAACCAATAAAAAGTATTTTTGCCTTGCCCGGCCACGCGTCTTGTTCAAAAGATGCCGCCATTTTAGTTCCTGCCCGCGCCATCAAATACTTGGGATGCCCAAAGCTCTGTCATCATCAATAACCAGGGCTGAGGCCAACTTGAGCGGCCTTCCAGGAAATTATTCTTCATATTGGTAACAGCATTTACATCAAACCAACCACGACTTCGAACGGTAGTTTCAGATAGCGCATCCTGGAAGACATCCTTCAAGGGATTCGAGAGCCAGGCATCAAAGGGCATGGCAAATCCTCGCTTGGGCTGGATATCAAAATCCCTGGGTAAAAGAGGTCGCCCAACATCAATGAGGATGCGTTTGGCACCTGTGGCCCTGTAAGTGTTTTTGGGACCGTTCGCTGGCATTTCCAGATTTAATTTGGTTTGATCAGGCAGGGAGAGCGCCATATCCATAAGCACCGTATCAAGGTAAGGCACCCTTACCTCCAACGAATGTGACATGGAAACAGCATCAATATCACGCAATAATTGGTTGGTGGTATATCCGCGCATACATAGGCCGGTCACTCTTTCAATTGTTGTGCCTTCGCTGAGTTCATCAATTGCCGCCAAGTCATAATACTCGGCACGACCCGCATAAGAACTTCGGTAAAGTCCAGATGAGATCATGGCTGCCGCGCCTGTCGAACCAAAAATTTGATATTGCAGGGCGTAGCGATTTAAAAATCCCGCGAGCTTTCTGGCTTGGGATACTCCTCGCTTGATCTTCGTAAAAGGTATGTTGTCAAAGATGGGTTGAACTGCCAAGGCAGACAATGCGTTCGCCCATAAAGCCGGCTGACGCTTTTGTTCGGTTGCCATATTCAAGAACCATGGGTACCCAGCAAACAGTTCATCGCCACCAGTGCCGGAAATCGCAACTGTCATTCCCTGTCGGGCTGCCTTGGAAACAAAATACGAATTGACACCATCCACTGAGGGTTGATCCAGCCCCGATGCAATGTGCAATATGCTTTCGCGGACTTCACTCCCCCGAACCAATACGTGTGTATGGTTAGTGCCTAAAAATTGAGCAGTCCTTCGCGCATCATTACTTTCATCAATATTCGCCCCTTCAGATTCAAAACCAACTGAAAACGTTTTTACGTGTTGACTGGACTCACGCGCCATCATTGCAACCAGAATGGACGAATCAACACCGCCGCTCAGGAAAGCTCCCAGCGAAACATCACTGATCATTTGCAGGCGCACACTCTCTTGCAGCGCTTCGGACAACGCCTGTACCTGTTCCTGGTAAGGGAGATTTCTCAACTCCGGATATCGATCCGCTCCCAAAGACCAGTAACGTTCGATTCGAGCACGTCCGTTCTCCATGATCAAACGGTGCGCCGGCAAAAGCATTTTCACACCTTTCAGCATTGTATTGGGCTGGTAAACTGAGCCAAAAGTCATTAACAATCGCAAGGAATTCGGATCGATTTCCCGCCCCACCAATCCACTGGCCAGCATTGCTTTGATCTCTGAAGCAAAAATTAATCTTCCATTTGCTTCGGTATATAAAAGAGGCTTGATACCAAGTTGATCCCGTGCAAGCAAAAGGCGCTCTTTTCCAGGTCCCTTCCTTTTGTCATAAATGGCAAGAGCAAACATTCCACGCAAACGCAACAGGAAATCATCCCCATAGTGTTCGTAAAGTCGTATCACAACCTCAGTATCTGATTCGGAGATAAACTGATAGCCAAGTTTTTCAAGGTGGCGTCTCTGTTCCTGGAAGTTATACACCTCACCGTTATACACGATCCAAATCGTTTGCTCAGGATTGGACATTGGCTGATGTCCCGTCGGATTTAGGTCAATCACCGCAAGGCGAGCCATGCCCAATGAGATATTGGAATCAAAATACACACCGCTATCATCGGGACCACGATGATGCATTGCCAAAACCATTTGATTAGTCGGTTCAGGGGTCAGACAACCCCACACTCCGCAAATGCCACACATATGATCAAAAGGCTGCGAAGACGGAAGGAAATGGAAAACAAGTTCTCATGTCTCTTAAATTTTCCCTTTTGTTGCATATATACATATATCTCCCGAAGTACGAAACAACCAACTTATGTAACCAAGCGCTTTATGACGCCAGGGAATTAAACTAATCACAGTATTGCCATTCTGTGAGTCGGCGGGGCTTCCAGTCATACAAAATCTTTTAAAATCAGCAAAAAAGAACCCATAGCAATAGGGCACATGCAGCACTTTGCGAATTTTGAAACCGCTCATCTGCATCAAATTACTAATAGTTTGATATGTAAAGTGAATTGTGTGACGCGGCACATCGTAATAGGTATATTTATTTTTTAAACTCCAACCCCAGGTTCCATATAAGGGCAATTCGCACACAAAAACGCCATCAGGTTTTAACCAGCGGCTTAGGGCTTGCAATTCCACCATAGGATCCGTCAGGTGCTCGACAACATGGGACATGAAAATGACATCAAAAGAATTATCTGCAAAATTGGCATTTTTGATCTCTCCACCGATTGCATTAACCGGTGTGTATTCACGCCACTGCTCCATAAGTTCCGCGTTAATATCAATAGCAGATACATTCCACCCCTCTTTCATAAGCCGGAGAAATGTAGGACCTTCTCCTGACCCAATATGCAGGTAATTTCCGGGCTTCTGCCTAAACGGCAGAAAACTAACCAGCACGCTGGCCCGCTGTAAACCGGAAAGTTGATAGCGCAAACGCACAAATTCATTGCTTAGTACCGCAATAACTTTCTTTAGTCCTGACGCAAATAACTCGGCAAACAGATTTATGCCATAACGACGGACCAGTGGTTCCATGTAGGTTGTTGTAAGGTCATATTCCGACGCCATTTTTTCGACATTGTAATTATAGGCGCCATAATTGGTCGGGTAATATTTCCCAAGAGATTCACCATTCAATTTTGGCAACGTGTATACAAGTTGACACGAATTACATTGCACAACTCGAAATTCATCTTCAGGGAAAAAACGTAAATCGGTCTGCTTCGCAACCTGAGTATATTCTGAAGCGCCGCACACATAACAAGATTCTAAATTTGACATGAGTGAACTCCTCTCTCTATTTTTTTCTGCTCTCCGCCATTGTCTTTCCGGTTTAAAATTTTATGGCAAAGTCTATTGAAAATTTCTGTGGTTTTCTGCATGAACTATTCCTTCAAGTCATTATTTGGCACAAAGCACAAATGCATCAGAGATTAATTTGGCTTGATTCAAGTGATCAAATTTTTTCTCCGCTTCATTTCGCGCATTTTTAGAGACACTTTCACCCAAACCTTTATCAGATGCCATTCGGATTCCATTGGTTACTCCTACAGCAGTAGGTTCGCATAAGATACCCGCCTGGGGAACGCCCAAGGCCCACCGATGTGGAGCAATATCCGTAGCGACAATTACGCTTCCCGACGCCATGTAATCCACTATTTTTTGCGGGAACGCAAGGTAGGTACTCCACATAAACTCTCTTGGCACAACCGTTATATCCGCACCCCGGTAATATTGGGGAACAATCCCATAATCAACAGAATCGATCAGGTGCAATTTCTTATTGTTGAGCACATGTTTCCACCGTTCAAGTAACTGGGGTGTTTTTCCCACAGACCCCAATACTGTAAATTCATAATCTTCGTGTATGAGAGTTTCGATTGCGGAAAACAGCAAATTGATGCCTTGCCACTTAAAATAATTTCCCGCATATAAAACTTGAATTGAATTTTTATTTTCTCCAAGTTTTACAGCCGGCCCATCAGGCGTGAAATGTGATGTGTCGGTCATACCTACCACAGGGACAACGTTGCGATACATTTTTTGAGCCACAGATACCAGTGTGGGATTTGCAACCGTAATCACATCGGCTTTTCTCATACTTAAAAGCCATTTGGTTGAATTTAACAATCTTTTTGGACGAGAACCATAGCCGCTCCCAAGCTCTAAAATCTCCACCACGCCAATTCCGTGCAAGTCAAAGGCCAGAGCGCAACCATATTTCCTTGCTGCGGCAGCAACAATGTTTGCCAGACCTTCAGTAATTCCATAAATAACATCAGGTTTGAAGTTTTGGATGGCTTCTTCCAACGCGGGCTGAAATCCCCGTTTGGTCGAATAAAACTCAATTCCGAGTTTTCCGAAATAATCAGGGATATTGAAGCAAACAGCACAAACTTTAGCGCCTTCGCGTTGCAATCCCTCACAAATCAGGCGTCCGCGAATTTCGCTTCCGCTTCCAATTGAAAAATCTGCTGTGGAAAAAATTAAAATTCTCATAACAGAAGTTCCGAATTGCTCGAAAGAAAAGCCATTATATTTTCGGCAACGATTTGATGCCCAAAAGTCGTGAAGTGGACGCTATTTGGCAAATATAACGAATCTCTTGACGGGTCGGTATTACCCTGAAACGGATCAATGATCGGAATGTTTAATTTGCCAGCTATTTTTTTCAGGGCATCGTTGTACTTTGAAAGAACAGCATTGTTCCCTACCAGCACTGCATTTTCGCATTGTTCTGATAATGGAGGGATTTCAATTAGCACGAGAGCGATCTTATCTCTCACGCAATTTGCTTGAATGGTTTTTACGCAATTGATATATTCCTCCAAGCCAACATCAATGAATCGAATATTCAATTTGGATAAAAGAGCAAGCCATTTCCCGTGTCTTTCATGTATAAATTTTGTCAATTTACTTCCCCCGGGCAGTACACGCAACAGGTCCCGTAATTTGACAGGCAAAATTCTTAATGCAGCCTCGATGATCCCGCTTTGTAGAATTAAGACCCTGGGTCTATGTTGTAGAACAATTTCATTATACAAATTACAGATCGTTTTTACAGATAGATCTGAAGCCATCCAAAATCTGCAATCCAAGCCCGGCATCTGTTCTTCAATGACCAGCGGATAATTACCATATCTTTCACCATCAGCGAGTCCGGCAGCAGTTCCCTGGGAATTACTAACAAACAGCACCCTTGGATATTTATTGTTCATAGGTACCCATATATTCTGAACGCCAACCAAACAGCGGCTTGACCAATCCATCATTCCATTCGTATGGAAGATCGCCTCTTACAAGTCCCTTTTCATGCACTGAAAATTGAATTATATCTTCCCGCATAATGCCGCTTTCATAAAACCCCTCCCATAACCCAACCGACAAAGAATAACTTCCATCTGCGAAAAAATTGGCGGGAACTTCACAAGTGCTGGTGTAATCACCTTGCGGGCGCTCTTTGAGGTGCCAGTTTTTTTCATTGTTACTAATGGAGATGAACAAGATTTGGTTCTCGGAGTTTCGTAAAATAACAGTTGTTCCCACTTTTGTTTGGTCTTTTTTAACCCTAAACACCAAATATATATTAATGGGTTCTTCGGAAGATAAATCTGTTCCCACCATTTTCCCGGAATTTAGAATGCCAACTTCCAATAATTCAGTTCCCACGAGAGCAGGACGAGTGTCGGCCTCCCATTTTATTCTGGCGTTGTTCGAATCTGCTTTTCCCAAATATTTACTGACAGCATTAAGCGTATTACCATCATATTCCAATATTCCCTGCTTCAATACAATAGTTCGTTGACACAGGGTTTTTATAGCTCCAATATTATGACTCACAAACAATACCGTCCGCCCCTCCCTCGTAACATCACCCATCTTGCCCAAACATTTTTTTTGAAACTCTGCATCGCCAACAGCCAGTACTTCATCCACCACCAATATCTCGGGCTCCAAATGTGCAGCAACAGCAAAGGCAAGGCGCACATACATGCCGCTGGAGTAGTGTTTTACCGGCGTATCCAAAAACTTTTCCACACCAGAAAAATCCACGATTTCATCGAATTTACGATTAATTTCCCTGCGATTCATGCCTAAAATAGCGCCATTAAGAAAAATATTATCGCGTCCACTTAACTCACCGTGAAACCCCGTACCCACTTCAAGCAGAGAGGCTACGCGACCATATAAATCCACACGCCCCTTTGTAGGTTTTGTGATACGCGACAGTATTTTCAGCAGAGTACTTTTCCCGGCTCCATTCCGTCCAATAATGCCAATTGCCTCGCCCTGTTTAATTTCAAAAGAAACATCATCCAACGCCCAAAAGGTATCAAAAGTCTTTCGTTCGCCCCGCATCCAACGGACTGGCGCGGTAAATGAATCGAGCAAAACCTCTCGAAATGTACGGTTCGCCTGCTTGCCCCCAATGCGGTATTGCTTGCCTAAATTCTCAACTCGAATTGCGATTTCGCTCATATTAGATCACATCCGCAAAGGTGGCTTCCATGCGTTTGAAATAAGCCAATCCACTTATGAAAAGAAGAATAATAATGACAACAGAAACCCAGATCATGCCGTCCACTTGTCCACTCCCCAACAACGCCCAGCGGAATCCTTCCACAACACCCGTCATTGGATTCAAACCGTACAATAAACGCCATTTCTCAGGGATCAAAGAAGCAGAGTATGCGACTGGTGTGGCATATTGCCAGAACAAGGTTAGGAACGGCACTACATGACGAATATCCCTATATTCCACGTTAAGCGCCGAAAGCCACAATCCCACCGCCAGCGCGCTCGCCACGGCCAAAACAAGAAATAAGGGCAGGCTTAGTATGCGCAGACTCAATGGGATTTGGTAATAGATCAACATCCCGATTAAAACCAGGAACGAGATCGCAAAATCCACCAAGCCGGGCAAAACAGAGGCAATCGGAATTATAAGACGCGGGAAATATACTTTGCTCACCAAATTCTGACTCCCCACCAGACTTTGGCTTGAATTTGTGAGAGAGAAAGCAAATAACTGCCAGGGAAGCAAGGCAACGTAAGTAAAGATTGGGTATGGAATGCCATCCGAAGGAAGTTTCGCCAGCCGGCCAAAGATGACGCTGAAGATCACCATGGTCAACAATGGTTGTAAGATGGCCCAGGTTGCGCCAAGTGCGGTCTGCGCATAACGCACTTTTATATCCCGCCAGGTCAGCAGTAAAAGGAGTTCGCGATAATGCCAGAGATCAGCCAGTTCAAGAGAGGCCCAGCCACGTTGGGGTTCAATAGTAATCAAAGGCTTGCCTTCAGAGTTGGTTGAGGGAATCTTTATATCTGTCATCTAATTCTTCTTTGTCGCTTGGTTTCCATCATAATTTGAGCATTCATTTTCTGAATTCTCACACATTTACACATCCCTGTCAACCAACAAATTCTTTCACAGCCGCGATCACTTCATCCTGTTGAGATATGGTCAACTCTGGGTATAGCGGGAGCGCCAGCGTCTCGCGAGAGGCAAGTTCTGCATGTGGGAAGTCCCCTTCCGAATATCCAAACTTCCGACAGGGCACAGATAGATGCGGCGGCAAAGGATAATACACATCTGAGGCAATTCCCTTTTGCTTCAAGAAAGCCTGCAACTCATTGCGCTTTGTCGAGCGAATAATATATAAATGATAGACATGTTTTGCCCATTCATGCTCCACTGGGACAGCCATCCCTAACGGCACAAGTTGTTCACTATACCGCATGGAAATTTCGCGGCGTTTTTCATTCCAGGAATCAACATAAGGAAATTTAGCTTGCAGGATGGCGGCTTGTAATGCATCGAGGCGGCTGTTGTAACCAACTTCTTCAGAATAATATTTTTCCTTCCAGCCATGAGTCCGCAGCATTCGCATTCGTTCAGCCAGCGCAGGATCATTGGTCACCACCATGCCCGCGTCGCCAAATGCGCCAAGATTTTTCGTAGGAAAAAAACTCAAACAGCCGATATCGCCAAACGACCCTGTTTTTTTGCCGAGATATTCTGCGCCAAATCCCTGCGCATTATCTTCGATGACTTTCAAGCCATATTCACGCGCAATCGTAAGGATCGGATTCATATCAGCGGGATGACCGTATAGATGAACGGGGATGATCGCCTTTGTCTTTGAAGTAACCGCATCCTTGATTTTGTTGACATCAATTTGATAACTTCGCGGGTCAATATCCACAAACACAGGCTTTGCGCCAACAGACATCACCGCGCCTGCGGTTGCAAAAAATGTATATGCAGGGATGATCACTTCATCGCCTGCGCCAATATTTAACGCGCGCAAAGCCAAAACCAAAGCATCTGTCCCCGAAGCCAGACCAATCCCAAAGTCCACGCCAAGATACGCGGCAATGCTTTCTTCAAATTTTGTGACGGCGGGTCCAAGAATAAAATAACCGGATTCCAAAGTGGATAAGACAGCCGTGTCAATTTCTTTTTTGATGGAATGATACTGCGCCGTAAGATCAACCAATGGAATCATGAAACGCCTCCTTCGGGACTGACGGCTTGTTTCTGCT
>DYDH01000618.1 GCA_020717985.1 Herpetosiphon sp. | reverse complement strand
TCTGGATGGATTGAAGATGGGTGAGGATTTGACCAGCATCCCCTGGGGGGCGAAGAAGCCGATCCCACTGCCCCCTTCTGTTTTGCGGGAGAAAGAAGTGAGCGACGTCCCAAACAGATGAAATCTGCCTGCACTGTGCCGCAGGCACACGTGTGAACTCCGATTAGGAGACCCACGCAGGGGTTTTGCGGGCTCGTCGCTCAAGATTATTATACAACCTTTGTCAACGCTTCGCGCGCTTGAGCGAAGGCGGTGATTTCATGTTGTTTGTGCGGTCTGGCAAAAGCAAAATTACGCTATAATCAAATTACCCCCCACAAGAGACGAGCCAAACTGCTTCCCGTTTGGTTTGTCTTTTTGTTTGCAATTGCCTTTCAATCCCTTGACTTCCCACTTCATCTGTGCACCCCAGAAGATGAGCAAGCCATCATTTTATACAAGAGAAACAGAGGGGCGATGACGATGTGGTGAAAGTATACTCCGAAAAGGCAAGCACGCAAGCCGAACAAAGCAATGGAGAGCGCGATTTGCGACTTCCGTGGTGCACCGTGGTTTCCGGTCAAATTGATTTGAATACTGGCGGCGCGACAGGCCGGGGGAGGCCTGGAAGCGACCCCGTTGAGAAAGCTAATCCCCGCGAGTGACCGGGCTTGCCGAAGGCGCGGGAAGAACCCCCGCGCCCGCATCCCAATTCAAAAGGAGAAACTGAAATGAAAAGGAAAGGCAAGCGCACGAAAGGCATGGAAGAGGCGCATCCATTTGCCGGGATGAGCCAGGTCAACCAAAATGCGGCAGGCGTGGACATTGGCGCAGTGGAGATCGTGGTCTGCGTGGCAGGAGACGAGTCCACCCAAATTGTGAAAGCGTTCGGCAACTATACGGAGGACTTGCAGGCCATCGGGCGGTGGCTGAAAGAACATAACGTAAAGACCGTGGCGATGGAAAGCACGGGCGTGTATTGGATTCCGTTGTTCGAGGAACTGGAACGGCAGGGCTTTGAATGCCTGCTCATCAGTTCGCGTTCCTTGCGGAGAGTGCCGGGACGCAAGAGCGACATCCAGGACGCGCAGTGGATCCA
>DYDH01000260.1 GCA_020717985.1 Herpetosiphon sp. | reverse complement strand
ATTTACGATGTGCGCGACGCAATGGGCGCGAATGCGATCAACACGGCCTGCGAAAGACTTGCGCCGCAGATCGAAGCCATTACAGGCGGAAAAGTCCATTTACGGATTTTGTCCAATCTGGCTGACCGCAGAATTGCGCGCGCGCGCTGTACCATTCCAGTCAACGAACTGACAATGGGATTTGAAACCTTCAAAGGCGAGACCGTGCGCGATGGCATCATCGCTGCCTGGGCATTCGCCGCCACCGACCCCTATCGCGCCGCAACTCACAATAAAGGCATCATGAACGGCGTGGATGCAGTCGTCATGGCCACTGGCAACGACTGGCGCGCCATCGAAGCGGGCGCACATGCCTATGCAGCACGTTCTGGAAAATACACATCCCTTTCCACCTGGGGCAAGGACAAGGACGGCAATCTGGTCGGCACACTGGAAATGCCAATGGCAGTGGGAATCGTCGGCGGCGCAACCAAGGTCCACCCGGCAGCCCAAGCCGCAGTTAAGTTGATGGGCGTGAAGACCGCATCCGAACTGGCTGAGATCATCGTCTCTGTGGGACTCGCTCAAAACATGGCGGCATTACGCGCCCTCGCCACTGAAGGCATTCAACGCGGACATATGTCGCTACACGCAAGGCAGGTCGCCCTCGCCGCTGGCGCTGCCGGCAATATGATCGACAAGGTCGCCGCGCAAATGGTGGCGGAGAAGGCAATTCGAGTTGCTAGAGCCGAAGAGATTTTGAAGGAAATGGAAAAGATTTAAGCGCGAAGGAAAACTGATGGATATCTGGCAAGTACGAGCTTTCGTTTACAGTCATTTTGCAGACGCAACCCATGCGCCAAGCGTGGACGAAACCGCGTGTCATTTCAACATCAGCGTTGAAGAAGCAGGCGAACTTTACAAGGAATTACACAACCGCCATTCGCTCTTTCTTGAACCAGAAACCCTGGACATCCGCATGGCAAACCCGTTCTCTGGGATTCCCACAGATTTCAAAGTCTACGCAAATGGGAAAACTTATTTTGCCAACTGCGCCTGGGACATGCTCGGTATTCCCGCCGCTCTGCACAGTGACGCGGACATCGAAGCCATCTGCACAGAAAGCTACGAGATTGTTCAACTGGAAATTCGGGATGGCAAGGTCACGAACGGCGAATTACTCGTCCATTTCCCTTTGCCGTTCGCCCGCTGGTATGATGACCTGGTCTTCACCTGAGCGACTATGCTTCTCTTCCAGTCGGAAGAATGGGTCGAAAAATGGTGCAAACGAAATAATCTTGAACGTGGAGAAATTCTGACAATCGATCAAGTTTGGGAGCTTTCCAAACTCTGGTATCACAACCGCCTGTCCGTCGATTTTCACGGACGAAGCACCGAACAGGTTGCAGAGGTTTTTAGGCAGTCAGGATTGACTTCAAAGTTTTGGTTTTTACAGTAAATATCACACTAACCAACCAAATATACATTACTTGAATAAAAGAGAAAGATGGTTTTTAGGAAATAATAAGGAATAGTTTATGACAACCCCTAACACACAAACCTCCCCCACCCTCCTCAAACCCGTCAAGCCAGTTGGCATTGTCGGTTATGGCGCGTATGTGCCGCGCTATCGTATCGCCGCAAAAGAGATCGCGCGCGTCTGGACAGGCAAGACCAGCGGACTTCCCGTCAAAGAGAAAGCCGTGCCCGGTCTCGATGAAGACGTGATCACCATGTCCATCGAAGCGGCGCGGAACGCCATGCTCCGCGCACAGATCGACCCGACAGAAATCCGCGCGGTTTGGGTCGGCTCCGAGTCGCATCCGTACGCGGTCAAGCCGACATCCACCGTCGTAGCGGAGGCAATTGGCGCAGTCCCCAACACGCAGGGCGCAGATTTTGAATTCGCCTGCAAAGCGGGCACCGAAGCCATGGTCGCCGCGATGGGCATAGTCGGCTCGGGCATGGGACACTACGCTCTCGCAATCGGCATGGACACCGCGCAAGGCAAACCCGGCGACGCGCTCGAATACACAGCAGCGGCAGGCGGCGCAGCGTACATCATCGGACCAGCCGACGAGTCACTGGCGGTCATCAACTCGGCGTATTCCTACGTCACCGACACGCCCGATTTCTGGCGGCGTGAATATCAAAAATATCCCGAACACGGGATGCGCTTCACCGGCGAACCCGCCTACTTCAAGCACATCACCGAAGCCGCCACCCATCTCATGGAAGCCAGCGGCACAACCGCCAAAGATTACAAGTGGGCGGTCTTCCATCAGCCGAATGTGAAATTCCCGCAAAAGGTCGCGGGTCAGCTTGGATTTTCGCTGGAGCAGATCACCCCTGGACTTCTGGTCAATGTGATCGGGAACACCTACGCGGGCGCGGCTGTGATCGGTTTGACTGCGACACTCGACATTGCCCAGCCTGGGGACAGAATCCTGTGCGTCTCCTTCGGCTCTGGGGCTGGGTCAGACGCCTTCGACATTCTCGTCACCGACAAAATCACCGCCCGCCAGAGTCTCGCCACGAAGACACAGGAATACATCGCCCGCCGCACCGAAATAGATTACGCCACCTACGCAAGGTATCGCGGAAAAATCACGATGAAATAAATTCTGTGTAGGGGCGCAGCAATGCTGCGCCCCTACAGGAGATTCTAAATGGCTTTCTTCGACCTCACTCTCAACGAACTCAAGACCTACCTCCCCGCACGCGAAGAATCCGCGGACTTTGACTCATTCTGGAAATCCACATTGGATGAAGCGCGGGCTTTCCCACTCAATGCAAAGTTCGAGCGCGTGGATTATAGTCTCGTGGCACAGGAGACATTCGATGTCACCTTCTCAGGTTTTGGCGGACAACCCATCAAAGGCTGGCTGATTCTGCCTTTTGGGGCGCGTCGCAACGCGCCCTTGCCCTGCGTCGTCGAATTCATTGGCTACGGCGGCGGTCGCAGTTTTGCATTCGACTGGCTGCTCTGGGCAAGTGCGGGTTATGCTCACTTCGTGATGGACACGCGCGGACAAGGCAGCACATGGTCATCGGGCGATACGCCTGACCTGTATGCCGATGGCGGCAACGCGCATATTCCAGGAAGCATGACGAAAGGCATCCTTGACCCCAAACATTATTACTACCGCCGCGTTTTCACCGATGCTGTCCGCGCAATTGACGCGGCGCGCAGTCACCCCGAAGTGGATGCGTCACGCATCGCCGTGACAGGCGGCTCACAAGGCGGAGGCATCACCATCGTCGCGGCTGGACTCGTCCCTGACGTGGTCGCCGCCATGCCTGATGTGCCGTTCCTTTGTCACTACCGTCGCGCAACCGAGCTCGTGGATTCCTATCCGTACAAAGAGATCGCGGATTACTGTCACATCCACCGCGATAAAGTAGATACTGTTTTCAATACGCTTTCCTACTTTGACGGAATCAATTTTGCCGCACGCGCAAAAGCGAAAGCATTATTCTCCACTGGCTTAATGGATCAAGTCTGCCCGCCTTCGACAGTCTTCGCCGCATACAATCAGTGGGCTGGCGAAAAGGATATCAAAGTCTATCCATACAACGGTCACGAAGGCGGCGGAAGTTATCAGACGGCTGAGAAGATTAAGTTTTTGAAGAGTAAGTGGAAATAGAAATACTCGACCACCACAAGGAAGTAATGAAACCATTTGAACTTGTTGCCCATCGCGGCGTTCCTGATATCCATCCAGAAAACACCATCCCTGCTTTTGAGCGGGCGATTGAACTTGGAGCAGATTCTATAGAACTTGATGTGCGCCTTTCATCTGACCACATTCCAATGGTCTATCACTATTTTTATCTCGATGTGGTTGCATCCGCATCAGGAGCGATTTTTGATTACACATGCGAACAACTTCGCAGTGTGCCGATCATTGGCAAAAACGGAATCGATAAATATCAAATCCCAACTTTGATGGAAGTTTTGGAAATCATTGGCGGAAGGATAGGCTTGGAAATTGAGATCAAAGGACCCGAACCTGAATCTGCGATCCTTGTTGCGGACGCACTTTCAAATCACAAAAGGATCTGGGAGACCATCGAAGTCACATCCTACGAGCCTTCACTTCTTCGCGACTTTCACCTGGAATGTCCAAACATCCCAATAGATTTTATTTTCCCGCGTTCGGAACCCTGGATGAAATTGGATGTGGTCACTTATGCGGCAATCCAGCGCGCAAAATTGGCGGGCGCTCGCGCAGTGCATTTGCATCCAACACAACTGACCAGCGAAGTCGTTGACGAGATCAGGAAAAATAATATTGAAATCCACACCTGGGATGTCAACGACGAGCAAATCCTAAAAGCTGTTACAGATTTGGGTATTCCCCAAATTTGCACGGATAATTTTCAGCAAATCAAAAAATTCCGTCAGCAATTGATGACGGCAAACTAGAGGTAACACATGACAGACGTAGTAATCGCAGGTATCGGACAAACTCCCGTCGGCGAGCATTGGGATCGCAGTTTACACAATCTCGCTGTGGAAGCCATTCGGGAAGCGCTCAAAGACAGCGGCGGATTGAATCCACAGGCGCTATTTGTCGGCAACATGCTCGCCCCCAATCTTTCGAATCAAGCGCATCTTGGCGCGCTCATCGCCGACTATGCCAACCTCACCGGCATCGAAGCTGTGACCGTCGAAGCTTCTGGCGCATCGGGCGGCGCGGCGCTTCGTCAAGGCTACCTCGCCATTGCCAGCGGCATGGCTGATGTTGCGCTTGTCGTGGGCGTTGAGAAATTCACGGATAAAATCGGTTCCGAGGTCGAAGAAGCCACTGCCACTGAGAGTGACGCGGATTATGAATCGATCCACGGCATGACCATCACCGCGCAAGCCGCGCTTTTGATGCAGCGTTACATGCACGATAATAACGTCCCCGAAAATGGCTTCGCGGGTTTCGCGCTCACCGCCCACGCCAACGGCGTCGCGAATAAAAATGCCGCGTTCCGCAAAGCCATCAAAGCCGAGATGTATGCCAAATCGGAAATAGTCAGCGACCCGCTCAAAGTATTTGACATGGCTCCCCATCTGGACGGCGCTGCCGCGCTCGTTCTGACTCGCCGTGAGCTGGTCCCATCCAATGGGCACGCTTCGCGTCAACTCGTGAGGATCGCCGGTTCTGCGGCATCGTCTGACACGCTGGCGCTGCATGACCGCAAGGATATGCTGTACTTCGACACCGCGCAACTCTCTGCGGGCAAAGCCATGAAGCAGGCGGGAGTTATATTGAGTCAAATCGACTTTTTTGAGTATCACGATATATTCAATATTTACGCCGCCCTGCAGCTTGAAGCGGTTGGATTCGCAATCAAAGGCAAAGGCTGGAACCTTGCTGAAGATGGCTCAATTGGGCTGAAGGGGAAAATCCCCTGCGCTACAATGGGTGGCATGAAGGCGCGCGGATTTGCGGGCGGCGCATCAGGCGTGTACCAGGCTGTCGAAGCAGTCACCCAGCTTCGGGGGCAGGCAGAAGCGAACCAGGTCGCTGGCGCAAAATACGGGTTGATCCAATCGCTCGGCGGGCCGGCATCCACAGCAGTCAGTCACATCCTGCAAAAATTGGACTAGTCCAATCCTGATAGTGTTTGATAGCTGAACGGGATAGAATTAGGCTCATAGAAAGGAACTAAAAATGGAAATCCCAAGACACTGGCGACTCAAGAAACAACGATACGGACTCGTAGGCGAGGTTTGCCCTCACTGCGACCACAAAATTTTCCCACCCCGCGACGTATGTCCCAATTGCGGCGACGAGGCAAAGGAACAATTTGCATTCAGCGGCAAAGGCGAGGTTTATTCTTACACGACAGTGTATGAAGCCCCCGCTGGTTTTGATGCGAATGCGCCTTACACAGTGGCAATCGTAAAACTCGAAGAAGGTCCCATGCTTACCGCACAGTTGACCGACATTGGCGAACAGCCGGTCTCGATTGGCATGCCGGTGGAAATGGTCACCCGCAAGATGCGCAACGACGGCGACGAACGCGGCGTGATC
>DYDH01000040.1 GCA_020717985.1 Herpetosiphon sp. | reverse complement strand
TTTCTTTCGATCAAATTTTGTAAAGCTTCCATGGCGCGCGTAGCATCTTTTACAGGCACAAATATATGATCGTGATAAAACGCAGCCACCACATTACAACTGATATTTGCTTCTGTCAGGGCTTTGGAAACTGCCGCAGTCAATCCGACAGCTTCGAGCGAGGAATGAACCGTGAGCGTAATCCACACGCATATGACGGCGTAGGGGATGTTTAGCGTGTCAGCTTTTTCCTTTGACAGAATTACTGTCACGCCTTCCTTTTCGATAAAATAACAAAGCGGATCAAGCGCAGCCGCATGTTCTTTTGAATTCACAAGGCAGTATACATATTCGCCTTTATTGAGTTCAGGCTTCATATCCTTGATAAGTTTAAGCAGATCAATTCCACCTGTCATTTTTAATTGCTTACTTCGCCAAAGCCAGCATCGTGCGGAATGCAAGGTAGGTCGTAACCATGTCAGGCGCCACATATTCCACGCGGCGTTCCATTGTCCGGGTTGCGTGCGGCATCAGCGCGGCTTTATCGGCCATGTCTGATTGCTCGAATTTCACCGTCAAGTTGATCGGTTTGGTAACCTTTAATGGTCTCGGAACTTTTTTGTTTTTCAGGTTGATCACGGAACGTTTGGCGGCATCTTCGATCAATCTGGCGGTGACCGCTGGCGGTAAACATTCCGCAGACATACGGCTGACGGCTTTCTTCACCTGTGCGACCTCGATCTTGTTGCCGAAAAACTCCTGAACTTCCGCGCACAGGGTTTGATCTCCCGAAGCCATAATAATGGGGACATTGAAATGACCGCAGACTGCGCCGTTCAGCCCCGCTTCGCCAAACGCCTGACCGTTGATCCACAACCCAGACACTCGCTCATCTGACCAGGTGTGGTCGAGGATGGCGTTGACCGCACCCATGCGTCCGTGGTAGCCGACAAACATCACGCCATCCACATTTTCATCCACACCCTGCACCATCGAAAGCGGGGAAGGCGAGCCGGAGTTCAGTGTTGCGCGGGGATCCAAATCCTCGATCAGAATATTTCTTCCGTTGTAATGGCCATCCGTCACCACGACAGATGTGGCACCGCCTGCGAACGCACCGCGAATGGCGGCGTTTACATCCCCAGTCATCAATTTGCAAAAGCGCGGGTATTCAGCCTGACCGGGATATACCTGATCCCAATGCACCACGCCTGTAATTCCTTCCATGTCTGCGGCAATTAAAATTTTCATGATTGTTCCCGTGATTTTATTTGTTTTCTTCGATGATCTTTTTTACATCCAATGCGTGTTCCAGTTCATGCGGGCCAAATACCTGAACGATGCCTTCCAGTGAACCTTCCTCGCCCCAGGGCAAAATGGATTTTTGTGTCGTCATTTCTTCTGTTAACTGGCGGATCAGGGATACCAGTTTTGCGCGGGTTTCAACGTATTCACGCACAATATGGTCATAGCTTAACCCTTCACGCGTGCTAACTGTTTCATCGTTATAGACTGTCGGACCACGCATGGCGGGCGTTGGCGGCGTTTCACCCATGAGCAAGGCATTTACGAAACCAATTGCGGCATCATCCCAGCCTGAAAGATGGGCGATGATCTCGCGGATCGTCCACAACGGGTAGATTTTTTTGTTTTTATCAATGACATCAAGTTGAGCCATCATCATGGCATGTGAACCTTCAATTGTCCTGAGTATTTCTTCGCGTTTTCCCATTTTTCGATTCCTTTATTTTTTATTGTGAAATATAGACGCCTGCTGGAAATGAAATTTTACACCATGGATGATGCCGATACAAACGTAGTTAATAGGATCGGCGTTCAGGAAAATCCAACTGCCTGCCAGCGTTTTAATCCAAACACAAAAGGTGACAGTCGCTTCAAACGCTCCTGTCACCTTTAAGTATGGTTACTGTTTGCTGGATTAATTCCTATTGGCTGGGTGTGCCTTCCACGGCTATTCCAACCCAACTGAAGACGTGTTTCTCGCTGACTGCGCCAGCGTTGACCCAAATGGGCTGACCCTGTTCATCTGTTCCAGCCTGGCGGACCGGGGTGATCCACCAGCGCAACACATGGGCCACGTTATCTTTCGGGCGGTAGGATGTAGGCACGATGTACTTGGTATCTGTCACGTAATCTGACAGACGACGGGTTTGGTCGGCGGTGATGTCTTCCATCGTAATTTGATAAGCTTCGGCGTCACGCAATGTGCCGACAGATGCCCATTGCAATGTGACCACGTCATTTGCCAGGGTGAAGGCTGCTCCGTCCGCAGGCAGAAGCAGGTTCGGGGCGGGGTAGGGCGGCGGAATTGTCGCAGTGGGTGTGGGTCCGGGCGTCGCCGCGCGCATACATAATGGGATGAGTAAATTTGATCCCACAAAAACGTTGTCTGTGGTCAATCCATTAAAGTCTTTGATGGCTTGCATGGGGACTGCGTAATTCAAAGAAATGCTGGAAAGGGTATCGCCATCCTGTACTGTGATCGGGACGGTTTCACATGCCTGTTTGGTTGCATCCACTGGCAGGGAGGTGCCGGTTGCGGGGGGCGGGATTGTTGGCGTTGGATATGGAATCTTGAGTACCTGTCCCACGCTGATCGGACAGGAGGAAGGCAGATTGTTGGTGATGATAATACTCTGAACAGAGACGCCAAAGGTAAATGCCAGTTGTGAGCAGGTGCCATCACCGGCGGCGACTGTGTAATCAAATGGAGGTTGAAGCGTAGCCGTGGGCATGTCAGTTGGCGGGATCGTGGCTGTAGCAGGCAGGGTGGCGGTTGGCGTTTCTGATGGAGTGGGAGTTACCACAGCATCAAAGGTTCCTTCCGGCGCCCTGGCGCGTAATGAGAAGAATGCGATGGACGCGGCAATAATAATCACCACTGCAAGAATACCCACTGCCGCAGGTAAACTCAAAGTGACCACGGGCATACGGCTGGCTTGCACCGATTTTTCCACCTTTTTGGCCGCTTTGGGTTCAGGCTTTGCGTTGAACTCTGTGCCGCATACAAGGCAGCGTATTGCGCTTTCGCTCAACCGCGTTCCGCAGGTGGGGCAGACTTTTGTTTTACTGGAGTTGGTTTCTAGGCTCATACTGTAAAAATTATACCTTGAATTCCAAGACCTCCGAGTTCTTTAAGAACTCGGAGGTCTTGTCTTTTGCCTACGTTCCCTCTACAACTACCATGTTTGTTTTAGCATACTTGTGCCGAAGCGCCCGCGCTGGCGCATATTCGGGAGAGTTGAGCCATTTTTTGGCTTGCTCCACAGATGGGAATTCAAGGATCACAAGACGTTTGGCCTGCCAGTTGCCTTCCAAGGTTTCGGTCTGCCCGCCGCGCGCGATGTATTTTCCGTCATACAACTTTGCCGCAGGAGGCGCCAGCTTGACATATTCCTTGTACCCTTCTGGATCGGTTACTTCGATATCTACAATTACATAAGCTGTCATGGTTTGTCCTTATTCCCGAAGTGGAACACCTCTGGACTCAGGCGCGATAACAAGGGAGTCCGCAAGTTCCACTTGCGATTGGTTTGATATGTTGAATTATGCCGCGGCTGGTTTTGACAATGTCGTGACCAGCACCTTATCCACACGGCGGCCGTCCATGTCCATCACTTCAAAGCGGAAGCCATTCCAGTCGAAATTATCAGCGGATTGCGGCACTCGTCCGAGCGAAGTCATCATGAAACCGCTTAACGTCTCATACTCATCTTCATGCGGAAGCGCTTTGAAATCAAAGAGTTCCTTGAATTCATCCACCTCCAACATGCCATCCAACAACCACGAGCCGTCCTGTCTTTGGGTGGCTTGCGGTTCTTCGAATTCCATCGCGCCGACGATCTCTTCCAAAATATCGTTGATCGTCAGCAAACCTTGCAAGCCTCCAAACTCATCAACGACCAACAGAAGTTCCGTATTCTTTTCCTTGAACAATTCAAGCGCACGGGATGCGAACATGGTCTCGGGAATAAAGAACGCCGGTTTGAGCAGGTTCTTTAGATCAATATCCTTGCCCGATAAACTTTCAACCAATAAGTCGCGTGATTTTACGATCCCGACAATGGTTTCAAGCGAATCCTGCCTGACAGGAAAACGTGAATATGGACATTCCGCAATTTTTTCCCTGATGTCTTCGATTGAATCTGCAACATCCAACCAGACCAGCTCTGTGCGCGGCGTCATCAATGAATACACGCGTGAATCGCCCAGACTGAAAATTCCCTCGACCATATCCTGTTCCGCTTCCTGAAAAACCCCCGCCTGCGTTCCCTGATCTATCAAAAGGTGGAGTTCCTCTTCAGTAACAGGTGGTTCCAAACTTTCCTTTACACCAAGCAATTTCAAAATTCCCTCTGTGGAAACACTCAGAAGTTTTACCAATGGGGAAAAAAGCTTTGAAAAGAACAGCATGGATCCTGCAACCGCAGACGAAACACCCTCAGGGTCGCGTAATGCTAATCGTTTGGGGACAAGTTCGCCCAGTACCAAAGATAGATATGTAATAGGGAGTATGCTGACGAGCAAACCAATGACTTCACTATATGGTTGCAGTAATGGGAAACGATCCAACTCAGTGTTTATCCAAACGCCCAGGGTGGCGGCTGTCAACGCACCGATGAGCAGGTCAATGGAAGTGATGCCGATCTGGATCACGGAAAGGAATTGATTCGGATTCTCGGTGAGTTTCAGTACGATACCCGCACGCTCATCCCCTTTATTATGCTGGTTTTGAAGACGGGTCTTTCTTACTGATAGCAGCGCGGTTTCCGCCATGGCGAGTACGCCGTTCAACAACAGCAAAATGGCAATGGCAATCAGACCGCCGCTAAAATTGGTTTCTATGGGGATTTCAGACATGAGGTTGTAGCTTTTTTTCTCTTATTTTCAAAAAGGTGACTGTCATTTCGCAAGTGACTATCACCTGCCTTCTTTATTGTAACTGATGTTTACTTCTTCTCTATTTTCTTTTCGATATTCTTTAGACGCTTATCCATTTGCGCGTAAAACCTTCTCAACATCACGGGGATAATGAGAACCAGCAGGATAACCCCGCAGGTGAGAGCCAGTTCCGCCACGCTGATATGAAACATTATATATGAACCTCGATCCCCTGTCCGGCGCAGACTTCGCCCACCACCCAAACAGGTTGATTTAATTCCCGCGCGCGTTTTTGGAACGCCTCCAACTTTTCGCGCGGAACACCCAGCAGCAAGCCGCCGCTGGTCTGCGGATCGAAGAGCAGCATTTGCGATGGCTCGTCAAGTCTTTCGTCGAATTTTGCTGAAGCGCCAACATGCGCTTTGTTATCGAATGCGCCGCCGGGGAAAATTCCCTTTTCAGCATATCCGCGCGCGCCGCTTAGGAGAGGAATTTTGGAATTTTCAATGGACAACATCACATCAGACGCTTCTGCCATTTCCAGCCCGTGGCCGAGGAATCCAAAGCCGGTGATATCCGTCCCGCCGCGCAGGTTGAATTCCACTGCCAATTGCCCGGCGGTTTTGTTCAGGCGCGACATCCACTCGATGGCTTCTTTTACGTCGCTCTCCGATGCTTTTTGCTGTTTGAGCGCGGTGGTTGTCACGCCGCCGCCCAAAGGTTTTGTAAGCGCCAGTGCATCGCCGACTTTCAATCCGCCTTTGCTGATCATATTGCGCGGGTCAACGAAACCGATCACGACCAAACCATATTTTGGTTCCTTGTCTTTGACAGTATGCCCGCCCGCAATCACCACGCCTGCCTCGCGCGCTTTTTCAGCGCCACCGCGTAAAATCTCACTTGAGACTTCATCAGGGAGATTATCAGGCAATGCCGCGATATTCAACGCCAGGAATGGTACTCCACCCATTGCGTATACATCCGAGAGGCTGTTTGCCGCCGCGATCGAACCATATTCATAAGCCGTATCCACAACAGGTGTGAAAAAATCTGTGGTAACCACAATGGCCTTGTCTTCACTTAAACGCCAAACAGCCGCATCATCCGGTGATTCAAGACCAATCAAAAGGTCGGGATATGAGGCGGGATCGAAAATATCTTTGATGGGACGCAGAACCTGCGTCAGCGCATCTGCGCTTAGTTTGGACGCTCAGCCCGCACACGCCGAAAGTGTAGTCAGGCGAACTTCGCGTCCAGTTTGTGGAATTGGCATTTATAAACTCCAAATGACAGTCACCTTAAAGGTGACTGTCATTTCTGTTAATGAGCTACGGGGTTGTGGTCGTAGTATCAGGCAGCGGCAAAATGAATTGATTGCCGCTTGGCACAAAGATAGTCTGCACACCAGGAGCGAGTTTCAAAATATATTGATACTGCAACAAAGTGGGCGTGAGGGATTGTGAAAGCAATTGGTTGGCTTCGGCTTCAGCCTTGGACTGGATCAAACGCGCCTCAGCCGCGCCCTTGGAGGCGATCACCGCCGCATCCGCCTGACCTTGCGCGGTCTGACGGGCCTGCTCCGCTTCCTGCTTCTTGGACTCTACAACGAACTTGGCCTGCTGCGCCTGTTGTTCGGCAACCTGCTTTTGTTCCACCGCCGCGGCATATTCATCGCTAAAACGGATATTACGCAGCAGGAAATCAGACATGATGATATTGTTATCCTGCAATTTTGTTTCGATCTCTGAACGGATCGCTGTTTCCAGTTCGGCGCGTCTGGTGCTGACCAGTTCTTCCACGCCAAACTGTGAAACCGCATTACGAATGGCCGCGCGTGATACCGGACGCACTATGTTTTCTTCGTAACGGTTTTGCCAGATGGTATGCAACTGGATCAATTGTGTGGGGTCAACCGCATAAACAACCGAAGCATCAATGAAAATCTGCTGTCCGTCTTTTGTGCGCGCCTGAATTGAATCGTCGCCTTGCACAGCGCCTTCGCTGCTCGTGGAAGACATGGTATACGTTTGCCGCGCAATCGAATATTTCTGCACGCTCTCAACAAATGGGATGATCCAATGCAAGCCTGGCGTCAGCGCCACTTCGCGATAGCCCTTTGGCGCAAACGCCGAGATCACCACGCCATATTCATTGGCTTGCAGGAATACCAATCCCGCGCCCACCGTGGTCATCAAGACCGCCACAACGAGAAGAATAATCACCAGCGAGGTCAACCCTTTTGCGGGTTGGTTGCGGCTCGCGCGCACAAAGATCAACACCAACACCCCGATGACTCCGATCCAGGCAAAAGACGCAAGCCCTTGCAGTAAAGTTGAAATATTCATAGTTTCCTCCGAAACAAATTTTTCAAAGGTGACAGTCACTTCAAAAGCGACTGTCACCTGATAAAACATACTTTAATAATTATAACCCGCTTGCTTATGCCCTCAATGCGTGTTAACATTTCTCCTATGAAAAATGGGACCGGGCAATTGTCTGAAATTTATTTGGATTCCCGCGCGCGGATTTTGTGCCCGCCTGAGTTGATCCCCGCGCCCGGGCAATATGTCCTCGCCCATGCCGATTCATCTGACGACCCTCTGCCTGTTTCTGTTTTCTTTAGCGACTCTGCCCCGAATGGATTCCGCTGTGCGCCGTCTTTGCCTCTGGCATGGAGACCAGGCACACAACTTAATTTGCGCGGTCCACTTGGGCATGGATTCTCGATCCCGGCCTTTGCGCGTAAAGTAGCGCTGATCGCATTTGACGAATCGCCTGCGCGTTTATATGGATTAATATCCATTGCGCTTAAACAAGATGCAGAAGTGGTTTTGGTCTGCGAAACTGTGATGGATGATATACCTGAAGCAGTGGAGGTTCAACCTTTACGGGCGTTTATGGATATTTATCAGTGGGCTGATTATGCGGCGCTGGATGTGGCGCGCGAGAATCTGCATCAGCTTGGAGAAATGCTTGGGAAAACAGAACAGGCCAAATCGCCGCGTGAGGCGCAGGTTTTAGTCCGCACTCCCATGCCGTGTGGAGCAGTCGCGGAATGCGGTGTGTGCGCGTTGACAATCCGCCATGAGTGGAAAATGGTCTGTAAAGATGGCCCTGTGTTTGAAATGAATTCGATTTTTCCCCATAAAAAGGGATGATGTTTGTACACAGCCTTTATGACGCATGGCACTATTCACAATTGTCCGAAAACGACATAATGAAGGTAACGGTAATCCCGCCAAATAATGTCTAACTTCTCTAACAAGGCCCTAAAGGTTTTCCAAAACCTTTAGGGTCTAATAAACAAAAGGAGAATAAATGCCTGCAAAAGGTTGGATCGAAGTCAGCGATACCTACTGTAAAGGATGCGAACTTTGCATCCCTGCCTGTCCACAAGGTGTGATAGAGCTAAATATGTCACATCTGACTCACAAGGGCTACCACCCCGCGCACACGTTCAAAGACGGTTGCACGGGGTGTGCTATTTGTGCGCTAGTTTGCCCGGACGCGGCGATCACGGTCTACCGTGAAACGACGAAGGTTGTGGTTGTGCCAATTAAGACAGCATAAAAAAGATGAAGGATGAAGGCGGAAGGATGAATGGAGAATCCTTTGTGACCTTCGCGTCCTTTGTGTTTATCATCTTTCTACGGAGATAAAATGCCAAAAGAATTATGGAAAGGGAACGAGGCGATTGCTGAAGCTGCCGTACGCGCGGGGCTTGATGCATACTTTGGATATCCCATTACCCCTCAAACAGAAATCCTGGAATACCTTTCGCGGCGTATGCCGGAATTGGGACGTGCTTTTGTGCAAGCTGAATCTGAACTTGGTGCGATCAATATGGTGTATGGCGCGGCGTGCGCGGGTGTGCGCGTCATGTCTTCCTCATCCAGTCCGGGTGTAAGTTTGATGATGGAAGGCATTTCCTATATTGCTGGAACAGAAGTGCCGGCGGTATTGGTCAATGTGATGCGCGGCGGACCGGGTCTCGGCAATATCGCGCCATCACAAGCCGACTATAACCAGGCAGTTCATGGCGGCGGACACGGCGACTATCAACCGATCGTGCTTGCGCCCGCGTCTGTACAGGAAGCGATTGATTTAATGGTTCTTTCCTTTGACCTGGCGGAGAAGTACCGCGCCATTTGCATGGTCATCCTCGACGGTTGTGTGGGGCAGATGATGGAGCCGGCGCAAATGCCCGAGATGAGACCGATGCAGCGCGCCGATTGGGATTGGGCGACCAACGGCAAGATGGGCAAACGTGACCGCCGAGTCCTTTCTTCAATTTATATTGAGCCGGTTGATGAAGAAGTGATGAACCTGCGCCTGCTTAATCGCTGGCAGACCATCCAGGCAAATGAAATTCGGTACAAGGAATATTTCCTTGATGATGCCGAGATCGTGGTTGTCGGCTTTGGCACTGCGGGACGTATCGCTTTGTCCGCTGTGCGTGAAGCGCGCGCTGAGGGGATCAAGGTGGGATTGCTGAGACCGATCACTGTCAGCCCGTTTCCATCTGAGGTGATTGACCAGCTTGCAGGGCGGGCTGAGGCGTTCCTTGTCACAGAGATGAACTCAGGGCAAATGCTGGAAGATGTCCGCCTGGCAGTGCGGGGACGTGTGCCCGTCGAGTTTTATGGTCGACTCGGCGGAATGGTACCATTCCCGGATGAGATATTGGATGAAATCCATCGAATGGCGAAGGCCAAGTTAAGCGCGAATATTCATCCGCGTGATGCGTGGCTTGAGCGAATGGCTGTTATTACGCGCTGAGCGCAGTCGAAGCGCATGTCCCTCGACTACGCTCGGGACGAATTAAGAGGAAAAAAATTATGGCAACTGAAAATTTAGTTTACGAAAGAACCGCAGGTTTTACCGATACTCCCACTCATTATTGTCCGGGCTGTACGCATGGTGTGGCGCATCGTTTGATCGCTGAAGTGTTGGATGAGATGGGTTTGATCGAAAAAACGATTGGCGTTGCGCCTGTGGGCTGTTCGGTGTTTGCCTACAATTATTTTGATACCGATTTTGTCGAAGCGCCGCACGGCCGCGCGCCCGCGATGGCAACCGGCATCAAGCGTGTACTGCCTGACCGCACTGTGTTCACCTATCAAGGCGATGGCGATCTGGCTTCCATCGGCATGGGCGAAATTGTTCACGCCGCTGCGCGCGGCGAGAACATCACCGTGATCTTTCTTAACAACGCCAACTTCGGCATGACAGGCGGACAAATGGCGCCGACGACCATGGCAGGGATGAAGACCACCTCCTCTTCTAAAGGGCGTGATGTGGAAACGCAGGGGTATCCGATTAAAGTTGCTGAAATGCTTTCAACGTTGGATGGCGTTGGATACTGTGTGCGCCGTTCCCTGCACGACCCGAAGAATATCCGCATGGCGAAGAAGGCGATCCGCACGGCGTTTGAGACTCAGTCTCGCGGACTTGGCTTCTCGATGGTTGAGTTACTTTCCACCTGCCCAACCAATTGGGGCATGACTCCTGTCAACGCGTTGAAGTTTGTGGAAGACCACATGGTTCCCGCGTATCCGCTGGTGGATTGCAAGATCAGCGATGCGATAAGGCAGATCAAAATATAGTTAGTATTAGGGATTAGGTAATTAGGAATTGGAAACAATGTCCTGTTTACCTAATTAACTGATTACTGCGAACGGAGTTAACAAATGCAAAAAGAAATCATCATCTCAGGTTTTGGCGGACAAGGTGTATTGTTTGCGGGGCAGGTCATTGCCTATGCGGCGATGGACTCTGGCAAGGAAGTGACATGGATACCATCCTACGGTCCCGAAATGCGTGGCGGCACAGCCAACTGCACTGTGGTCATTGCCGACCATGAGATCGGCTCGCCATTGGTAAAGAATCCACCGTTGGTAATCGCGTTGAACCTTCCTTCATATGACAAATATGAACCCATGATGCAAGCGGGCGGGACATTGGTTGTAAACCAATCCATGGTGGATCGCGGCGCAAAACGCACGGACATCAACACGGTCTTCGTCTCTGCCAATGAGATCGCGGAGCAGATCGGGGATAAGAAATTGACCAACATGGTCACAGTCGGCGCACTGTTGGCGGCTTTGCCCGAAGTAACGGTTGAATTATTGGAAGCTGCACTCAAGGCGCATTTGCCCGCGCGGCATCAGCATTTACTTCCAAAAAATTATGAGGCTTTGCGCAGGGGATTTGAATCTGCCAAACAACAGATGTCGGTGGCAGCATAAATAATTTGGGTATGTGAATACGTTTCCAAGGAAAAAATACCCAGGCATAGGTTTGAACACGCAAACAAAGACCCGTCTCAATTTGGGACGGGTCTTTGTTTGGAATACACCTGATCAGACCGGCTTATTATTTGTTTTGCTCCAGCGGTTTTGGTCATGTTCGATTCTATTATTGTTCATCGCTCGTTCCCATAAATTATCGAGGGCGCGCTGGTCAAAATATGCCTGGTCGAGTTTTTCGCGCAGGTTGCTCTTATCATAATCACGCAAAAAGGTTTCCTTATCGCATTCCACCAGATATTTTCTGCCCTCGAACTCTTCGAGGGAGGCATTGTTTTTCTCCAGCCATTTTTGCTTTTCTGCTTCATTTTCTGTCAACCATTGTTCGTATGAAAATGGATGGCTGACCAGCCACTGTTCAAGCTCGGGAAAATTCTGTTCTCCAGATTTCCATTTTTCCATGGCCCATTCCTGATAACGCTTATTAATTTCCGCGTCATACTTTGAATATAGGAATTTTTCCTGATTTTCCTGGAGCCACTTCTCCGGATTGGGATAAACTCCATAGTTTTTCAAAATCCACGGGCGGTAGGTCGAGTCCTGTCTGGCGCGCTCAAGAACGCTTGCATGGATGATCGGGGGACCGAAGGTATCCACTGTTTTTTTGTCCCATATTTTATCCCTCTCCCCAAATTTATAGACCCTGCCAAAACCTTCCCGCGGCGGATGATCCATGTCGGTTGCGTCTGGTGCGATGCAGAAGTTCCAATATTTTCTGGAGCCAAGGTAGAGCTTTATTCCGTGCAATAATGCATTTTGAACCATCCACTCCAGGGTGATGTCAGAAAGTCCTGCTTCCGCAAAACCTCCGCCAACATCAGTATGTGCCCCGCTAAACCACACCTGTTTGATCTTCTGCTTGTTCTCGTCGCTATATTGATTCCATATTGTCGGCCAAAACCATTGACGGTCATCGTCAATGGACAAGGCTTGGTAGGCATTCTTCACGCTGCGGTGCAGTGTAAAATCGTGGAAACTGAACTTCCACCAGGGCAGGCGATCCACGACCAGACTCAATCCTGCCAGTGCCACAACTCCCAAGGCGGGGACTGTATCCCAAACCCCCATGAATTCAATTTCAGTCCACATGTTTGGATGCGCAATTGTGAATTGATTTGCCTTGTCCTTCAGGTCTTTACGCAAAGCTTTATAGATTTGGTACGATGTATCGTTGATAATTTCATTTCCGCGTTTAGTCAACCGTTCAATAAATTTACGCGAATCTTCTTCAACAACCGTTTCTTTATCCTGTGTTATTGGCTGAAGCCCGCCTTCATAAAGTTCGAACGCCTGCCTGATCAACACGGAGCGTGATTTGGGGAGTATGCCGAAATAGTGAATAAAACTGGCGAGGCTCCTTACGGTTGCGGCTCCACGGCTGAATCCGAATAAAAATATTTTATCCCCGGCATTGTAGTTCTCGAAGATGAAGCGATAGCAATGGATGATATTTTCAGTGAACCCCACCCCAAAAGCATTTCCGCTAATCTTCCTCCGGTCGGTACCCACCCCCTGATCATAATAAACGATCTGATTTTCAGTGCGGTCTTCCAGCATTCTATATAACTTATAGATATTGCTATCATGACCTGTTCCGCCATCCTGCCCTGTTCCATCTGCAAGAACCACAATATTTTTTGACATCACAACCTCCTGATAACAGTAAAATGACCAAGGGTAGAAATGTTGTATTCAGGCATCACTTCAAAATTTACATTTTTAATTAATTTGTCTTAAGCCTGATAAAGCTTAATGCGATTATACCCCTTGGGCAGGGCGGGAATCCCTCCCCAATTATTAAGGTGAAAAAAATCACAATTTAAACAAAATCCTTTATAATCATAAGCAAACTACTAATCCTTAAAAGTAATAATAGTTGGCTTACATCCCCCACCCAATATATTCTTTGTGAATATTCGGTTGATTAACGCTAGGTCATTCCTTGCGTAAAAAGGTAAGGTTATTGTGTCCCTGCATTTTTCTTTTTTAGTGCTCGAAGAACACCCATACGGACGGGAGATGTTGCGCATTTTGTTGGAGCATAACTTGATTCCCAGCATGATCATTCAGGAAGTATCCGAGGTGGGCGATGTGGAGCGCGAAAAATTCCTGACGCGGATGGCTGGTCAGCCGGTGCCTCCACGCTTGACACAATTAATTTCAGGGAAGAAAATCCCCGTTTATTGCGTGACGAATCACAACGACAACACGTGCAGGGAACTGCTGGCAACCGAAAAGCCCGACGTTCTGGCATTGGGCGGTACGCGCATTATCAAACCGTCCATTCTTGAAACGCCGCGCCGCGCCACGGTCAACGCGCACCCGGGCATATTGCCCATCTTACGCGGATCGGCTTCGGTGGGTTGGGCTTTGTATAAAGACCTGCCGCAGGGCGCCACCGCTCACTTTATTGATCCAGGAATTGACACTGGTGATATTATTGTCAAACGTCAACTTCCTGTCTATCATCACGACACCTACGAAAGCATTAACTATCGCATTGCGATTCTTTCCGGTGAATTGATGGCAGAATCCCTGACCTTCCTTGCCAATGGCGAAGCCCCCCGCGAACCTCAGGATCGCAATGTGGGCGAGACCTTCAAGGTTATCCCAGATGATTTGCTCGCAGAAGGCAAACGACGGCTGGCGGAAGGTCGCTACTCCCATTTTGCGGATTAAAAAATAGGTCAGGCTTTTAGCCTGACACCTTCCAGAAATTGATAGTTTGGCGGGTTTGTAACCCGCCCTATGTCTAACAGAATAAAGGTTACTTTAATGAATATTGATACCTCCCGCGATTACGCTTGCAAACTTGACGAAGCTGATGAACTATCAGGTTATCGTGAAAAGTTTTTCAACGCTGACCCTGCCATGATTTACATGGACGGCAATTCGCTGGGCAAACTTCCCTTGCGGACAGTGGATCGTGTGGAGCAAATCGTCAAAGAGGAATGGGGCACACAGTTGATTCGCTCGTGGGGTATTAACTGGTATCAAGCTCCGATTGCGGTAGGGGAAAAGATAGCGCAACTGGTTGGCGCGGCTCCCGGTCAAGTGGCGGTCAGCGACTCGACCACCATCAATCTTTATAAATTGGCGATGTCGGCTTTGATGCTTCGACCCGAACGCAAAAAAATCATCACCGACACGTTGAACTTCCCCTCGGATTTGTACATGCTGCAAGGCTGTTCACATGTCCTCGGCGGAAAGCATCAAATTCAAATGCTTGAACCGGCCGACGGGTTGCGAATCAACACCCAGGTTGTGCTGGATGCAATAGATGAAGATACCGCTTTGGTCACGTTATCGCATGTCGTCTTCAAAAGCGGCTACATGTACGATGCCAAAACCATCACCGAGTACGCCCATCAAAAAGGCGCGCTTGTTCTTTGGGATTTGAGTCACGCCGTTGGCGCTGTCCCCGTGGAATTGGATGCCTGGGGCGCAGATTTTGCCGCTGGTTGTACCTACAAATATCTGAACGGCGGACCCGGCGCTCCCGCGTTTTTGTACGTCCGCCGCGACTTGCAGGATCAGGCGCTTTCCCCAATTTGGGGCTGGTTCGGTGAGCGCGCGCCTTTCAGTTTTGAACTCGATTATCAACCCGCGCAAGGGATTCAACGCTTCCTGTGCGGAACGCCGCCGGTGATTTCTGTGCTTGCTATGGAACAAGGCGTTGACCTTATATTGGAGGTCGGCATGGATCGTTTGCGAAAAAAATCTATCCTGCTAACCTCGTACATGATCGACCTGTTCGACGCGATTCTGGCTCCGATGGGTTTCACCCTCGGAACCCCGCGTGAGGTGGAGCAGCGCGGATCGCATGTCAGCATCCGCCACCCCGATGGGTATCGCATCAACCGCGCGTTAATCGAAGAGATGAACGTCATCCCCGATTTCCGCGAACCGGATAACATCCGACTGGGGTTAACGCCCATGTACACATCTTTTGTAGATGTGTGGGAAAGCATTAACCGTATTCAACGTGTAGTCACAGAGAAGCGTCACTTGCGCTTCCCTGAAACTCGTCAAGCCGTTACTTAAGAGCGTTTTCTTCATTGGATCTAAATGTAAGACGCTGCTTATGTGCGGAAAATAATCTTCAAGGAGAAAGAGAAATGAAACGAATCGTATTGTTTGTTGTGCTCGTCGCTGCGCTCATGCTGGCGGCTTGCGCCCCCGCCGCCCCTGCGGCGACCGAAGCCCCAGCCGCTGAGGCTCCTGCCGTGACCGAAGCCCCTGCCGCCACTGAAGCTCCCGCCGCTGCTGGCGAACCCGAAGCCTGCGCTGCTGAATTTGGCTGCGCGGTATTTAGCAAAGACCAGACCGTCAAAATCGGTTACTCTGGCCCAATGACTGGCGATTATTCCCAGTTCGGCATTGATATGTCCAACGCCATGAAATTGGCTGTCGCTGACTTTGGCGATGTCCAGGGTTGGAAAGTTGAAATGGCAATCGAAGACGATGGTGGCGGCGCTGAAGGCGGCGCGGCTGTGGCGAACAAACTGGTCTCAGATCCGACCTTTGTTGCCATGGCTGGACATGCCTTCTCAGGTGCGACTGCCGCTGCCATGCCCATTTACGAAAAAGCTGGCGTTCCGATGATGTCGCCCTCCGCGACCAACCCCGACCTGACCACCAAAGGCTCCGCAGTCTTCAACCGCAACGCCTTCACTGATACCGAACAGGGTATTGGCGCTGCCAAGTACCTGTTTAACACCCTTGGCATCAAGAAATTGGCGATCATGCACGACGGCACCGATTACGGTCAGGGACTTGCCAATGTAGTGAAGGAAAACTTCACCACGCTCGGCGGTGAAATCGTGGCCTCTGAAGCAGTCACCCCCGGTGAATCAGACTACAGCGCTCCTCTCGCTGCGGTTGCTTCTGCCAAGCCCGAAGCCCTTTATTTCGGCGGTTACAATGCTGAAGCCTCCGTGCTCGTCAATCAAATGGCTCAGGCTGGTCTGTCCGGCGTGGTCTTTTTCGGCGGCGATGGCATCTACGGTAAGGACTTCCTGACCAAGGTCGGCGACAAGGGCGAAGGCGTCTATTCTGCGACCCTCGTTCCCCCCGGAACTGATCCCATCCTTGCGTTCAACAAAGCCTATTTGGATGCCACTGGTACCGAAGCTGGCGTTCTCTCAGCCTACACTTGGAATTCCTACGATGCAGTTGGCGCTTTGATCCAGGCCGTTAAAAGCGTTGCGATCGTTCAAGGCGACTCCCTATACATTCCGCGCGGCGCGCTGGTTGCCGCGGTTCGTGGCATGAAAGATTATCAGGGTATTGCCGGTGTCATCACCTGCAAAGAAAATGGTGAATGCAATGCCTCCGGCCCTGTGTTCTACATCGTCAAAGGCGGCGAGTGGGTTCCTGCTGAGTAAGTCAGATTCAAAGTTTTTTGTTCTTTATCCGAAAGGATAAGGGCTCGTTTGGGGATTGCCATGACATCGTTGTGGCAATCCCCTTGATTTGAAAAGGCGTCAATATTTTATGGATAAACCAACCTCAACATCTGCACAGGTCAGGCTGCGTTTGGAACGCTATATTCGCACATTCGCTGGAATTGTCATCGGTGTATTTCTTGTATGGCGGCTTTATAACGTGCTTGTTGTGGAGCAAAAATTTGGCGCTGATACGTGGGTGCGTTTTGCGCTTTCAGGTTTGATCCTCGGCGGCATGTACGCGCTGATTGCCATTGGCTACACCCTCGTATACGGCATTATGTTTATGATTAATTTCGCGCATGGCGAAGTGATGATGTTGGGATCATTCGGCGGTTTTTTTACCTTCGAAGCCCTGCGCTTTATCCCCGCCCCGACAACAGCCAACCCCGACCTTAATTTTTTGAACGCCCACCCGTTCATCTCGGTTCTGCTGGCTTTCATTGTTGGCATATCCATCTCGGCCATGGCAGGCTATTTCCTGGAAAGAATTGCATACCGCCCCTTGCGTAAAGCGCCCCGCCTCATTTTGTTAATCACCGCCATCGGCGCATCCATTTTTTTGCAAAATCTGGCGATGCTGTTGTTTGGTCCGCAGCGTAAGAATGTGGTCAACCCCGATATTTTGGATCGCGGCGCAGGCTGGATTTTAAAAGTCAGCGGCAACGATGTGTTGATTTCGTATACCGGTATTTTCTCCCTGGCGCTTTCCACGCTTCTGATGATTGGGCTTTATATTCTAGTACAGCGCACCAAATTGGGACGCGCCATGCGCGCGGTTGCCTCAGACAAGAATACGGCTTCCCTGATGGGCGTGGACGTGGATGATGTCATCAGCAAGACGTTTATCATCAGCGGTTCTCTGGCTGGCGCGGCTGGAGTGATGTGGGGCATCCACATGGGTCTGGTCAATCATTACACCGGCTTTTTGCCGGGCATCAAGGCATTTACCGCCGCGGTGATGGGCGGCATTGGCAACATCCCCGGCGCGATGTTGGGCGGCATGTTGCTGGGTGTGATCGAAGCCACAGGTCCCGCCGCTCTGGGAATTGATTTCCAACTCAAGGATGTGATCGCTTTCTCGATCCTGGTGCTGGTTTTGATCGTGCGACCGTCTGGTATTTTGGGCGAAAAACTTTCTGAGGAAAAACTATGAGATCGTCGGCTTTGGATAAAGGACTTCGCACCGGAGTCACCTTCGGGATTGTTATTGTCACGATGTTTTTGATCGGATTCACGGTGACTGGCGCTGTGCTGGTTGGAAAGCTATTCGGCGTTGAATCGGCTAATAGTATGCCGCCGTTGATCTTCTTCTCCCTCTTCATGATTTTGGTCGGCGCATGGGCGGGGACAAGCGCCTCAGCCCGTCCACTGATCGAAGCGGATACCTGGAAGCGCGCGCTCACAGCGGGCACAGCCTCCAGCGCAATGAGCGGACTGTTCGCGGCAGTCATCGGTTTTTTGTTTGGCGAGTTAACTTCCAACAAGATTGATCCGCGCGCTTACCTGCCATCTGTTTCGCCTGAGTCGATCAAGTTGTTCCTCTTCAACCAGACTCCGCTCACGGGTAGCCTCATGCTGTTTGCTGTGCTGACAGCCTCGGGGTTGGCGGCGGCGGCGTTATCCTTCTTCCTGCGCAGCAACGACTCGGTCAAATCTGGCGCGCGCAAGGCATCCGATTCAGTTCTGGGCACGATCCGCTCGGAACGCGTTTCAAGCATCCTCCAGAATAAATATACGCGCTATGCTTCTCTGGCGGCTTTTGCCGTAATTCTGATTATCCTTCCCCGAACCTGGGGCGGCTACTGGAATTATGTGTTCGGCACGGTTGGAATTTATATCATTTTGGGGCTGGGGCTGAATATCATCACCGGCTGGGCGGGTCAATTGGTGATCGGGTACGTCGCTTTCTTTGCGGTTGGCGCGTACACTTTTGCCCTGCTGACTGCACCCGAGCCGCATCACCTGATGATGAATTTTTGGGTTGCGCTTGGGCTCGGAGTTCTAGCCGCGGGCATTTCTGGACTATTGATCGGTCTACCCATTTTGAATTTGCGCGGCGACTACCTTGCAATTGTAACTTTGGGTTTTGCTGAAATTATCCGTATCATGCTTAAGAGCGATTTAATGACCGCCTATACGGCGGGACCTCGTGGTATTCGCGATATTGCCGGCCCGACTCTTTTTGGCAAGTCCTTTATCTCTGACGTTGATTTTATGTACCTGATCATTATTGCGGTGCTGGTGGTTACCTTCATCGCCAGTCGTCTGCAAAACTCACGCACTGGAAAAGCATGGTACGCGATCAACTTGGATGAAACCGTTGCGCGCGCCACTGGCGTCAACGCATTTACCTCGAAGTTACTGGCGTTGTCGCTTAGCGCGGCAGTGGCAGGACTTGCCGGTGCGTTGTTCGCATCGCGCAACCAGTTTACCGGTCCCGATGACCACGCGCTGATGGTTTCGATCAACGTTATCTGTTTGGTAATCGTTGGCGGAATTGGCAACATCCCCGGAATTTTCCTCGGTGCGTTTGCGTTGAAGGGATTACCTGAAATTTTACGTGAAACTGAAAGTTACCGCCTGTTGATCTTTGGCGTGCTTTTGATCGTGATGATGAGGCTGAGACCGGAAGGCTTCCTGCCAGCCAAACGGCCCAAATTGGAAAAAAACTCCGGCAAGGAAGCGTAGCCATGTCCACATGTATTGAAACCAAACAAGTATCGAAAATTTTTGGCGGATTGACCGCCGTCAACGCTGTTGATGTGGTTGTGCCGGAAAATGTGATTGCCAGCATCATCGGTCCGAATGGCGCAGGCAAGACCACGCTCTTCAATTGCATTTCAGGATACTACACCCCCGAACACGGCCAGATCGAATTTTACGGAATGCCCATTCAAGGTCAGCCGACCTACGCTGTGGCGGGCATGGGCATCGCCCGCACCTATCAAAATATCCGCTTGTTTGGGGATATGACCGCCATTGAAAATATCATGGTGGGACAGTATCCCCGTTTCAAGGCAGGCTGGGTGGATGCGGTGCTCTCGACGCGGCGCGAACGCGACGAAGAAAAGCAGTCCATTGAAGAAGGTCGCCGTTTGCTGAAATTCGTCGGACTGGAAGGACTTGGCGATAGCCTTGCGCACAACCTGCCTTACGGCGCTCAACGCCGTCTTGAAATTGCCAGAGCACTAGCAAACAAACCGCGTTTGCTTCTGCTGGATGAACCGACCGCTGGCATGAATCCGCAGGAAACCGGCAAGATGACTCACTTCATCCGCAACCTGCGCGATGAGTTGGGAATTACCATCCTGCTGATCGAGCATGATATGCGCGTGGTCATGGATATTTCCGACCAGATCACCGTGCTGGACTATGGCACGAAGATCGCCGAAGGCATGCCGAAGGAAATCCAATCCAACCAGCGAGTGATCGAAGCTTATCTCGGACCCGATGTGACCAGCCTGACCCAAAAATACCAATTACGGAAGAAGCAACGCTATGATGCTAAAAGTTGATAATTTACAGGTTTTCTATGGAGCCATCCATGCCCTACAGGGAGTTAGTTTTTACCTTGAAAAGGGCGAGATTGTCGCGTTGATCGGCGCGAACGGTGCGGGAAAGTCCACCGTGCTCAACACCATTTCGGGCATCCTTCGTCCGCGTGAAGGCTCTGTGGCATTCGAAGATCATGAAATTCACGAAGTTCCGCCGCAGGATATTGTCCGCAAGGGCGTGATCCAGGTTCCCGAAGGACGCAAGATTTTCTCGCGCATGACTGTCACCGAAAATCTGGAGATGGGCGCCTACACCCATTCTGATCGCGCAGTAATCAGCCGCGATATGGATTCTGTCTTCGAGCGTTTCCCACGCCTGCGCGAGCGACGCAATCAACTTGGCGGAACGCTTTCGGGCGGCGAGCAACAAATGCTGGCAATCGGGCGCGGACTGATGGCGCATCCCACCCTCCTGTTGCTGGATGAGCCTTCGATGGGCCTTTCCCCCATTTTGGTGGAACAGATCTTCGACATCATTCAGGACATCAACGAGCAGGGAACAAGCATCTTGTTGGTAGAGCAGAACGCCCAAATGGCGCTGGCAATTGCCGACCGCGCCTACGTGCTGGAGACCGGCAAGATCGTCATGCAAGGAACCGGCGATGACCTGCTCAAAGACCCAAGCGTGATCGAAGCCTATCTCGGCGGGCATTGATCCGAAAAAGTATTCACCGTTCCGCCGTTCATGCCAATTGTTTTTTTCTACAACAGCCCGTCTTATCAGACGGGCTGTTGTGTTGATTTACCTGAATTATTGATGTATAGTATGACAAATATTTGACTTTTATCATCTTATTGGAGGCAATATAATGAACGACAAAGAGACGAAAGCAGACACTGGAACTCAGAATCACGATGTTCTCATTAATTCAGTAAAAGCAAGCCTTGTCACTGCAAAAGGAAAGACAGCCAGCATTCGTCGAACGGATTCCCAATTGTTCGTGGCGAATGTGGTATCACCTGCGGCAGCGACACTTTTGGCAGGTTTTACCGCCGCAATTGGCGGCGATCAAATATTTCAACAGGCAGCGTCACAAGCCGCTGATGGCGGTTGGAGATTTGCCTGTATTCTCGTTGCGATCTTCGGCTTTATAGCGACCATAAGCGGAATGTTCAAAAAACAATTCGATGACCGGCTCGCACAGGGGAATCAATGTGTTGGTCGTTTGCTCTCTCTCGATTTTAGGATAACAACAGGTATTGGAAATTGGGAGGAAACAGCCAAAGAATATGGTGAGATCGTTAAGGCTTTTCCTGAATTCATTGGTTGATGGGGTGCCTCAAATCAGTTAATACAAAGATCGAACAATTAGATTTATACTACGGGAAAGCCCGCCCCTTCCTGACGTGTCATCTTACGATTTCACAAGGACGATCGGGGCGGAATCAACCCTTTTATGAAATTAGTTCCGACTAAGAATAAAGATTAGAAGTAGCCCCCTTTATTGTTTGAAAAATCGCGGAATCAGATCCAAAATCAAAGTTACTTCAAACAGTAAAGGAGAATTACAGCATGAATAAAAGAAATACATGGCTACGGATCATTGCCCTGGCGCTCGCCATCCTGCTATTGACTGGATGTGGAAGCGCCCCAGCCCAACCAGCCGCAGATTTTACAGGACATTGGGAAGGTTTATCGTCTAATTTTATTCTGGACTTGACGCAAACCGGGGGACAATTGCAGGGCAGTCATTCGGCTGTTGCCCAACAAGGAAATAAAATAGATTCGCTTGATAAGTCACTCGAAGGAAATATTAAGGGACAGGTGGCAACCGTCAAATTTCAGAGTTCATTTTCAACAAACAGCGGCGAAGCTCAGATCAGTTTCATCGACCCTAATACGATTTTTTGGAAAGTGATAACCCCGCCGGATGGGGAATATTATTTACCGGCTGAGTCCACTCTCGTAAAAAAGACACCCGCCGCCAATCCTTCACCAGCCGCATCCGGCACAATCACGGGAAGCGTGCATCTAATGGCTCCGCCCACGCCGAAGATGGTAGTGTATGCGGTGGAGCAAATGACCGGCGCGTGGGTTTTCACCGAAACCGAAGCCACCGACGGCCCTGCAACTTTCAGCATCGTCGTGCCGCCGGGGACTTATCAAGTATTTGGCGAAGGCGTGGGATATTCCACAGACAGTTTGACGCTGACTTCAGTCACAGTCGCTGCAAATCAGACCGTGTCGGGTATCGAAGTCCGCCCGCCCAGCCAGTCAGATTGCGGATCCACGATGGGGTATCCCGCCGCACCGGATGGACGCTTCGCGGCAATTCCCGGACCCTCGGCAGATTGCCTCGCCTCCATCCTGACTCCCACCGCGCCCACCTCCGCGCCAGCGGATGCCGTCCGCATCCAATTCCAGCCGAATGCCACCATGTGGCAAACCCTTGGCGATCTTGCGCCCAATGCCTCGATACGCTTTGTGCTTAGGGCGCAAAAAGGACAGCCAATGGATGTTGAGTTGACTGTGCCGGATTTAGGCGCGGGTCCCTCCGCCTCCATCTATGTTTGGGGAGCAGATGGTCAGGTATTTACCCCTGACCTCACAACAAGATGGAAGGGTGTATTGACGGTCAGCCAGGATTATTTTATCGAGGTGCGCTCGCTGTCCCAGCAAACCATCAATTACTCTCTGCTTGTGGCAATTCCCGCCGTAGGCTCCACCCCATATGTGCCAGTCACTTTGGAAGTTTGCAAGATACTCCAGGAAATGGCTACACAAGCCATCCCGACCGCCTTTACATTGGAAGCTAGTGTACCTTTTTCAGCCCCATTAACAGGCGAGGCGGGACAGAGCTGTAACTTAACCGCGCACGGAACCGGAATCGATTTTAGTGACCCCGTACAGCCCGTGACAAAACTTGTGAGCGCATTTCAGGGATTTACCGAACAACCGCAGTATATGGCCAGTGGTCCAACCGGGTATGGGACAGCTGTGACCCGCGATATGGCATTGGTGGTGATCAGTGCAAGATGGTCTCCTGCGCCGGAAGCGCAATGCCCATCCGACCAGCCGATCTCGGCCTGTAATGTCACGCCGCAGCAAAAGCTATATACGATTCAGATACAAGCCGCAATGAAGTAGGCTATGCTTTATTCACAACTGGAGAAATTATGAAAAAAGTAGCGCTAGGAATCGCCATTGTTCTGGCCGTTCTCATTATCGTGTTTTTGGCGGGACCGAGAACGAAAATAGACCTGCAAATAAAGCCAGTCAACCTTCCACCCAACCCCGCTGATCTGGATCAATATTTGGCGCAATCGGAAGCCAAATATTCAGATATTATTCCAGGCGCGGAGAAGACCATTGTCTGGGCAAATGCCGAAAAGACCAAGACCCCGCTGTCCATTGTTTATATCCACGGGTATTCGGCCACACGCCAGGAGACCGTTCCGCTGAGCGATGAGATAGCCGCGAAGTTGGGCGCAAACCTTTTCTACACACGCCTCTCAGGTCACGGGCGGACTGGCGCCGCAATGGATGAACCATCCGTCAACGACTGGCTAAACGATACGATGGAAGCCTTTGAAATTGGGAAACGATTGGGAGATAAAGTGATCGTGGTCGGCGTCTCGACGGGCGGTCCGCTGGCGGCTTGGCTGGCCGAACAACCCAATACTGACGAGGCGCTGGCTTACGTCTTATTGTCCCCGAATTTTGCACCCCGCGATTCAAATGCCGAAATCTTGACCCTGCCCTGGGCGAAACAATTCGCGCCGTTGATCCTGGGCGCTGAATATAGTTGGACTCCCCAAAATGAAGGACACGCCAAATATTGGACACACAGTTATCCATCCACGGCCCTTGTCACCATGATGGGACTGGTCAAATTTGTGCGCGGGTCTGACCTCGAAAGCATCAAAAAACCTGTGTTGGTGATCTATTCCCCGCACGATCAGGTTGTGAATTCAGACGCAGTGGAGCAAGGGTATGCGCGCATCGGCTCTGAGATAAAAGAAATTCAACCCATCGAAGACAGCGGAAATCCCGAAAACCATGTGCTGGCCGGCGATATCCTCGCCCCGAAAAACACCCAGGTCGTCGAAAAAATGATATTGGATTTCATCTCACGACTACAATAAACTTTGAAGAAACCCTGTCGAAACCAGGCCCGTCTTGTTAAGAGGCGGGCTCTTTTTTTGCTTATTGAAATCAGCCCGAAAACTTGATATAGTAGGAAGGAAAATGTGGGGAAAACAAGCGCTCAGTCATAATCACAGAAGCATAACAGGAGGAACTTATGTCTGCAACAACTTCTGTCTTAAGAAACCAAATAATCAGGAGCATTTTGGTTGTTTTGGCCATACTGTCAGTCGCGATCATTGGATTTAGCGTATTCCAGTATTTTGCAGATAAAAATAATTACGAAAAAGGCCATCAGGCATATTTGCAGGCAGATTGCGGAACAGCCATCGGCTTCTTTGAGAAAGTCATCCGCAGTTCGCGGTTGATTAATATCGGCCAATATCCGCAACTTGCCCAACTGGAAAAAGATGAGTGTCAGATTTTTCAAAATGCATTCAACCTTGAATCAGCCGGGGATTTAAGCTCAGCGTTGGTCGCTTATCTCGACTTTGTCATGGGAAATTCCAGTAGTCCGCTCGTTGAAGCCGCGCGTAATAGAATTGCTGGGCTTTTTCAAACTGAAAAAATCCCCTTTATCGCCAGCGAAGCATCCTGTACATTGACAGGCACATTGCTCGAAAAAAATCTAATACCAAACCAGGAAACAAATCTGCCCTTATTTTATTTTGCGTGCGGACAAGTTTACGAGAAAATCAACCAACCCCGGTTTGCAATTACCCTGTATCAGTGGATACTGACATCCTATCCGGATAATCCTGCTTCCCTTATGGCAGAGACGTCTCTTTTAGCAAATCCATTTACCTGCCAGGAAAGCGAAACCCTGAGGCAAAGTATTATCGCCGATCGGACTGACTTCATGCCGAGGCTTTATTATGGTTGCGGCCGGAAATACGAAGAAAACGCAGACCATGCGAATGCCAGAAAAATGTATGAAACCTTTTTATCCATTTATCCGAATCATGCTCTGGCGAAGGAAGTGGAGTCTACGCTGGCTCGCATAATCGTGGAACAGGCAAAGGCTTCAAATGCTGGAGAAATCCCACAACCGGAATCAAGCGGCTCCACTGCAAGCGGTTCGGCGCAAATTATTTTTCAAAACGACTCACCCGAGCGAATCCGCATTACGTTTAGCGGGACATACTCACAGATCGAGGAGCTGGATGCCTGCTCAACCTGTACGAAATATGGCATCGGGCAAGCGCCAATGTACTGCCCTGAATTAGGTCCAATCGGACAATATACACTGCCGCCCGGGGTGTATGATATCGTCGTTGAGTCGATCAGTAACAACACAATAACGCCATGGGCAGGCAACTGGAATTTAATTGACGCGAACGAATATTATCGCTGCTTCCTATTGACCACAATACAAAAGTAGCCAGTCATGGTAACAGCAAGGATGGTTTTATTTTTTCATTTCCACGACCTCTTGCCAAACACCTTCATCTTAATTTCTCATCTTGGGCTTCGATGAGTTGTTTGGCAACCGCAAAATCCTTTACCCATCCAACCCGCCTCTCCACAGGCGGGTTTCATTTTCATAATGCTATAATCCCTGCATGAAATACGAAACCATCCATAATCTGACCCTGCCCAAAATCGGATTCGGCACCTGGACAATTGGCGGCAAAACATCCCCCAACCCGACAATTGATCCCGCTTCGATGGCAGCATTGCGTTCTGCATTGGAGACCGGCTACACCCATTTTGATACCGCCGAGTACTATGCGGACGGCCATGCAGAAGAATTGATCGGACACGCCGTGCGCGAGGCAAATACAAACCGTGAAAAGTTATTTATCACCACAAAGGTCTCGCCCGAACATCTTAACTATGACGATGTATTCAGGTCTTGTGAAAACAGTTTGCGCCGCCTCAACATGGAATACATTGACCTGTATCTCATCCACTGGCCGCGCGCGGGAATGAAACTCGAAGAGTCCTTCCATGCCTTGAACAAACTCGTACGCGATGGCAAGGTAAAGCATCTTGGCGTGAGCAACTTCAATTTGAAATTACTCAAACAATCACAGGCATTATCGGAAACACTCCTCATCACAGATCAGATACCTTATAGCCTGCCCGATCATTCTTATGTGAAAAATGGCGTACTGGAATATTGCCAGCAAAACGATATTTTGGTCACTGCCTATTCACCGGTAAAATTCCGCAGCATGCGTGTTAATAAGATCTTGAACCAAATTGCCAATGCACATTCGGCAACGCCTTTTCAGATCGCTCTGGCGTGGCTCGTCATCCAGCCGCGTGTGATCACAATTCCAACATCATTTAATCCCGTGCATATCAAAGAGAATTTTGCGTCAACCGAAATCCCGTTGACCGCAGACGAAATTCATCAACTGGGCAATGCGTGGAATAAAGGTGATGATAGCAAAAAATGAAACTACAAGTCACTCCTGAAATCGAAATTATCGAAGAAGTAAAAACGGAACTCGAACCGCTCTACCGCGTCATCATCCATAACGACGATGTCACGCCGATGGATTTCGTGGTGAACGTGCTTACCTCCATTTTCGTCCTCTTTCAACCTGACGCACTGGAAGTCATGTTGGTTGCTCATTACAAAGGCGCGGCCTACGTGCAAACCCTGCCCAAAACCGAAGCTGGAAAGCGCATCAACAAAGCGCATTTTGCCGCCGGGCTGGAAGGATATCCGCTGCACTTTTCGATGGAACCTGAATGACCGCCAGCCTTGAGCTTCTCACCCAAATTAATCTCGACGACCTTGTCTCTTCCTTTGGCTGGCAAAACCGCCGGACGCTTTCACGCGCTCTTCGCAAATTATTTTTACACCCCGCGCAAACCTTCGCAAAATTCATGCTGGATTTTGACGAGGCGGTCGGTGATTGCGGACTGGCGGATGCTGC
>DYDH01000039.1:16845-27492 GCA_020717985.1 Herpetosiphon sp. | reverse complement strand
GCGATAAAAAAGTGGGCGTGGTGCGCGACGGGAAAGATTATGTGCTAATCGAACCTAAAACAATTTTAGTTGCCACAGGCGCGCGTGAAAAATCACTGACCTTCAAAGGCAACACCCTGCCCGGCGTGTATGGCGCGGGCGCATTCCAGACTTTGGTCAACCGTGATCTGGTGCGCTGTTCCGAGCGATTGTTCATCATCGGCGGCGGCAACGTGGGATTGATCGCCGGCTATCATGCCCTGCAAGCTGGTATTGAAGTTGCTGGCTTGGTCGAAGCCCTGCCCGAGTGTGGCGGCTACAAAGTCCACAAGGACAAGCTGGTGCGCATGGGCGTGCCGATCTACACTTCGCATACCGTTCTCAGCGCCAACGGAACTGACTCGGTTGAGTCGGTGACGATTGCCGCGATTGACAAGGATTGGAAGCCGATTCCCGGCACGGAACAAACTTTCGTCTGCGATACGTTGCTGGTGGCTGTCGGTCTCGACCCGGTGGATGAGTTCTACAAGAAGGCGCAGGAATTTGGTCTGTCTGCCTTTGCCGCCGGTGACGCGGACGAAGTTGCCGAAGCCTCCGCCGCCATGTTCTCCGGCAAAATTCGCGGGTTGGAAATTGCCCGCGCTTTGGGTTGTGACGTGCCGGAGATTCCGCAGGATTGGTTCCGCACCTCGGAGATTCTCAAATCACGCCCCGGTGACATCACCCACGAGACCATTCCCGACGACAATGAAGCGGTGTATCCCGTTTTGCATTGCAGTCAGGAAATTCCATGCAATCCATGCACGTCTGTTTGTTCGCAAGGCGCAATTGTGATTGATGATACCGACATCCGCAAAGTCCCTGATTACATTGCGAAGCAGATCGGCAAGGAATGTATCGCCTGCGAGAAATGCGTCACCATCTGCCCGGGACTGGCAATTACGCTGGTGGATATTCGCCGCCAACAGCCTGAGACCGCGCTGGTGACCATCCCTTATGAGTTTGAAAAAGGCTCGCTCAAAGTTGGTGATTATGTGACTGTGTTGAATACTGTTGGTGTGGCGCTCGGCAGTGTGGAAGTTGTTCGCACGCGGATAGCCAAAGCCACAGACCGCACCGTGCTGGTCAAGGTTCGCGCCCCGCGTGAGATCGCAAATCAAATTGCGGGAATTGAAATCCAAAATAAGGAAGTCAGCGCGCCCCTGGAGCAATATGTATCACGCCTGACCGATGACCTGATCGTCTGTCGTTGTGAGCGGGTGAGTTTGGCGGAGATCAAATCCATCATCCAAGCCGGTGTGCGCGATATGAACGAGATCAAAGCCATTACAAGGGCGGGGATGGGAGCTTGTGGCGGCAAGACTTGCAGCAGTCTCATCAAACGCGCCTTCCGTGAGTTGGGTGTGCCGATGACTCAAATTACCGAGAATGTTGCCCGCCCGATATTTGTCGAAGTGCCATTTGGTATTTTGGCTGGCGTGGAAAAGTAGTAAATCTTTTTACCGCGAAGCCCGCCAAGAGCGCTAAGAAAAACCAAGAAAATCTTAAGGTCTTTTCTTTGCGTCCTTCGCGCTCTTCGCGGTTAAAAGGCTTTGGAGATAACGCATGGATAAAAATACATACGACACCATCATCATTGGCGCGGGGAGTGTGGGGACTCCGCTGGCGTGGCAACTTGCAGATGCGGGGCAAAAGGTTTTGGTTCTGGAGCAGTTTGCCAGTGTGGGGCAGGGATCGAATAAGGAAGCCATCGGCGGAATCCGCGCCACACATTCCGACCCGGCCAAGATCGGCATTAGTTTGAAGAGCCTTGAAATTTTCTCCACCTGGCAGGAACGTTTTGGCGATGACATCGGTTGGCAGAAGGGGGGGTATTCATTTGTGGCGTATCGTCCGCAGGAAGAGAAGACCCTCAAAGATTTGCTTATTATTCAAAAACAATACGGTTTGAATATTGACTGGTACGACAAACAGGAGTTTTTAGAGATACTCCCCGCGCTAAACCCGGATGGATTGCTCGGCGGAACATTCTCACCCGACGATGGCAGCGCTTCGCCGATGTTGTCTGCGCTGGCTTTTGAAAAGCAGGCAAAACTTCAAGGCGCGGATTTTCACTACAATGAAAGCGTGTCCGGTATTCCAAGACAGAACGGGCGTGTTACAGGCGCGACCACCGACAAAGGAACATATAACGCCGGAATGATTGTCAACGCGGCGGGGCCGTGGGGGCGTGAGATTGCCAAACTGGCTGGTGTGGATGTGCCTGTCAATCCTGATTCACACGAAGGCGGAATCACCGAGCCTGTCGCGCCCTTCCTCAAGCCGATGGTTGTGGATATCCGCCCTACGGATGATTCGGCCAATTATTATTTTTATCAGCATCATACGGGGCAGATCATCTTTTGCATTACGCCCAATCCGCCGATTGTGGGTTTGGATCATCGCGAGACTTCGGTCTTTCTTCCGCAAGTGGCCAAGCGGATGCTGGAGATCATGCCCTGTCTGCAAAATATCAAAGTGCGGCGCACATGGCGCGGCTCATATCCGATGACGCCGGATGGCGCGCCGATTGTGGGGGAGGTGGAAGGATTGGAAGGTTATCTCAACACGGTTGGGATGTGCGGGCAAGGCTATATGCTAGGTCCTGGACTGGCTGTATTGCTGCGGCATTGGATCACTGGCGAAGGTGCGGCGCAAGCCAAAGAGACTCTCGCCCCGTTGACTTTGTACCGCGATTTTGGGAAGAAGGAAAAGTTGAAGTAATGAGTTGAGGAGTAATAAGTTACGAGGTAAGAAGTAAAAAGACCTGATGGCTTTCGCGCTATCAGGTCTTTTTGTTACGTCTCACTTATTACTTTTTACTTATTACTGCACCGTGAACGGCACATACTTTCTGGTGAACCCGCCATCCAAATCTTGCACGAGGATTCCGGCAAGATATTCTGCGGGCATGGGCACTTCGGTGATCAATTGAAGCGGTTGGTCGCCGAAGGTGAGTGGGGTGGAGAGGGCAGATGTCACTTTCCATTTTCCATTGTCTTCGGAAGTGAGGACTTGAACAAAGGGGGCAAATGTGTCGCCGGGTTTGGGTTTCAGTGCGTGGGGCGTTGAGCGCATTCCCTTTTCTTTGATGGCGAGGATTTCCTTGACGTGGAGTGTGCCGTCACTGTCGAAGGTGATGCGGGCGCGGGTTTGGGATTCGGCGCTGGTGTATTGTCCGTCGAGCCAACAGCCTGCAACTCCATAGCCTGTGGGGGTGGCGAATGCAAAGGCTGAGTCAACTCCGTCCGTAAGCAGGGTCAGGCTGGGGCGGAGTTTGACCGAGAGGTTAATGGTGTCACCCCAATCCGGGCGGCTGATTCCACCTGTCTCTTTGTTCCGGTCCGCTTGAATATATTCGCGGGTGACAGGTCCGTAATATTGTCCGCCGTCTTTGAGTAAAATTTCGGTGAAAATGTAGGCGATGTTTTTTCCGCTGACTTGGGCTGTGAGTGTGAAGCCATCTGAAAGGTTGATTTGCGCGATCTCAAATTTGCCTGCGCCTGGCGCGCGGATGGATGTCGCTTTTTTTGGTTTGGGCGATGATGCAGGTTCGTATGTGGCGAGTTGCAGAACCCTGCCGTTGTGTTCGAATGTTTGGAAGATTTCCATTGGCTGATCTCCTTATTCGGTAACCGTCACTTCGGTGAATTCCCAGGTTGTGTTGCCGTCAAGGTCTTCGACGCCGATGGCCAGGGCGTAACTGCCTGAGTAGGCATAATAGGGAACCATCGTGAAGGGTGTATCGCCAAAGGTCATTGTGCCGCCGACGTAGTCCACGAATTCGCCATCGGGGTTTTGATCGAAGTCGAGGTATTCATCGGTGATGTTGAAGGTGTCGCCGGGCTGCGGGTTGATCTCATGCCATGTGCCTGAGCCATTGTCTTCGCCGGAGAAACCCCAGACACTTTGCATATCGCCGTCCCCATTGAAATCAATTTCTGCGTCTATTTCTGTTCCGCTGTCTACGAATGTATATGTTCCGCGCACGGTGTAGATATCCCCGGTTGTATCCACGCCATAGACTGTGGGCTGGAAGAAAGCGAACTGGTCATTGGCTTCGTTCCCATCGCTCATGTAAAAGAGAGTTGGTTCCCAGTCATATTCAATGGAGATGACGCCCTCATTGCCCCAGTCTGGATAGTAGATGCCGCTGATCTCTTTCACATCTCCAGAGTTGATATAACCCTGATCGGCGGTGAGATAGGAACCGTCGCTTTCAGTGTAGTAGCTGACATAATAATAAACATAAGCGATATTCGAACCTGTGATCTCGGTGGAGAGGGTTACTGCTCCGTCGGGTTTGATCTCGCTGGCAGAGACTGTAAGGGGGGCGATGGTGAGTTGACCTGCTCCGGGGGCTGTGATCTGCGCATCCGTTGCTGGCGCGGATTCTTCAACAGCTTGCGTGAAATCAGTCTGCGTGGATTGGGCTGGGGTCAAGACTGCCAGGTCAGCGGCAGCGGGATCGAAGGTTTCGCCTGTGTAATGGAAGGTGAGAAAATCATCCCATAAAGAGGCGGTGGCAAAGCGGCCAATGGAGGAGGGGTAGTTGATCGTCCATTCGCCAAAGGTGCCGACATACTCCGCAGAGTTGGGGAAGTAAATGGTCAATCCGCTGGAGCCAGGTTTTTCATCGCCGTGCATTTCGGCGGTCACGCTTTGTGCGAGTGCGCTTTTTACCTGTTGGGCGGCTTGGACCACGTTCGGGTCGTCAATGCTGTCAAGCAAAAGATCAACGAAGTGTCCGAGGTCAATGTAAGAGGGAGGGTCATCATCGCCGAAGACGCTGGTGTAGGATTGGGAGTAGGCGCGTGCTTGTGCCACCAGGTCCTGGTCAACGTTTGATAATGCAACGGCTAATTCATTTACAGCCGCGTTCAAATTTTGGAATGTGCTCAGGTCAACGGTGGTCAGGGTGATGTCTTTGCTCAAGTCGGCGGCTACACTGTCTGCGCTGTAATCTCCACCGACGAATATGTTGCGGGCTTGATCATCGGTGATGCGGATATCCTGCCCGATGTAACTATTCACGATGGTTTGACCCAGCTCACGTCCGGTCATGGCTGTGTTGTCATTTAATGATTGCAGGAATTTGGCATAGGCCCAGCCAAGGGATGGTTCTGTTTCCTCCGAGCCGACAGCGTATTTGGCATGTGGTGCAATGGCGCTCATCACTTCCAACTGCCCCATCAGGCAGGCGTCAAAGCCGACTAGTTCAAAGGCTCCAATACCCGTATCGGCAACAATGGCGCCGAGCGCATCATCAATTTCCTGCATGGTCAGCCCGCTGCCGGACTCCGGGTCGTCGTCGCTCCATCCGCCTGTCCAACCGGCGCCGTGGTCTGAGAGGATGAGCACGTAATGTTCGGCAGGGTAGGTGCGGATCGCCCAATTGGCAAAGTCATATAAAGTTTGACCGTCGCCCATGTCCACTTCGCCGAGGTCTTCCACTGCCTCGGAATTGATGTTGTACAGATCGTCATCCTGGGTCAATAGGTAGCGTTTGGTTGAGGTTACATCGCCATCGCCATCGTACCCGCCGATGAAGCGATCCATTTGCGTGACGATCGTGACCTGGTCTGTCGAGCCGACGAGTTCCGCCTCATTCACGTCGAAGACCATGTCTTCTTCGAGAATTTCATCATCCGCGTCCTCATACATCATGACCAGCCAAGTGCCCGGTTCGCCTGTTGTGGCTGGGTCGGCTGTGGACGGCGCAGTTGATTCATTTGTTGGGTTGTCAACAGGACTTCCCGTGACAGCGTTGCAGGCCACTTGCATGCTCAAAAGTAATGCAAAGGCTAAAACGATGTTCAAAAAGCGATTCCTTCTGGTTTTCATTTGTTCATCTCCTGATCCAAGAATTAAAAACCGTAATCTGATAATATGAAGGATAGCGAGACCAATATGTTTTGTTTATCGGAATTATAGTTTACTTCCGAATTTACGTTTTTAGTCTGCTGATGTGTAAATGTGCCTCGCACGGTGGTTTCGTAAAATAAAAAGCGTCTCTGAGAAATCAAAGGCGCTTTTTATTCATCATCTATTTCGAATCATATACTGGTTGAATTTAATTTGATCTGGCTATGGTTGTTTTATGGCATATTGATGTTCACAGTCCGTGATGGACTCCAATCGCCCGGTGTGTCATATGCGTTGATCGCGCGCACCCGCCAGTGATAAATGCCATTTGCCAGGGCAGTTCCCGGTGTGCGGCTGGTGGTGGCGGCAGTGTCATCGAACTCGCGGCTTTCGAAGTCTTCGTTGTTGTCCACCTGGATTTGGTAGTTGGCGGCATTTTCCACGCTTTCCCAACTGAAGGTTGGCGTCCCAGTTGAATCAGTGGAGGCGTCGGTGGGCAGGAGCAAGGCTGGAATTGCAGGTGGGATGCTGATCGTTAATGTCCGAGTATCACTCCATGCGCCAGAGACATCATAAATATTGATTGCCCGCACCCGCCAGAAGTACCCGCCATCTGCCAGCGCTGTCCCCGGCGTGCGGCTGGTGGTGGCAGATGTATCATCAAAGGACACAGGGCTGTTGAAGTCACTATCAGTATCCACCTGGATCTGGTAGGTCGCGCCATTCGTCACGCTGTTCCAGGTGAAGGTTGGCGTGCCAGTTGAATCGGCGGCGGCGTCGGTGGGCAGGAGCAGAGCGGGAGCCGCAGGCGGAACACTGATCGTGAGTGTTCGAGTCTCGCTCCATGCGCCGGGCGTGCCATAGGTGTTGATCGCCCGTACTCGCCAGTGATACACGCCATTCGTCAGGGCAGTCCCCGGTGTGCGGCTGGTGGTCGCGGCAGTGTCGTCGAACTCGCGGCTTTCGAAGTCATCGTTGTCATCCACCTGAATTTGGTAATTGACGGCATTCTCCACGCTCTCCCAACTGAAGGTTGGCGTGCCAGTCGCGGAAGAATCAATGGGCAGTAATAATGTTGGGGCGGATGGAATGGGTCGCTGGATTGTGACACTCCAGACTGTGCTCCAGTCGCTCCTCTCTCCAAGCAAATTGATTTGCCTTACACGCCAGTAATACACACCGTCTGTCAGAGCAGGAGCGGGAATGCGGCTGGTGGCGGCGGCCGTGTCGTCGAACTCGCGGCTGTTGAAGTCATCGTTGTTATCCACTTGGACCTGATAGCTGACAGCATTCTCCTCGATTCCCCAGTTCAGGGTGGGAGCTGGATTCGGACTGATGCTGCCATTGGTTGGGCTGATCAGTGTTGGGGGAGCCAATGGATTAATGGTGATCGTGCGCGGAGCGCTCCATGCGCTCCAATTGCCTGCGGCATCTCTGGCGCGTACATGCCATGAATAGAGTGCAGGCGTCATTGCAGGCGGAGTGTGATTGAGCGTGGTCAACGGTCCGGAACTGTAGGTTGGGGTGAGAAAGTCCGCGTTGTTGTCAGACTGGAATTGATACAACGCAGCAGTGGCAGTGGTGAGCCATGTGAAAGAAGGTGTGCCGAACACCGATGCGGCGTTGGCGGGGGAGTTCAGTATTGGCGGAGCGGGCGGGGTGATGTCAACGGTGAAGGAGCGATACGCGCTCCATGGTCCCGCCACACCTTTTGTGTTCAAGGCGCGCACATGCCAGTAGTAGACACCATTCGGCAGGGTCGCAGCGGTGTAGGTGAGGACTCGAGGCGCTCCGGCGAAGGTCTGCACCTTGGTGGCGAAGGTCGTGACCCTGGATATTTCGAGTTGATATGTGTTACCGGAAACCACGGCGTTCCAGGCGAAGTTCGGGGTTGCGTCGTTGGTCAGCAGTGTATTTGCGGGCGTGGTCATCACTGGCACCGGCGGGATGAGCGGCAGGATGGTGATCGTGCGTGGAGCGCTCCATGAACTCCAATTGCCCGCCGCATCCCTGGCGCGCACATGCCATGAATAGGGACCAGGCGCCATGGCGGGCGGGGTATGAGTGAGCGTCGTCAATGCATAAGTGTAGGTTGGGGTGAGGAAGTCGGCATTGTTGTCGTATTGGAATTGATACCATGTCGTAGTTGGGGTGGTGAGCCAGGCGAAGGGAGGTGTGCCGAACACCGGGGCGGCATTGGCGGGTGTGCTCAGTACCGGCGGAGCGGGCGGGGTGATGTCAACGGTGAAGGAGCGATACGCGCTCCATGGACCCGCTATACTGTTGGTATTAAAGGCGCGCACATGCCAGTAGTAGACGCCATTCGGCAGGCTCGTGGCGGTGTAGGTGAGAATTCCAGGCGCTCCGACGAAGGTCAGCGCTTTGGTTGCAAAAGTCGTGACCCTGGAAATCTCGAGTTGGTATCTATTTCCGTTAGTCACGGCATTCCAAGTGAAGCTCGGTGTAGAGTCGTTGGTCAGCAGTGCATTGGCAGGCGCGGTCATGATTGGCGCGGAACTCACAACTGGGACTGCGTTTCTATAGAATGCGCCTGGTGGACTAATTGTCGAACGTGTTATGCCTTCAAAATCAGTGGGAACCGCATTGCTGGTATTTCCGGCAGGTACGCTGGGACTGAAAACCGCCCAACTGAAATCAGGTATGATGTAGGTGGTCACCCTCGGGATCCAACTCCCAATTGGATGGAAGTCTCCGGCAGCCGGATTGCCTAATAGCGGTTTGATCGTGTTGATCGCATTGTCGGCTCTCAATTGGGTTTCATTGCAGGTCGGGTTGATCGTCGTACAAGCCCGCGTTCCTTCGATGCCAAGCGGCATGGAGGCGTCCCCGTTCCAGATCACGTTGCCGCGGATTCGTAGGTTGTCGTCTGTAATCATTGGATTCGGCATGTTTATAAAACCAGACGGACGAGTCAGCGGTTCTGAAATATTGAAATGAGTGTACTGTGTGCGAGCGGGAGCAGGGTTATAGATGATATTGTTATAAATGTAGACATTGCGATTGGGGATGGCGGGGCGGTTATCTGTCAGGTAGTTCGGACCCCAGCCGCCCAATCCAATAAAAGTACGGCAGACTGGAATAGGCAATTGCAACTCGTCGGTTGCATTACATCCCCGTTCTGCGCGGACAACATCCAGTAATGAATACCCATTTTCGGTGGAGATGCCCACACGGTATAGTGTATTGTAAGCAAACAGGATGTTGTAACCGCCCGCCACGCTCATGCCAACGCCGGGCAGGTCATGTAGAATGTTATTGATGAACTTGATATCGTAAGCGTCATAATGCAGCCATGGGGATCGCATCATGGCGAAATTGCCTGATTGCCCGGCCGAAAACCCCAATTGACAATTATGATACTCATTGCCTTCGATGCGCAGATAAGACGTACCGCCCTTAAGGTACATGCACCATTGCCCGGCGGTATGCACATTATTGTTGATAAAGTGACCGTATTGCACCACGAAATAGTCCACCGAACTATGCCATGCCCCGCCGATGGTGCTGTTTTCCACGTACAAATATTGGGCTTGGTTGACCTTTAAAACTTCCTGCAAGTTGTTACATGAGTCATTATCGCAATCGGGACCGTCCATGGTTAGTCCGCGCAATAGGACGTGGTTAACGCCTGCCAGGTGGAGTAGGTTATTGCCCGAAGAATTGGTGGGCAGGGGTGTGCCGCCTCTCAGGGTCATGTCAATTAGATATAAATAGGAAACATTCAATATATCCAGCCCGCCGCGGATGATGACTGTGCCCGGTCCGCCAGATGCGCGGATAATAATGGGGAATGTGTATGTGCCAGTACGATTACCAAAATTATTCTGGCAGTCATTGGGCTCTGCGGGTTCGCAGGGATATGTGCCAGGTTGAAGGTTGATGCGATAACCTGTTGTTGTTAACGGTGCGGAGGGAATTTTATTCCAGGCTGCGGTAATTGTTTTGAGCGGCGCGGCAGATGTGAGTCCGTTGTTTGAATTTCTGCCAGTGACGGGATTGACCCACAATTCAGTGAGAGTTGGACTGCCAATGTTGTAAGGGTTTGGGGCGAGACCTCTTTCAGAAGGGGCGTAATATCCATCCGATAAAACAGTGGCAATGACTGATTGGGATGGAAATGAAATTAAGATCGCGCTGGCGATAAAGCCTGTAAATAGTTTGATGATATGAGAACGAATACGCTGCATGTGATCCTCCAAAATCAAGGGCGGTTATGTTTGCGCAGGGCATGGCGTTCCGCAGAAGCAAGCGCCACACACGCTGACTTATAAAAACTCCAGACCATATGTTTATTATAGGCAGAGTAGTAATGAACCGACAATGGGAAATGCAGGTTAAGTTCACCCACAAAATTGTTAAGTGAGGTCAGTCCGGGGGGATGCGCAGGTTAATTATTCTTTTATGGATATGTTCATTTGTTGCGGGCTCTATATATATATGATGAATTGTCACCGTTTCATTCTCAAAACAAAAACGCCTCCGCAAGAATTTTGCGGAGGCGTGATTTCAAATGAACAACGGTTACGGCACGTAGTATTGGATGATCAACTGCGGACGCGATGCGGTAAGCGCATTGCCGCTGTAGAAGCTGATGTAGTTTGCGATTGCATTGTTGTTATCATCCAGTTTGAAGCGCAGACGGAACTGGGTCAGCCCGGAACCGGTCGCCGCTTTGTTGATGTATGCCTGTGAAGTCGTTAGGTTGAAAGCGTACCAGCCTCCCACAGCAGGCGCAGTGAATGG
>DYDH01000039.1:8381-16807 GCA_020717985.1 Herpetosiphon sp. | reverse complement strand
TCGTTTGCAGGGCGGATGTTCCAAAGGGTCCTTTGAGGATGTCGATCAACAATCCCTGGAACATGCCGAAGGTTGCGCCGCCTGTGGCGGAATACTGTTTGATCTTGAGTGTGGCCGCGGTAATGACAGCGGTATCGGGCAGGGTGGAAGTGGTGAAGGAGAGGATGCTGCGATATTGCTTCTTCAAGTTGTCATCGCCGAGGTTGAAAGTGGTCAGCGCGCTGTTCATCGTTCCGCCCGCGTTGCTGGTTTCGGTGGATTCGAGAATCCAGCCATCTTGCGCGGCGGTGGAGTAGAGGGTGACGCTGGTTGTGGCTCTGTAATTTTGCGCCGACTGATTCGCCAGGACATGGGAGTAACTCTTGTTTACAGGTGAGAAGGTATAGCCTGTCTTGGAAGGGGTCACCGTGCCAGACCAGTCGTAGGATACTGTGAATGAGTAATTCCCGTTTGCATCGGCAGTGGCGGTCTTGAGTGTGACGTCGGTGTATTTCAAAGTCGCGCCTGCCACGCCTGCTTTGCCCGAGATGATGTATGTGGCAGGATGTGTTGTGAACGACCACCATGCGTTGTTATTGGCATATGTTTCTCCGGCTGCATTTACTGCGCGCACATGCCAGGAGTAGGCGGTACTGCCGGGCAGATTGCTCAAAGGTATGCTGGTGGCTGTATCGTTGTTTTCCCATGAAGAACAGGGAGTGGTGGTGGTGATGTAGTAACAGTACTCGTACTTGACTGCGCCCGCGCTTGTCTCCCAACTTAAAGTTGGGGAAAACGATTGATTGATGGCGCCATTTGCCGGGGCTGATTTATTGAAAGCGGCGGGGGTTTCGAACTCAAACGCGCCAATATCACAATGCGCGCCCTGCGGACGTTGAATGCCACGCTGGTCAGTTTCAATGCAGGTTAAGTCGTCAGCGGCGTTCAATGCCGGGGAACCGGCGAGCGGACTCATGGTTAGGGTGGGACCGCCGTTATCGGCAAGAGAATCCAGATTAGCTCCAACCCCGGTCACGTTATGAGTCGTCGTGCCGTTGATCGCGCAGTTGGTCGTATTCTGAATTAAGTTGTAATCCAGCGAGTTGATTGTACCTTCGCAATCCGCGCCGCTGCCGGCAACCATACTGATGTTGCCTGCGACAATCGTGTTTTGCAGATCAATGTATTCAGCGCCCGCCGTGAAGATACCGCCGCCGCCGTTAGTGGCAGGAGGTCCAGGTATCATATTTCGTATGTTATTGGCGATGGTGACGTTGTTGAATGTGACTGAATCAGCGGCTTGTTGCAGGTTTACATCCACGCCGCCGCCTTGACCGAAGGCGATGTTGCCGCTAATGGTGACATTCTTGATCAAGATGGTAACAGAGGCGTCCAGCCCGCCCGCTTCACTCAGGGTGATGCCTCCGCCCGCTCCCGCTCCGACCCCATTGCTGGCGGTATTATTTGCGATAAGCGAATCTGAAATGGTTGCGGAATCAGACAGGAATATGCCGCCGCCGCTGATAGTGGCGTGATTGTCATTCACGCTGACACGCGTAAGGCTGATCGTATCGGTGAGAGTTGCAGGGTTGGGCAGGTAGAGTCCGCCGCCAGATTTGCTGAAATTATGATCCACCACTGTGTCGGTCACTGAAAGATTGGAGCCGGGACTATTGAAAATTCCGCCGCCCTGTTGCGAAGCGGTGTTGGTTGTGATTACGCTGTTTGTAATGGTCAAAGTCCCATAGTTATAGATGCCGCCGCCATTCCCCCAAAGAGGGTTGGCAGTAACTGCCTGACTATTGGATACCACCACATGATCGAGCGTAAGATTGCCGCCGTCGTTGACAATGCCGCCGCCGCTGTCATCGTTAATGTAGCCATGCGTGACCGTCAGGTTTGAAATGCGGACAGTCGTATCTTGCGCGACAATAAAGACACGCACCAGGTCGTCGCCGCTGACTTCAAGGATGGCTGCCCCCGGACCGTTGATGGTAATGCTGTTGTTAATTCCAAGCGTGCCAAGCAAACTATCCAAGGTGATCGTGCCGCTCAGTCCCGCCGCAAAACTTATGGTATCACCATCCAAAGAAATGGCGAGCGCTTCGCGTAACGAGCAATCGCTGTCGCAGACGTTATCGTTGGTGTCCTCCAGTTTGGTGACGACCCAACTAGCCGCGCCGACCTCAAATGCGCCCATATCGCAATGCGCGCCCTGTGGGCGGGGGAATCCGCGTTGGTCTATTGTATTGCAGGTCCCATCGTTGCCCGCGTCAATGGCAGGACTGCCGCTCAGTAACGGGCGTATCAGCGTGCCGCCGCCGTGGTCAGATAGCGCGCCGAGTTTTGGATCCACTCCGGTAATGTTGCCGCTTGTATCTCCGCTGATATTGCACTTGGATGTATCCTCAACCAGGTTGTTTCCCTGGGAGTTAAACGTGCCGCTAACAGAACAATCGTTGCCCGTTGCCGCTGTGTTGTTGGCAATGATGCTGTTTTTGATATTGAAAACTCCGCCCGTATGTATGCCGCCCCCTTTTCCGCCTGGTCCTGTGACGGTGTTGTTTGCAATTGTGACATTGTTCATATTGAGCGCGAAGGAATTGTTAAAAATGCCGCCGCCCCAGGCCCCAGCGGTGGAATTTCCGCTTATGGTCACGTTATCGAGCGCCGCGCTTCCTCCGTTTCCGAAGAAGATGCCTCCGCCAATCCCATTTGTTGTAGATGTTATAGAATTTCCACTGAAAGCGCTGTTGCTGATTGTTACAACTGCGCCGTCTTGAATAAACGCTCCGCCCCCGGCATCGATGGCGGAATTACTTTTGACAATAACATGATCCAGGGAGACGTGACTCTGGTTGTCAACGGCGGTGTCTGAATTAACCGAGATCGCTCCGCCCGATGAATAAGGAGAAGAGATCGTGCCAGGAGCCTGGTTACCATCAAAAACTGAGTTTGTGACCGTTAATGTTGTGCCGAAGTAACTTGCAATCGCTCCTCCCCCGCCTTCTGCGCTGTTGCCGATAAAGGAACTGTTATGAATGGTCAGCGTTTTGCCGTTGTAAATTGCCCCGCCGCTCACGTAATCTCCGTATGCGTGGTTGTTTATGAAATCAACCGAGTCAATATTCAAGGTTCCAGTATTGTGTATCGCTCCGCCAATATCGTTGACTGTTCCGTGCGTGATCGTCATTCCTGAGATGGAAACGATAAGGCTGTCAAAAGAAACATGGAAAATGCGGGAAGCATAATTTCCATCAACGGTCAGTTGCGAGATGCCCGGCCCTGTAATTGTGATGGAAGTGTTGATGTTTATTTGTGAGCCGCCCAGCGTGATTGTTCCAGTCACACCGGGGGCAAACTCGACGCTGTCGCCATTCGCGGCCAGCCCAACCGCTTCGCGCAGCGAGCATTGCGCATCGCAAACGCCGTCATTCGAGTCGGAAGTATCCGTCACTGTTAGAACGGCGGCGGCGCGCGCTGTGGTGACAGGCGTCAACGCGCTGAATGCCAGCGCCAGCAACAACAAACCACCTAACATTTTAGATTTCATATTTTCTCCTTTGGTTCACAAAATACTGCGGACATTCAAGTCGCTTCACAGCGCAGGGCTATATCAATGTCGCACGACGGCTGTTTACGTTTATTAATACCCAAACCTTAACTTGATATCTTCCACAAAAGCGCTGGCTTCCTCGAAGCGAGAGCCATGCATGGAGCAATACAATTGAATCGCTCCCATCAAGTCTTCCTTTTTTACGCATTCGATTATTTCCACATGATCAGGCGGGACAGCCTCCGATGTGGAATCACTGCCAAGACTTATAAGCGCTTCATCGAAGTTCAACAAATCATCGGCGTCCATGTTGACATTTTTTTGTTTATTTTGGATATTCATTGAAAGCCTCACAATGGATCAACTAAATTTTTTTGCCGATCAGCCCGCCGATCATCATCGCAATGCTAATGCCAATGACGCCTCCGCTGATTGTTCCAACCGTCCGCATCATCGTAGCGGGGTCGTTGGACATCGGTATGATGGTCAGCATGAAAAGGAAAAATCCGATGGACATGATGATAAGAACAAAACCAACAATGATCATTCGCCAATTCTTTTGTCGCATAATTTTTTGAATCTCCTTTTGTTACGGCATGGGCGGCAAAACGTGGAAGGAATCCATAACCGATGAATATAATTTTTCCAATTCCGGGAACCAATCAGCGTTTGGCGTCCAAGGTTCGAAGAAGAGGATATATAGGCGGTTATTGTCAACAATGAAAACTTCGCGCCATGGATCTTGAGCAGGAAGACCATCCACTACGATTGCCTGTTTCCCGTCCATAATAATTTCACTGCGCGTGATATTGAATCCCTCTCCCGCTTCTGCAATTTTTTCATCTGCCGCTTGAGCGGCTGTGCGTCCTGAAGCGGATTCCATGTTGACTTCCACCAAAGCGTCTCCTGGAAGAAAACTTCCTCCAGATATGTCATTTGGGTTAATGACAACCATGTAAGGCGGAACGGCGGCATCTTCCATTGGATAAAGGAAACAGTAGCCGTCATCGGCGTTTATGAAAAGTTTTAACTCTGTTGTTTCCACAGGACATGCACCCGTTGATGTGGAATTTGCGGGCGCTTCGGTAATCATGGGCGCCATCGCGGGCTGCAAGGTTTCAGCAGGCAATGATGTTTCGGTTGTTTGTGAACACGCAGAAAGCATTATGAATGACAGAACTGTTCCAACGAATCTTTGCATTTTTTTCAATGACCTCTGATTTTGTAACCCTGCCGTGTCAGCCAGTTAATTTTACGAATACATGTCTTTCAAAACCTGACGTTCATACACTAACGCCAATAGAACGCTGTTGATCAGCAGCGGCTCGTTTGCGTCGCTGAAATTGCCGCGCTTTTCCAGCACGTATGTATCCAGCATGAAAGTCCGCTTCTTCTGCATGAACAGCATGGTCTCTTCACCAAGACGGACATGGTAACTGGGCGTAATAAAACGAAAGAACAATGCGGGCAATTGACGGATGAAATTCCCAAACGGCAACTGCATCGCTATTAATGACTTTTGATCAGGCGCGACAAAGCCAAGATGTTTTCCCGTCGCATCATTAATCCAATACATCTTTGCAGAACGCAGGTTAAGCGCGCTCTGGATGTTCATATCCGCCAGCATGGACACGCTGGAATTGGGAATGAACCTGGAAGTATCGATCGCGGAGAGAAAATCATCATCCACCACGCCCAGCGTGGATCCATCCGCGGTTTTAATATCCCAATTACTGGGAATATCTGTGATGCGATTCTCCTGGCTGATAATCTGATAGAGGGGTTTCCCACCCGCCGTTACATTGATCTCTTCTTTGGATGAAATCAATTTTTTGGAGGCAGATAGAACCACCTCGCCGCCGGCATCCCTGACGGTGATCTGCGGCGAAACGGAAAAGGCGGGAAAGGTAAAAGTAAGCGGATAGCGATACATGAACGGCTCCTTAAAAATTTTCAACCTGATGTCAATGATTTCAAATATACACGCCCTCTTGTTGACTCTGTTAACATTTATTGACAATTTTTTAGTACAATTTCCCCATGCCAAAAAATCAGGTCGGACATAAACCTCAAAGTTTTGACACCTTTGGGCAATTGTTGCGCTATTTACGCGAGCGCGCGCATCTTACCCAACGCGAACTGGCCGGGCTGGTGGGCTATCACTACAGTTATATGAGTTATCTCGAAAAAAATATGCGTATTCCAGATGAAGCCACCCTGTTGGGTCGTTTTATCCCCGCATTGGGATTGGAGGATGAACCCGAATTAACCGCGCGTCTGCTTGAGTTGGCGGGAGATCGGCAGAAAAAATCCATCCTCACCATGCGCGAAGCGGAACCAGCCATCAGTGAAGAAAATGTATATCAACTTCCACCCAGTCTTACAGCCATATTTGGGCGCGAAAAAGAATTAACTTCATTAACAAAAGATATGCTTCAAGATCATGTCCGCATCTTAACCATCATAGGTCCGCCCGGTGTGGGGAAAACTCGGCTCGCCTTGCATGTTGCGGAACAACTGGTGGATCATTTCAAACATGGCGCGGTCTTCGTTAACCTTGCTCCTGTCGAGCAATCTGAAATGGTGTTTGCCGCGCTCATCGAAGCGCTGGGCATTCAGGAAACATCCATATCATCGAGTTTGTTTGTTTTGCAATCGTTTTTACAAAATAAAAATCTGTTGATCATATTCGATAATTTTGAACAGGTGCTTTCCGCCGCGCCCGCATTGACCAAACTCCTTCGCCATGCCCCGGCAATAAAAATTTTGGCAACCAGTCGTGAGGCGTTACGCATTCCTGGCGAATACGAGTTCCAACTTGCCCCCCTGCCGCTTCCAAATGATGGGACCCGCGTTATAAAAGAATTGGAAGATTCCCCCGCTGTGCAGCTCTTTGTTCAGCGGGCGCGTGCCGCCAAAATGGATTTTCAACTTACGGATGAAAACGCATCCAGCGTGACTGAGATCTGCCGCCGTTTGGACGGTTTGCCGCTGGCGATTGAATTGGCCGCCGCGCGCATCCAGACCTTCAGTCCACGAGTGATGCTCGAACAATTTGACCGCCGCTTTGTCTGGCTTACGCGAGGTAATCGCGCCGACACCGCATGGCGGCAAACTTTATCCGGCGCAATAGCGTGGAGCTATAACCTGCTCACAGAACCTGAGCGAAAACTGCTCCACCGCCTGTCTGTTTTCGCCGGTGGCTGGACTCTTGAATCCGCTGAGGAAATATGCAGCGACGATACAATCTGCCCAACGGCGGAAATATTTGCCTTGCTTTTACAACTTGTTGACCGCTCCCTGGTGATAACGGAATCAAGCGAAGAGAAAATATATTACCGCTTTCTGGATACCATCCGCCACTTTGCGCATGAAAAACTGGAACAATCCGCTGAATTAACAGAACTACGCAACCGCCACTTGATCTATTTCACCCGCTGGACTGAAAATACCGAAACCCTGCTCGATAAAACATCTCCTCTCGAACTGCGCCGTATTGTGGAGATCAAACACAATAACATTCGTGCCGCATTGGATTGGGCTCTGAATCCAAACGCGAATGGTGAATACAGTCTCAGGCTGGCTGTTGCGATCAACATCATCTGGTTGAAGCACAGCCACTTCAAGGAGGCGTTGGATTGGGTGGATAAATTTTTGCCGCACACTTCGGGGCAGTTCCCCACCCGCAAACCATACCGCGCAAAATTGTTATATCTAAAAACAGCCTTATCTTATTGGCGCGATAATCTGGCGCAGGCGCGCGAATCATCGTTGGAAGCGGAAGAACTCGCGCGGAAATTGGGAGACAAGAAGTTGCTGGCGAATATTCTTTGTTATGGCGGTGATATTTACCGTGAACTGATGGAACTTGAGCAGGCAGCGCTTTGTTTGCAGGAAAGTATTTCCCTGTGTCGTGAGACAAATTATCTTTCACGCTTGAGTATTGCCCTCACCAGTTTGGGAATTGTTTTATATCAACAGAAAAAACGCGCTGAATCAGCCGCTTTTATCAAGGAAGCCCTGCAGATCGCAACACAGGAAAACGACCTCTGGGGAAAGAGCTATGCCTTGCGCATTCAGGCAGACAACCTGCGCTTTGACGGAAAATTCAATGAAGCGCTCCCCGCTTTTCAATGCGCATTGGATATATCGCTCGCCATAGAAGACCGCATCAGCGCAGGAATGGAACTCGCGAACATGTCCATGCTGGCGAACGTGCTCGAAGATTACCCGGCTTCCGGCAGGTATGCTGAATCAGCATTTGCCACATTTCAAGGGATCGGAAATGAATATCAACAACCGTTTCCGCTGCGGATGATGGCTTATTCCGCCTTGTATGCGGGCAATATGGAACGCGCCCGAACCCTTTGCATCGAAAGCCTGAAAGGAAACCATGCGCTGGGACATAAAACCGGCGTGCTCGCCTGCCTGCTGACACTGGCAGATATTGAATTAGCGCAAGCGGACCTGACCAGTTCGGCGGAGTTATACGCTTTTGTAAAAAGACAATTGCAGGCGGAGGAATCGACCCTGCTGGAGTCAGATGAATTCGCATTGAAGCGCGTGGAAAATAAATTAACAAACAAACTTGGCAGGTCGAAACTAGCCAAGGTTTATAAGGAAACTGAAGAAGTTTCGATCGGGCAGATTTATAAAAAATTAAATCTCTTTCCTGTGGAATAAATAAAACTCCCTCATAAAAACCAACAAAAGGGCTCCCAATGTTTATGTTGGAAGCCCTTTTGTTATCATGTCATTTTATTAAGGCTTGGTAATGGTATAGGTTTCATCACCAGTGTGATCACCATCGTTTAAGCTTGTGCCGCCCAGCATGTTTCCAGCCTCATCCAGGATCGTGTCGTCGTCAACTACATCCAGGCGCAAGTCGCCG
>DYDH01000039.1:0-8266 GCA_020717985.1 Herpetosiphon sp. | reverse complement strand
GATCGTGTCGTCGTCAACTACATCCAGGCGCAAGTCGCCGCTCACGGAGCCGGTGTTGACACTGACGATATAACTAGTCCCGGAGCCGGTCACGCCAGTGATGGATGCGTCCGGGATAGTGGTGTTTAGCGTAAAGTCAGTTATGTCCACGTTTGTGACAGATTCCGAGAACGTCACGGTGAAGTCCACGCTGGCAGCATCGGTTGGATCTTCGGAAGCGCGCACGATTGAACTGACCGTTGGCGCGGTTGTGTCTACCGTCCATGTATGGGAGGCAGGCGAGGCGTCCACGTTATTTGATGGGTCTATAGCGCGCACTTCGAAAGTATGCGAGCCATCAGCCAAATCAGTATAGGTTACTCCGCTGGTGCAGCCGGCATAAGCGCCGCCGTCGAGGGAACATTCAAAGGAAATTCCATCCGCGCTGGAGAAAGCGAAGGTTGCAGAAGCGCTGATGGATGAGGCAGTGGGAGCGGAGTCGATTTGAGTCTCTGGCGCGGTTGTGTCTACCGTCCATGTATGGGAGGCAGGTGAGGCATCCACGTTACTTGACGGGTCTATAGCGCGCACGTTGAAAGTATGCGAGCCATCAGCCAAATCAGTATAATTTATTGGGCTAACGCAGCCGGCATAAGCGCCGCCGTCGAGCGAGCATTCAAAGGTGGCAGTTCCATCCGCACTGGAGAAAGTGAAGGTTGCGGAAGCGTTGTTGGATGAGACAGCAGGAGCGCTGTCGATTTGGGTTTCTGGCGCTGTTGTGTCTACCGTCCATGTATGGGAGGCAGGTGAGGCATCCACATTACTTGATGGGTCTATGGCGCGCACTTCGAAAGTATGCGGGCCATCAGCCAAACTATTATAGGTTACTTCACTGGTGCAGGAGGCATAAGCGCCGCTGTCAAGGGAACATTCAAAGGTGGCAGTTGCATCCGTACTGGAGAATGTGAAGGTTGCGGAAGCGCTGTTGGATAAGGCAGAGGGCTTGGAAATTATTTGAGCGTCCGGCGCGGCCTTATCAATGGTGTAGGTCTGCCCAGATATGTAATTGCCATTGCCTGCGCCTGTGCCGCCCAGTTTATTGCCACCCGCATCCAGAATCGTGTCATTATCTATTACATTCAGATGTAGCGTGCCATTACCCATGCCTGTACTGACTGTAACCGTACGAGTTGCGCCTGATCCACTGACAGTAGTGATGGATGCGCCTGTGATTCCTGTGGGAGTAAGGCTGAAATCCGCCGCATCCACACCGGTGACAATTTCTGAGAATGTCACAGTGAAACTCACGCTGGCAAGATTGGTGGGACTGGGATTGACGCGTACACTTGAAACCACCCTCGGCGAGGTCTTGTCAATCGTGTAGATCTGACCGGCAGTGTAATTGCCGTTGTATACGCCTGTGCCGCCCAGCTTGTTGCCAGTCATGTCCAAAACCGTATCATTGTCTCTTACATTCAGACGCAATGTGCCACTGCCTGTGCCGGTGCTGACCGTGACTGTGCGGGTTGTGCCTGAACCGCTGACGGCGGTGACTAGAGCGCCAGTGATGCCTGTGGAGGTAAGGTTGAAATCTCCCGTATCCACGCCTGTGACAGCTTCTGAGAATGTTACGGTGAATCTTACGCTGGCGAGATTGGTGGTACTGGCGTAAAAGCGCATACTCGAAATCACTGTCGGCGCTGTCCTGTCAATGGTGTAGGTTTGACCGGTTATGTAATTGCCATTACCCGCACCCACGCCGCCCAATTTATTGCCAGCCGCATCGCGGATCGTATCATTGTCTATTACATTCAGACGCAGCGTGCCGTTCCCTGTGCCAGTGCTGACCGTCACCATACGGGTTGCCCCTGTCCCGCTAATAGCCGTGACCTTGGCTCTCGTGATTCCTGTAGTGACCAGACTGAAATCCGTCGCATCCACACCGGTGACAAACTCAGAGAATGTCACGGTGAATCTCACGCTGGCAAGATTGCTGGGACTGGGGGTGACGCGCACGCTTGAAACAACCTTTGGATTATCAATCGTGTATATTTGACCGGCAATGTAACTGCCGTTGCCTGCGCCCGTGCCACCCAGTTTGTTGCCAGCCGCATCCAGGATCGTATCGTTGTCTGCTACATTCAGGCGCAGCGTGCCACTGCCTGTGCCTGTTTTGACTGTCACCGTGCGGGTTATCCCTGATCCGTTGACTGCTGTGACCAGAGCGCCCGTGATACCAGTGGGGGTAAGGCTGAAATCTGCCGCATCCACACCGGTGACAAATTCAGAGAATGTCACGGTGAAATTCACGCTGGAAAGGTTGGTGGGACTGGGGTTGATACGCAGGCTTGAAACTACCGTTGGCGCGGTCTTGTCAATTGTGTAGGTTTGTCCGGCAGCGTAATTACCATTGCCAGCACCCGTACCGCCCAGCTTGTTGCCAGCCACATCCAGGATCGAATCATTGTCTATTACATTCAGGCGTAATGTGCCGTTGCCCGTGCCTGTACTGACTGTAACCGTACGAGTTGCCCCTGATCCACTGACAGTAGTGATGATGGGTACCCCTGTGATACCTGTGCGGGTAAGGCTGAAGTCCGCCTCATCCACGCCGGTGACAATTTCCGAGAATGTCACAGTAAATTTAACTGTGGCGGCGTTGGTAGGATTGGGATTGGCACGGGTGCTTGATGTAACTGTAACCACAGGGGCGTTTGCAAATGGAATATCGGCAGAATATACGGGACCCGGAGTGCCAGTTCCGCCGAAAGAACACGCGCCGTCGCTTGTTCCGCCCGTGGAAGAATCCCGCACTGTCCCTGTGCAGTTCCCAGTGCCTTCATCAAAATGATACAAGCCGACCGTGTTTGCATCCGCTGAAAACGGCGCGGATGGAGTGGAGAAATTTGCTGTATAACGAACTCTGTTGGAAAGCCTGACCTCATCCAGATAGCCGTTATAGGATGGATAATTGGGCGGATCGTAATCATGCTTTTCTGCGCCGAACACAAGATACGAATCATTCGGGTAGGAGGTTAACCTGCCGTTATGATAGCTGAGATTGCCAGTGGGACCAGTGCCGGTTGTATCCAACGCCCCGTCGATAAATATCCGCATTTGACCGGCGCTTTGATTGCGCGTGAGCGCGATATGGTGCCAGGCGTTGTCCGCGATGCTGGCGCTGCTGCACAGCGTTTGATTCTCTGTCGCGCTGGCAGCTCCAAAGGCGATCTTGCCGCCATACAAAGAGATGCCGAAGTCGCCGTAATCGCCCGTGCCAAAAATATCACGGTCAATGATGATGTTGCCGGATGTCCAACTGTCGCCGCCGGTCGTGCAGCTGCCGCTGGTATTATCCGCCGCGCGGGCTTTCATCCAAAATTCGATGGTGAAATCCAATCCGATATCAGCGGGAACTTCCGGGTTATCAAGTTTGATCTTGACGCGATCCATCTGGTTCGTTCCATGCCCATAAAAGCGGAGCGAAGATCGCGTCCCCGACTGCCGCATTAGCTCGGGAGATTCAAATCTGGCCTGTGCCGGAGCAAGGTCCAGAACCGCCAACAAGACATAGGTCAAGAGCAAGCGGACAAATTTTGAATAATGAAATAATTTTCGAGGGTTTGTGAGAAATACTTTTCTGATAACACTGGCATCAATTACATCTATTGACCGCTTACCTGATAACCAGAGTCCATATCGCTGAAATGGCTTTTGCCAGCATACCGAAAAAATCAGAGTATTGTTCATTTTTATAAGTACATAAATAGTCTCCCAATATAAGTATTGGGAGACTATTTCTTATAGTGTTAGTTCATCAAGGCTTGGTAATTGTGTAGGTTTCACCGGATGTGAAATCGCCATTACTTGCGCCCGTGCCGCCCAGCATGTTGCCAACCTCATCCAGGATCGTGTCGTCGTCAACTACATCCAGGCGCAAGTCGCCGCTCACGGAGCCGGTGTTGACACTGACGATATAACTAGTCCCGGAGCCGGTCACGCCAGTGATGGATGCGTCCGGGATAGTGGTGTTTAGCGTAAAGTCAGTTATGTCCACGTTTGTGACAGATTCCGAGAACGTCACGGTGAAGTCCACGCTGGCAGCATCGGTTGGATCTTCGGAAGCGCGCACGATTGAACTGACCGTTGGCGCGGTTGTGTCTACCGTCCATGTATGGGAGGCAGGCGAGGCGTCCACGTTATTTGATGGGTCTATAGCGCGCACTTCGAAAGTATGCGAGCCATCAGCCAAATCAGTATAGGTTACTCCGCTGGTGCAGCCGGCATAAGCGCCGCCGTCGAGGGAACATTCAAAGGAAATTCCATCCGCGCTGGAGAAAGCGAAGGTTGCAGAAGCGCTGATGGATGAGGCAGTGGGAGCGGAGTCGATTTGAGTCTCTGGCGCGGTTGTGTCTACCGTCCATGTATGGGAGGCAGGTGAGGCATCCACGTTACTTGACGGGTCTATAGCGCGCACGTTGAAAGTATGCGAGCCATCAGCCAAATCAGTATAATTTATTGGGCTAACGCAGCCGGCATAAGCGCCGCCGTCGAGCGAGCATTCAAAGGTGGCAGTTCCATCCGCACTGGAGAAAGTGAAGGTTGCGGAAGCGTTGTTGGATGAGACAGCAGGAGCGCTGTCGATTTGGGTTTCTGGCGCTGTTGTGTCTGCCGTGATACCTGGATGGTGAATCGTGTAGCCTTGGCCGGTTGTGAAATTACCATTGCCTGCGCCCACGCCGCCCAGTTTATTGCTGCCTATATCCAGAATCGTATCATTATCTATTACATTCAGACGCAGCACGCCGCTGCCGGTGCCTGTGTTGACCGTCACCGTGCGGGTTGCCCCTGAACCACTGACGCCGGTGATGGATGCGCCTGTGACAGTGGGGGCAAGCGAAAAGTCAGCCACATCCACGCCCCCGACAGCTTCCGAGAATGTCACCGTGAAGCGCACACTGGCGAGATTGGTGTTGCTGGCATCGACGCGTATACTTGAAACCACGCTCGGCGCGGTCTTGTCAATCGTGTAGGTTTGACCGGCAATGTAGCTGCCATTGCCTATGCCCGTGCCGCCCAACTTGTAACCCATTACATCCAGGATCGTATCATTGTCTACTACATTCAGGCGCAGTGTACCGTTGCCGGTGCCTGTGCTGACCGTTACCGTGCGGGTTTTTCCTGATCCGTTGACAGCCGTGACGAGCGCTCCTGTGATGCCAGTCGAGGTAAGGTTGAAGTCTGCCTTATCCACGCCCGTGACAAGTTCCGAGAAGGTCACTGTGAAATTCACGCTGGCGAGATTGGTGGTGCTGAAGTAAACGCGTGTGCTCGAAACCACTGTCGGCGCGGTCTTGTCAATTGAGTAGTAACTACCGGTTGTGAAATTGCCATTGCCTGCGCCAGCGCCGCCCAACTCATAACCAAGTATGTCAAAGATCGTACCATCGTCTATTACATTCAGGCGCAGCGCGCCGGTGCCCGTGCCTGTGTTGACCGTCACAGTGCGGGTTGCCCCCGAGCCAGTGACACCTGTAATGAATGCGCCTGCGAGAGTGGGAGATAGCGAAAAGTCAGCCGTATCCACGCCGGTAACAGTCTCCGAGAAGGTCACGGTGAAACTCACACTGGCAAGATTGGTGGGACTGGGATTGACGCGCACACTTGAAACCACCTTCGGCGCTGTCCTGTCAATGGTATAAGCTTGACCGGAAGTGTAACTGCCGTTGCCCGTCCCGCCCAACGTATTGCCTGCCGCATCCATGATCGTATCATCGTCTATTACATTCAGGCGCAACGCACCGCTGCCCGTGCCTGTGTTGACCGTCACCGTGCGGGTTGTCCCGGAGCCAGTGACGCCGGTAATGAATGCGCCCGTGACAGTGGGGGATAGCGTAAAGTCAGTCACCTCCACGCCCGTGACAACTTCCGAGAATGTCACGGTGAAACCTACACTGGGGAGGTTGGTAAGGCTGAGATTAACGAGCGTGCTTGAAATCACTGTCGGCGCGGTCTTTTCAATCGAGTAGGTTTGACCGGCTGTATAACTGCCGTTGCCCGCGCCCGCGCCGCCCAGCATGTTGCCAGCCAGATCCAGGATCGTATCATTATCCGCCACATTCAGGTGCAATGTGCCGTTGTCTGCGCCTGTATTGACCGTCACCGTGCGGATTGTTCCTGCGCCAGTGACGCCAGTGATCCAGGCGCCTGTGATGCCTGTAGTAGTCAGGCTGAAGTCAGCCGTATCCACACCGGTAACAGTCTCCGAGAAGGTCACGGTGAAACTCACGCTGGAAAGATTGGTGGTGCTGGGGTGGACGCGAACGCTTGAAATCACCTTTGGCACGGTCTTGTCAATCGAGTAGACATTGCCGCCAGTGTATCTGCCGTTGTGTACACCTGTGCCGCCCAGCCTGTTGCCAGCCACATCCAGGATCGTGTCGTTGTCTTCTACATTAACGCGCAACAGGCCATTGCCTGTGCCTGTGCTGGCCGTTACCAGGTAGGTTGTTCCCGATCCACTGACAGATGTGATGGTTGGTCCTGTGACGGTGCCTGTGTACGTAAGGCTGAAATCCGCCAAATCCACATTTATGACGGGTTCCGAAAACGTCACGGTGAATCTCACACTGGTAAGATTGGTGGGATTGGGGTTGACGCGTACGCTGGAAACCACTTGTGGGACGGTCCGATCAATCGTGTAGGTCTGACCGGCGCTGAAATTGCCATTGCCTGCGCCCGCGCCGCCTAATGGGACGTTCGAACCATTCTTGATAGAATCATTATCAATCAAATCCAAATGGATCGCCCCATTGCCGCTTCCTGTATTCACATTAACGGTGAAGGCGGTACCCGACCCGGTCACGCTACTGATGCTTGCTCCCGCAATTCCCGACGTTGCCAAGGCAAAGTCGCTGATATCCACATTTGTGACCGCTTCATTAAATGTGACCGTAAAACCTACGCTGGCCGCATTTGTGATTGAACTTGTTGGGGTGGTGCGTACAATGCTGGTTACAACGGGTCCAACAGCGCCGGGCTGAACATAAAATGACCACCAGGCTCCATTGTTTGAGCATATGTCAGCGTCCCTGACGCAGACCTGCCAATAGTAAGTATGCCCGCCCAGAACTGTGGAATCGTTGGAATAAAGCGCGTTTCTTGTTATCCATTCAGAATTACATGCTGAGTTATTCGATTCGTCGATACAGTATTGATACCTGTCAGTTGATCCTATCCCAGCGTCGCTCCATTGCAATAAACGATAACCGCTGGCAGGCAGGGCTATAGTTGACCCATTTGCCGGGCTTATTTTATTAAAGGTGACAAGGGGGGCGGCGGACCCCGCAGACGCTTGTTCCACTGGCGGAGTCTTGCTGGCGTCCACGCTCTGCCATACATTTACACAATAATCAGTTTGGGAATCGGCGCAATCCATGATTTGCACGACCAGATATCTTCCCGACGGATTCCAATAGGCGCTCTCAAAGCTCGTATTTCCTATGAAATCCCATCCAAGAGACTGCAAATTTTTAATGGAGTAGTATTCAAAAACACTTTCAGGGATTCCATTTTGAAGCTTCTCGATGGCTTCAAACATGTCGCCGCTTAAAGTCAGGGTTTGTCCATATACATTTACATCTTTTTTAACACTTCCCAGACTTTTCCAGGCCAGATCAGGAAGCAGGGGTGGAGAAATAACGCCGGTTGTGCCTTGTGCCTGGGATTGAGCTGAGACACTGTTTGGGCTCACAAAACACAAGGCCGTTATGATCGTCAAACTTACGAAAAACAGGAAATATCTTTGTATTTGTTTCATACTATTTATCCTTTTTTGAATATTACGTATTCAACTTGCAAGGCAAGAGACACCTTATCCTATGATTTTACCGTAACTGTTAGCGACTTTACAGAAAGCACATACACTTCCTATCGCGTTTATACCCATCACAGTTACAAATTGCGCCTTTTTACCCTGCTGGAAGTGTAATTTGTGTATATCCACTTCGCCCCCCAGGGAGTCAGGCGATTTCCCGAGTATAAGGAGTTTTTCACTGTATACAATATGACATTCATCCTCTTTAACGATACTACAAAAACGCCAACTCTGCTTGCCCGTGTGGATGGGGAAGCGTCGGAAATCTTTTTTATACCGCGGCATTAGACACAAAAAATCCATAATGTCCATGTATTGTGATCGGCATGTGGACACCTGCTCAATTGTTATTTTCTCGTGCCCCAAATCAAAAACGCCTCCGCGAGGATTTCGCGGAGGCGTGAATTAAAC
>DYDH01000617.1 GCA_020717985.1 Herpetosiphon sp. | reverse complement strand
CACCGGGCTTGTCCAACAACCGGATAAGATCGTGGTTCGTTCCTCACACGATCTATCCTTATTCGTTGGGCGGCGGTGCGTTCCGCATTGGATTGCTTGACAGCGCAAATCAGTTTAGAAAACAGATACTTCTCTGTCTCGGTGACTTGAAACCCTATGCTTTGCAGTATCTCGATCCAATCATATCTGAGAAACTGCGGCATATGACTTGGCTCGAAAATTTTCAAATTAATGGAAAGCACAAGATTCTTCAGGAAACCATCTTCGCGCTCGTAGTCAACGATATACAGTTTGCCAGATTCCTTGAGTACACGACACATCTCTTTCAGTATGTCCATCATCAGGTCATAATCCAATTCATGTAACCCAAACGAAATCATGGCAATATCAAACTCGCCATCTTGGAATGTCATTTTAGTTGCGTCCATTTGGCGAATGGAGATATTCTGTATGCCGCGTCTCCGAATCTTGCTTTCAGCCACAGCAATCATATCGGGGGACAAATCTCCTCCAATAATCTCATTTCGGTCGTTGACTTCCGCGACGGCTATCGCACTGTTTGCGGTTCCGATGCATACATCCAAGATGCGTAGAGTTCCGTTAGATATCTTCCGTGCCAGCGCACGTCTGTAGGTTACCGGATTAAGGGGGAAGAAGTTTAAGTTTAATTTTTAAGTTGCGTTGACAGAAACGGAATATTATCAGATTAAATGAGCCTCTCATCGAGAGGCTTTTTTTATGAGAAAAGGGCGGCCAGTGTTTTGAGCGACACACCGCCCTTTTCCAACCCGCGGATCAGGTATTGATCCGAGAAAGTGTTGCAATGGTACTCTTTATTCCCGTCATACTCAAGACCCTTTTTGTTCAAGGCCGAAAATATGCATGGTCCCGGCCGGCCGGTTGTCCGCAATGCCGCAGCGCCACGGTCTGGGGGCATGGTTTTGCCGAAGCCATTTTTGATGGCTACAGCCGGCCGCTGCTGCTTAAGCTTTATCGCTGCCCGGATTGTGGATGTGTCATCCGCTTGCGGCCACAGGGCTACTTTAAG
>DYDH01000259.1 GCA_020717985.1 Herpetosiphon sp. | reverse complement strand
ATGCGCAACGACGGCGACGAACGCGGCGTGATCGTATACGGGTATAAGTTCCGACCCACGTTGAACCACATTTAATACATACCACACCCTGCTCCTATAAAAGATCATGCCGCACTTCCCGGTCACCTACATCGGGAAGTGCTTATATAATATCAAAAACGCTTTGATAACCTCATTGCCTTTTACGGGGTTATCAAAGCGTTATCTTTTTCATTAGAAGCTGTTCACTATAGCCGAGCTACAATTTCACTACCATTCAGAAAATCCAGTAGTTGTTTACTCACTGCCAGATCCATGATCTTGGCTCGAAACTCCACCTGAATATCCCGCTTGCCATCGATCATCGCTTCGGCGACAAGTTCATCCACCAGCTGTTTTTTCAGCAAAAAAATATGATGTTACCCTTCGGGAGTTTTGGGAATAGTGTTGTTCAATTCTATGATCCCTGCCTGAAGGTCCGCCACATACCCCTTGACCTTTTCTTCCCAGTCCAACTTGACATAGGTGTCTATCTCTTGTTCCAGGGCTGTCAGTCTTCGCTTCAATCGTTCTTCTACTGTATACAGTTCACGCATCCGCGCATCAAATTCAGTATCCGCCCTCATTTTTTTGCGGGCTTCCGTGATCACTTGCTGGCGCTTGGCGGACTCTTTTTCCAGTTCTTCAAGAATCTGTCCCCGATCTTTTTGTAGGTGTTCATAACTTTGCTGGAGTTGCTTGACCAGATCTCTGGCTTGCGCATGCAGGAATTCCGGGTTCATGGCGAATTCATACAATTTCTTCCAGACCTGTGTTTCTGCTTGTTTAGCGCTCACGGATTTGGGGCAGTCCGGCGGTCTGAGTTCCTTATGAGGTTATGGGCAGAAATAGGTACTGATCGGGGTCTTGCGTTCCACCCACTCCCCCTTGCGGCTGTTGCGGTGGGTTGCTGTGCGTGCCCGCCAAGTCAAATTACAGGCACATTTCAAATGTCCGGCTAGCAAGTAATCATTTTGCCTGCGGTGTTTTGGATAAGTTTTATTTTCTTCTCGCATCTTTACAAACAACTCATAGGTGGAAATATCGATGATGGGGGCAACCGGGATATGGAAGGTCTGCCCTGCACGGGAATATGTTTTGAAACCATAGGCATACTCTCTGGCAGACTTGAGTATAGCCTGAATACTGGATCGGAACCATTGGATGCGTCGGGGAATGCTGCTCCCCTTTTGTGGAGCATCCGCAGCGATTAGGCGTTTTCGTATTTGATTGAGGGGAGTTTTCTGAATGTACCATGCGAAGATTTGATGTACCCATTTAGCTTCTTCTTCCTGGATGTGAATCTGTTCGCCAATTCGGATATACCCGTAGCGATCCTGACCTGTGGTTGCTTTGCCGGCTTTGAGCCGTGCGATCACTCCCATGTCCATCCGTTCTTTCATCCCGTCCAATTCCATTTGGGCTACCCAAGCACGGATAGGAGCGATCTTGGGGTCGAAATTTCCTTTTGCCAACAGAATCTCGATTTTGTAGCCCTGGACGATCTCCAAGACTGTCAACATCGCTCGTATTCCACGATACAGTCTATCTTCACGCCAAGCAAGGATAACATCGATTTCATCTCTGGTGGCATCTTTGAGCATTGCCAATAGACCCGGGCGGTCCGAACGACTGCCGGAGGGTCCGACCAGCCTGTTGCCCACCCGATATTTTTCCACATCGCGATAGACGTGAACCACTTGCAATCTTTTTTCTATTGCCAGAGTTTGGCAGTCAACTTCTTGTTCGCTAGGATTGAATTTTCCTCCCTGGGTTTCAGAGGAAGTGCGGATGTAGATCACTGCTCTGCGGGTCATTATTGGACTGCTGTTTCCAAAATACTGAAAACGCAGAATGGCGCCACCACGATGTCGGTAAAAAAAATTACCATCATTACCGCCATGAAACCCTGTCCTTGTGGATATTTTTCTGAGCCACAAAAACCTGTACGTGTGCCCCTATCGAGTTGGGGAAACGAGCGAATCAATTCGTCAAAGAGTACAAGCTGAGCGAGATATTCAAAACAAACGCTTTTCAAGTGGGGAAGCAAAAGACATCATTTGCAATGCAGATATGCGCGTCGGGGAGGTAAGGCAATTTTGTCAGTTGCAGGCCGAAGGTCAGAGTTTGATGCGCTCGGCAATGAGTCAACTGAACTTATCAGCACGTGCCTATCATCGCATCCTCAAGCTATCCCGTACGATTGCAGACTTAGCAGGGAGTGAAGAAATACAGTCCGCGCATTTAGCGGAGGCACTGCAATATCGACCGAAGATCATGATGTAAAGAGTAGCGATTTCCACACTACCTATGGTGGCTTCAAAATATAAATCGTCAACAGTTTAACAACAATACAAATTAATCCAAGAATACTTGCAGCAAATCAAAACTGCTCTCTATTATTCATTCAGCTCTCTAGAAATTAAAACAGCAGAAGGTGGAGGCTGTTGACAGCCTCCACCTTCTGTTGCTAAGAACTACTCATACCTAAATCTCATTACACCAATTGAAAAGAAAATCACTGCAAACCCAAGCAAGACGCCCGCTGCGGGAAGGATGTCAATCAATCCGCCGCCACGCAGAACAAGTGTAAGCAATCCTTGCATAGCCCAGGTCGTTGGCAATATCTTAACGATGTTTTGTACAACAGAGGGGAATAATTCCAGCGGATACCAACAGCCGCCCATGAGCGCCATGATCATGCCCATCATGATACTTAGTCCGCTGGCTTGACCTTCGGTTTTGACGAAGGTTCCCATTGTGGTTCCAATTGCACCTGCTGCCAATGCCGCTGCGGTCAGAATGACGAACAACGCCAATGGGTCACGTCCCCAACTTAATTTCATGGCGAAGATGCCAAACATAATTAGCAGGGACATTTGAATCAGCGCCATCACAACCTGACCTGCAATGGTTCCCAAGAGGAAGGTGGCTTTGCTGGTTGGGGTTGTCAAAACGCGGCGCAGAGTTCCTTGTTGTCTTTCATAAGCAAACATGGCGGAGATGCCAAACAGCGGAATGAATACCCATGTGACAAGCTGCCCTGCGGATGCATTTGCACGCGGATCGTAATTCACCTTATCAGGGGTCGAGCCTTCAATCACCGTTACGCGTTCGGGCGCGTCTGCTTGAATCGATTGGGCGAGTTTCAGTGATGCGTCAAAATAGGATTGGCGTTCTGCTTCCGTTGCAAAAGGCGTTTTCTTCTCTGCGTCTTTCACGGCATTGGTTGCGGCGTTGATCGCACTGCTAACCTGTCGAATGGCGGTCTGCACGGCGCGTTCAGCGACTGTGGCGTTTAAGTTATTAGGCTGTTGACGGAAATCAGCTTGAGCTGTTCCATCTTGAATGGCTTGCAAGTCCAAGCCTGCAGGGAGAATTAATACAACGGATGCGCGGCGCGAATCAAATTGGCTTTCGGCTTCGTCAAGAGTCAGAGTTTCAGGTCTTACCGCTGTGGATTTATCCAACTCGGCGATGATGTTTTTGGAGATGGTTGTATTGGCTTGATCCACGACCACGAGCCGTATGCGGGTATCGCCGCCGTCTGCTTTCGGTGTTCCGCCAGCGAGCAGGAACGTGAAGATGAGCGGCAGAATGATGAAGAAGATCAATTCCGATGAACTTGCAAAACGGACAACGGCGTCCTTCCAGATGATGGCAAATATTTTTTTCATTTCTGCACCAGATTCTTTTTGCCGAACAATACGACAGAAACCAAAAACAAGATACTGCCCATTGAAAGCAGAGCAAGTATCGGCGCGGAAAGATCGGTCAATGTCCCGCCGAGTCCCAGTGTGGTAAATCCATCCAATGCCCAGGCGTTGGGTGTGATCTTGCTGAACATCTGCACGAAGGATGGCATTTGTTCGAGGTTGATAAAACTTCCGCCCATGACGCCGAAGATCAACGTGATGGACATTCCAATATTGGCGACTTGTGCCGATGTGCGCGCGATTGCGGTGATGAACATACCCCAACCTGTTGCACCGAACACCGCCGCGAGCACCAGCACGAGGACACTCAGCGTATCGCCCCATTTGAGTTGAAAGAATAGCGAGGAGGCGCCGATCAGAATTAACATTTGCGCTGCGCCAGTCAAGAAGATGCCGAACACTTTACCGCCCAAAATTTGCGCTGAATTTGTCGGTGAGACGAGCAGGCGCGGCAAAGTGCCCTGTGCGCGTTCGGCAAGGATCGAGCGCCCGCCATAGCTGACGGTGTACATCAGGAACATCAACGCCATGGCAGGCGCGATATAAGCAAGCGCGTCGAACTTGACTGCGTCGCCGTTCGCGGTGGACGAATTTATTTTGATTGCGAGCGTACTTGCGGGGGCGGTGGTTTCTACGCCTTCGCTCATTGCAGAGCCTGCGACGAGGGCTTGCTGCGGCGTGATCCTACCGCTAAACATGAGTTGCTCAATCGATGTCGTTTCGCTGACACGATCTTCTTCCACGCGGCTGAGAAATTCGTCCACGATGGCTTTGACAATGCCCGCACCCGTCGAGCGGGACGGATTGGCATACACTTCAATTTTTACTGGGTCTGCCGCCGCCACATTTCCATTTGCGAAATCGCTTTGCTGCGGGATGATGGACTTTGTGAAACCTTCGGGAATGATGACGACTGCCGCGGCTTTATCTTCATCAATGGATTTACGAGCCGCTTCAGGGTCGGACCCGATAGCTGGTTCCAGCAAATCGGCAAGATCTGCCGAGTTGAAGACATCCGCTAACGCGTTGCCCAGTTGATCATTATCCAAATTGACGATGATGACGGGAATATCCGAAATCCCGCTGCTCGTGTTGCTGCTGAATCGTCCTGTAACAAGACCGAGACCAACCGTCAGCACGAATGGCGCAGCAAGCATGAGGATCAGCGCGGCGCGGTCACGGAATGCGAGGCGTACATCTTTGATACCGATGAGGAAAGTTTTTAACATAGGATACCTCTATGTCATTGCGAGGAGGGTGCGCGAAGCGTCCCGACGAAGCAATCTCCTGTTACAAGGAGGTTGCTTCGGGCGAAAGAACATCGCCCTCGCAACGACATGATCATTAGTCGCGCAAGGCGCGCCCCGTTAGATGCAAAAACACTGCTTCAAGATTCGGCTCGCGGATATCGATAGAGCGGATCTTGATGCCACGGTCATTTGCCTTGGTAACCACTGCCGCCAGCACATCCTCGGCTTCGGCGCAGACCACCGAGACTTCATGGTCAACAGCAGTCGCTTGTTGAACACCTTGGATTTCCTTTAATGTTTTTGCGAGAGCTTCCGAGTCGTCATTCTCACCAACATGAAGGATCAATGTTTCAGCCTCCCCAACTTGTTGAGTAAGCTCCTTTTGAGTGCCGATCGCGATCATCTCGCCGTGATCAATGATACCGACGCGGTGGGAAAGTTCTTCTGCTTCTTCCATGTAGTGCGTGGTGTAAAGCAATGTCATGCCTTGTTTATTCAAGTCTTTCACCGTATCCAAAATCGCGCGGCGAGACTGTGGGTCAATGCCGACGGTGGGCTCATCCATGAACAGTAAACGCGGCTTGTGGAGTAGTCCCACGCCGATGTTGACGCGCCGCTTCATTCCACCTGAATAGGTTTTGACTCTGTCCTTGGCTTTATCGGTCAAGCCGATCTGCTCAAGCACTTCATCCACTCGAGCATGGAGCGCCTTACCGCTCAAGTTATACATCTGTCCCCAAAAGATCAAATTCTCGCGGGCGGTCAGGTCTTCGTACAAAGCCAGATCCTGCGGAACAACACCAATAATGCCGCGCACACCCATCGGGTCTTTTGTGATCGAATGTCCACCGATGGTTGCGTCACCTGAAGTGGGCGTATATAAAGTGGATAGCATGGAGATTGTTGTTGTTTTCCCTGCGCCATTGGGACCGAGCAGGCTGAAAATCTCACCTTCTTCGATATCGAACGACACACCTTTTACGGCTTTGAAGTCACCATAGTTTTTGACGAGATTTTGGACTTGTAAGATTGCGCTCATATTTACTCCTGCTGTATATGGTATCAATTGGCGTCAAATGTCAGGTAGAAGCACGCTTGGCTTAATCAGCCAGTTCGGGTCACAGATCTATAAGTTACCAGATCGGCGGATAGACGGATTCGGGATCGGACAAATGACTTATGGTATTAAAGTGA
>DYDH01000616.1 GCA_020717985.1 Herpetosiphon sp. | reverse complement strand
GTCAAATCTTTTGGCAAGTCCACGGAATTAGACACTCTCTGTAATTCCAGAGAAAACCGTGACCACGGCGGCTTTATCTGTCATGTGAATTCGGCTGTGAGGTTTTTTAAGGATGGGTTTATGGAATTGGCGTGCCAACAGCATTGATGTCAACCGAAGTCACCAGAATCGTATTGCAACCCATGTCTGTCATAAAACCGAGATATTTTCCATCGGCGTCATACTTGTCAATTTTGAGTATCTCCCGCCCGCTGATGCTGACTTTGTTCCATTTTTCAATCTCTTTCAACTGGTCAAAAACTTCTGCGGATGCGGGGAAGATGTGCAGGAGGTTGATTGTTCCTGATGGGCGCGCATTATCCCAGTGATAGAAAAACTTGTGGGCGATCACGGTTACATCTACAAAATCCTGTGAAGCAAAATCGCCTGTGGTGATGAGGATATCGTGTGACATGAATGGCGCGGATGAATCGTACCAAAGCGAAGTATGGCGCACGACGCCTGTAAATGTGGAATCAACAGGTAGTTCAAAAGTTACATCCCAGGTGTGACCATCTAGAGAGGCAATATGTTTGAAGTCGGAGGAAATGGATAGTTCGTCAATGGGCGGCTTGCCTGAAATATCAATCCCGCAGGATGACAGAAAAAGAATACAGCAGATAAACAGGGATGTTTTAGATTTTGATCTCAACATCTTTCCCCATCTCCAGCCAATGCAGTTTGTTGTTCAAACCTGCGGCTGTAAATTCTTTTTCGATGACCGCCCTGCCTTCGCGGAAGTGCTTCCAGCCTTCGTAGTGGATGGGGATGATCGTGCGCGGATTTAGGACGCGCGCCGCTTTCACACCATCCTTCGCATCCATCGTAAAGCGGATCGGACCTGTGACGGGGAAGCTGGCTCTACCCAAATGGAAAATTCCCACGCTGACGGTGAATCGCTCCGCTACTTCTTCGATGCCGTGATAGAAGATTGTGTCGCCGGTGATGTACAACGCGCCGTTCTGCTGACCTTCCCATTCGAGCATGAAGCCAATGGTCTGCCCCGCAAACGGGCGGACGATCAACGGTCCGTGTTGGGCGGGGGTGGCGGTGACTTTTATTT
>DYDH01000615.1 GCA_020717985.1 Herpetosiphon sp. | reverse complement strand
GATCAACACACGTTGATCCGGCTCTTCTTGTTTGGGCCTGGAAAAAAGGGTATGATGCTGCGACGGTGGATGCTAAGGGATATGGAAGTTATTAGTGGTAGCCGTAGCCGGTTTCGGTGGATGCGCTGGCGCTTATCCACCCTACTCGTGTATATCTTGATTGAGAAATGGAATAATATAGGGTGGACGCCCCGCAGGAAGTACTCTTGGGGTATAAGCGCCAGCGCATCCACCAAAATCACTTTGCAAGAAAGGTAAAAAAAACGTGAGCAATTATCGTCGAGTGTATATTCCTGGCGGCGTTTATTTTTTTACCGTCGTTACCTTCGAGCGTATTCCGATTTTTATCAATGAAGAGCGCATTGAGGTGTTAAGGCAGGCATTCCGTAAAGTGATGGCGGCTCGTCCATTCCTGATCGACGCAATGGTCGTGCTGCCCGAGCACCTGCATTGTATCTGGCGAATGCCGGAAGGTGATGCTGATTATTCTACCCGCTGGCGCGAAATAAAAAAGGCTGCCTCACGCCGGATCAACGCCACTACCAACAACCGCAATGAACGGATGGTATGGCAGCGCAGATATTGGGAACATGCCATTGGTGATGAAAAAGATTGGCGCAAGCATGTGGATTATATCCATTACAATCCTGTGAAACATGGGTTGGTGAATTCCCCCGGCGCATGGCGGTGGTCGTCGTTTGGCCGTGCCGTGAAGAATGGTTGGTATGAAGAATCCTGGGGCGCTGATGTCCCGTCAACAATCTCGGGGATGGAGTGTGAATAATGAAAAGTGCGTTATCCATTGGTGGCTGCTTCGATGATGGTGGATGCGCTGGCGCTTATACCCCAAGAGTACTTCCTGCGGGGCGTCCACCCTACCGCTTCGGCTATGGCTCGTGTACATCTTGATTAAGAAATGAAATAATGTAGGGTGGATAAGCGATAGCGCATCCACCGAATCCCGCACATTGGTGGATGCACTATCGCTTATCCACCCTACCACTCTCGTTCCCATGCTCCCTAAAGAATCATGAATATACTTGAAAGTCCCGCAGTCGCAGCCAAGACGCTGATCCTTCTTGAATTGCAGAAAGAAA
>DYDH01000614.1 GCA_020717985.1 Herpetosiphon sp. | reverse complement strand
GAGACTCTGTTGGCCGTGGCGCCGGAATATGTTGGTCATGCAGTTGTTCAACGATCTTTTTAACACGCTCTGGATTCAGCAATTTCGATGGCGGTTCAGGCTGGGGATCATGTAGTGAAACGCGCGAAGCGAGCGTCGCCAAACTAGCGTACTTAACTTCTCGCCAGCCAGGCTCATGCACTCCGGGGCCGGCTTCGGCAGCGCGGATTTGACTGCGCCCGCCATCCACCATGACCACGGTGGCTTGTGGCGCTTGCTCATGCAATCGTTCTAGTTTTCCCTGTTTGAATTGTTCGACTTGTTCATCGCGCGCACTAACCCATTGCTCACCGATTTGCTCCGTGAGTCGTTGTGTTTCTTTGGCGCCAATGTCCACATCTAAAAGCCGCTGCAGGTGTTGACTTGCTTGCTTAAAGGAACCACTATTGCCGCCCTCTTCCACCACGCGTTTCAGCACTTCCGGGCTCCGCCGCGATGAATTCAATTCTAACAATTGATCTAAATGAAAAAAATTTTGCGGCAGTGCGCACAACGATACTTGGGGCGAGCATATGTCACTTCTCCCACCAGAGTCGTGACTGGCCGCAGCTCCAAATCGCCGCCTTTTACCGGCTGGCTGGGTTGTTGACATCGAGGACAGGGAATGACTTCCTCGACCGCTGGTTGACGCCATTTATCGCGCTCCAAATGCGCTTCCAGCAGAGCGCGGGAGAGTCGCCGTCCCTCCTCGTACACGCAGACTTCGCGCTGACTAAATGTTTTCAGATCACCCTGTCTTTCCGGCCCGAACATCTTGATGTAGGCCTGTTTGGCCTCTTTCAAAAACACTTCCAATCCTTCATCGTAGCTCTGCATCATTGCCGCTATCCTCCTTATAGAAGGTATCGGCATTTTTCCCCTACACATTTAGCGCTAATTTTTACTTATAATTGAGAATGAAAGGCGCTGAAGGAGGTATTGGGACGACAGAACATGATAGTGTATCGGATGCGGCATAATGACACTGGATTAAATTTTAAGGAAATCGTAAGAAAATTTTAGTTGTGGGTAAAGATTTAGCATTCAGCGACATGCACCCTGGGGTTCGTTGTGTACCTATTACTTTTCACAATGG
>DYDH01000258.1:2413-6245 GCA_020717985.1 Herpetosiphon sp. | reverse complement strand
CCACCAAAATACTTTCAGCCATCTTCGAACCAGAGACATTGTCCACGCCTTCGAACTCGCCCTGGTGATAATACTTCGACGGCATCGAGCCCAGATACCCCGCATAATTTGCCACGCCTGCCGTGCCAAGTTCGTGCATGATCCTCGCTTCGTTATCCTGCTTGAGCGTCACATTCGCCTCGGAACGTAAAACAGAATAACGCGCCAGATCTGCAACCTCGATTTTCTTTTTGCCAGACACCGCAACCGCTTTGAGATTCTTCGATCCCATCACCGCGCCGAGTCCCGTCCGCCCCGCCATTCGTCCATGGTCGCAGGCAATGGATGCATACAAAACGCCGCGTTCCCCCGCCTGTCCGATCACTGCGACTCGCGCCCCTTTGACTCCGACTTCCGCTTTGACAATTTCCTGCGACTCGTAGATGTCCTTGCCCCAAACATTCGCCGCGCTGCGAATCTCGAGCCTGCCTTCTTCGATCCAGAGATAGGACTGGCTTTGGGCTTTTCCCGTGATCCACAGTCCGTCGTATCCAGCCTTGCGGAGTTCGGGTCCCCAAAAACCGCCGATGTTGGATTCAGCCCATAGATGTGTCGCGGGGCTTTTGCCGCAGATCACAAAGCGGCCTGTGGTGGGTCCTGAGGTTCCAGTCAAAGGTCCGACGAGAAATAGCAAAGGAGACTCAGCCGAAAGCGGGTCAAGCTCCTTCGTCAGATATGGATAAAGAATGCGCGCCGCAAGCGACGCGCCACCAAGAAAGTCATGCTCCCATTCTTTCGGGATGACAAATTCCTCGGTTGCGCCAGTAGTTAAATTTATTTTGAGGATGGATTGCATATTATTACCATGTCATTGCGAGGCGGTATTCTTCCGCCGAAGCAATCTCCAACTAGCAAGGAGATTGCTTCGGGCGAAAAGCAAGAACGCCCTCGCAATGACATATGATTACATAATTTCTGTTGTAGCTTCCGTTGCCACGCGCACAAAATCCAGCACGGTCGGCACATTGCGCATCATATAGCCCATATTGCCCTGCACCTTGAGTTTCATGGTCATCATTGCGGTCATCGGGTTTAATTTACCCGTCAAGATGGCGGTGATGTCATTATAAGACGCGCTCAATGTGAAGACGGGTTTGGGATGGGCGGAAGCATCAGGCTTGTATTCTGCTTTTCGGCATGTCCCATGCCACAGGTCAAGATAGAACGTGAGTCCCTCTTTTAGGTTTCCTTCTGGATCAATACGAAAGAACAAATCCCCTTCCCAACTCTTCGCAATCCCTCTATATTTTTCATCGGAATTGAGTTTTGCTTCAAGTCCCTTCAACCATTCTTCGCTTGGAAAAATTGCAGACATCATTTTGCCTCCAGAATCAGATATGAGGCAATTGTACCATTTGGAATTATATAAAATCCTTGCGCGAATGAAAAAAATAGTCTATGCTTTGGAAAACCCAAAACCGTTCTGGAGAACAATAGAATGACAATTGCAATCACACGCAAGATCAGCCCGCGATTTAATGAGTGCGAGATCACCCACATCGACCGCACACCGATTGACCTCGATGTAGCCCGCGCACAACACCAGGAATACGTCAACGCGCTGGCAGAGGCCGGGTGCCAGGTGATCGAACTGCCCGCCGAAGCAGATTTGCCCGACTCTGTTTTTGTGGAAGACGCCGCGTTCATCCTGCCCGAAGTGGCGGTCATCACCCGGCCCGGGGCTGATTCGCGCAAACCTGAAACAGAATCCATCATCCAGGCATTATCGCCCTATCGCGCGCTCGTCCACGTCACTGACCCCGCCACCGTGGATGGCGGCGATGTGCTTGTACTTGGAAAAAATATCTATGTCGGCAACTCCACACGCAGCAACGCCGCATCTGTTAAACAAATGCAGGAACTGCTTGATAATTATGGTTATATGGTAACCGGCGTAGAAATGCACGACTGCCTGCATCTCAAGACAGCCGTCACTCAAGTGGATGAAAAGACTTTGCTCATCAATCCCAAATGGGTGGACAATTTTCACTTCAAGGATTTTGACTGGATCATCGTAGACCCATCCGAGCCGTTCGCGGCGAATTGTTTGCCCGTAAATGGCCAGATCATTTTCCCCACGGCATTCCCAAAAACACGCGTAAAACTCGAAGCGCGCGGATACAAGGTTAAGTCCGTCACGGTTGATGAACTCGCGAAAGCTGAAGGTGCGGTCACCTGTTGCAGTTTGGTCATTTCATAAACAAGAAGACCTGGCAGGTTTTCACAAAAAACCGCCAGGTCTTAAGAAAAAATCCCCGATTTCTCGGGGATTTTCATTGCTTGTGCGCTGGAGAGGACTTGAACCTCCACGCCTTACGGCACACGCACCTCAAGCGTGCCTGTCTGCCAATTCCAGCACCAGCGCAAGCAGGTCGTATTATAATCGGCTTGCTTTTCTTGTCAAGCAAATTCATCCAGGAGAAATATAATGGTCCGAATCGTTGTAGATGCAATGGGCAGTGATAATTTTCCAACGCCTGACGTGGAAGGCGCAGTAATGGCTGCGCGGGAATACGGAGTGGAGATCATTTTGGTTGGCGACGAAGCGGTCATCAAGCCTGTGCTGGATGCTCAAAACGTAGGGAGCCTGCCCGTACGAATCGTCCACGCGCCTGAGATGTTGACCATGGAAGATAAAGGCGAAAAACTTGTTTTGAAGGCGCGTAGCAAAGATGCAAAAAACTCCATGGCAATAGGCATCAACCTTGTCAAGAACGGCGAGGCGGACGCATTTGTCACGGCGGGAAACACTGGCGCAGGAATGGCCAATGCGCTCTTCCGCTTGGGGCGCATCCGCGGCGTGGACCGACCTGCACTGGCGCCGATCTTCCCAACCGCAACAGGGACTTGTGTGGTGCTGGACATTGGAGCAAACCCTGACTGTAAACCAGAGAACCTTTTGCAATTCGGTATTTTAGGAAGCATTTATGCCGAGAAAGTGCGTGGCGTGAAGAATCCAAAAGTTGGACTGGTCTCCAACGGTGAAGAGGAAGGCAAGGGCAACGAGTTGGTGAAAGGCGCGACACCATTGTTCAAAGCGTCCAAGCTGAATTACTTTGGCAACGTGGAAGGCAAGGAAGTGATCGGCGGCAAAGTGGATGTGGCTGTGACAGACGGCTTCACAGGCAATGTCATGCTAAAATCATCCGAAGCGGTCGCCAAGTTGATCACGGATAAAATCAAGGAGATCATCAAGAACGGCAGTATCCTGACCAAGATCGGCGGTCTGTTGGTGAAGCCCGCGCTGGGTGCGATCAAGAAACTGCTCGACCCCGGCGAACAGGGAGCCGCTCCCCTGCTCGGCATTAACGGGCTGGTATTCATCGGTCACGGCCGCTCGGACGCATTCGCCATGAAGAATGCCATCCGCGTTGCAAAACAGGCGGTGGATGTAAAAGTGCTGGATGCAATGAAATCTGCAATCGAAGAGAGTCTACGGAGTGCCGCATAAAAACCCAAACCGAAATTATGTTTTTACTCGTAATTTCTTTCAACAAGTCTAATAATATATAGAACAAGCGGAAAAAAACTAATGAGAATCATCAAAAACGAAAAACTAATTGAACGCAACGGAAAGATCGGACAGTACGTCAGCCTGGCCGCCCTGGTTGTACTTGGCGGAGGCATGTACCTCTCATTCTCAAAACCCGAGCTTTTTACATACTCCATCATCTGTTTGGTGGTCGGATTTATTATGACCCAGGTCGGCATGTACATGGGCAGTCGTTGGGGACGTTCACCGCGCCCCGACGAGAAATTCGACGCGGGGTTGAAAGGTCTACATAGTGAATTC
>DYDH01000258.1:0-2401 GCA_020717985.1 Herpetosiphon sp. | reverse complement strand
TTTTCTTCGCCAGTCTCCCACCTGTTGGTTGGACCCTCTGGAGTGTGGGTACTCCTGCCGTATCATCAGCGTGGGACAATTTCTTTTGAAAAGAATCGCTGGAGGATGAAAGGCGGCGGCTTTTTGCAGGCCTATATGCGCATCTTCGGGCAGGAAAATTTAGGACGCCCGGAACTTGATGCCGAAAACGATGTAAAAACATTACAAAAATTTTTCGCAAAAAAACTGGACGAATCGAGCATCCCTGAGATAAAACCTGTTTTGGTATTTACCACTGATGAGGTCGAATTGAATGTGGGAGACTCGCCCATCGCCGCCATGAAATTGAAACAGCTAAAAGAATTCATGCGTCAGGGTGGAAAGAATCGCGCTCTGACCAACGAGCAGATCAAAACGCTTACAGATGCCCTGGAGTCTTAAAACAATCCCGCTGTTTACAAATGACAGTCACTATTTGGAAGTGACTGTCATTTGTACTTCATAGAGGCTTGATGGAATTATTGAAGAAACAAGGGATCAACATTCTGGTCTTGGCTGTTTTAGCGTTCATGAGCTTCATCCGCCTGACATCCTATGGGGATTTAAACCTTTCAGTGGCAAACGCCGATACGGAGACATACATCAAGGGAGGAGTGGCGCCTTTGTTTTCAAAGGATGTGCTGACAAAAAGCCGTCTCTTTACCACCAACCTTTTTTATTATCTGGCGGATGTGCAGGGGTGTGAAATAAAAGCGGTAAGTTATCCCGCGCTCCGCACAGAGACGTATCGCGCCGTTCAGCTTTGTTTCGACAGAATCGTTTTCTTTCAAAATATTCTTTCTGTCATCGCCTGGAGCTTGCTGGCGTTGGCGGTTACCAAAAGACTGAGCGGCGGATACGAAAAACTGCTTGCGGTTTCGCTGATAACCGCCTTTGGCTTTACTCCCTCCATCGCAGACTGGGACAGCATCCTCGGCTCGGAGTCGCTTACTTTTTCTCTTTTCGCAATCAGTTTAGCGTTGATGATGGAAGTCTGCTTCAACTTTGCGAGAGAGAATAACAAACGCTCAACTTTTATCAATATCCTTGCAATGGCCACGCTCGTATTGTGGGCATTCACCAGAGACGCAAATATTTACACGCTCGCTGTTTTGTTTGCCGTATCCATCATTTCATACTTTGTATTCCCCGCTGTTCGCAAAACAAAAAATCTGCTTGTCCTCATTACAGCAATTTTTCTCGTCACCGTTATTGGCTTGCAAAGCGCAATGGCAAGCGGACGTTGGGTAACGCCGATGACCAATGTTTTCAATGACTTGATCCTGCCGCACCCCGCGCGCGTGGAATTCATGCAAACGTTGGGAATGCCCAACCCCGCATCGGCAGAATATTCGACATGGTTCAACGAAAACGCGCCGCGCGCATACGCACGGTTTTTGTTGGCACACCCGGGTTACACGCTCACGGCGTTCACTTCTGAACTAGGCGGAATATTCTCCGAAAATATTCAACCTTATTTTTATTCAGAACAGACTCCTGCCCGCAGTGTGCTGATGGCTGTCAACGATGTTCTGCACCCAAAGACACACCTCATTTTTATTTTGGATATTCTTCTGATAGCGGGCTTGCTCTTTTCGCTGTTCAGAAGAAAAAAAAATATAAATTTCTCGCTCTGGGTCGGACTGGGTATATGGCTTTTTCTCAGCGCATCACTCACACTGGCGGTAGGCTTCTTTGCCGACTCCATCGGTGTGACCCGCCACACCATGTTTGCCGTTGAAATGTTCCGCCTTATGATGTGGGTATTTTTGATCGTCTTGTTCGACCAGTCAAATCGAACGGTCGAGGCGTAGGTCATGTTTGAAACGTTAGGGCAATCGCATTTGAAACTACCAAAAGTAACAAATATGAAAATCTGGCAAAAAATCCGCTAATCTTCGCAAATCCTCGCTAATCGTTAAAAAATTCGCGCAGATTAGCGAAGATTAGTGGAAAAAATTCCTAATGCGATTGCCCTATTTGAAACGTGACAATAGTTTCATGATACACTTGTTCTAATATGACATCCATCGTTTCAATTGATATCGAATCCACAGGTCTCGACGAGAATCGCGACGCCATTATTGAAATTGCCGCCGTTAAATTCAACGGTCGCCGCGTGGAAAATGAATTCACCACGCTCATCAATCCCGGCAAGCACATCCCCGATTTCATCACAGGGCTGACGGGCATTGATGACAAAATGGTGCGTGAAGCGCCGCGCCTGAGCGCCATCGCGCATGAACTCACCGCCTTTGTTGGCGATTCCCCGATTCTCGGTCACAACGTCAAATTTGATATTGGTTTTCTGCGAAAGGCAGGATTGTTCCAATTCAATCAAACCATCGACACTTACGAACTTGCTTCGGTATTAATGCCCACC
>DYDH01000613.1 GCA_020717985.1 Herpetosiphon sp. | reverse complement strand
TACAAACGCATGACCGAAGCGCCTGAGTATCAAAAGCCGATACGATACGATGAAATCAATGTGGATGATTACGATGCCATTTTGCTCACAGGTGGTCATGCCCCTGGCATGAAGCAATTTTTGGAAAGTAAAGTGTTGCAGGAAAAAGCGGTGGACTTCTTTAGACAGAACAAAGGTGTGGGCGCAATGTGCCACGGATTGTTGGTGTTGGCGCGCGCCATAGACCCATCCACAAGCAAAAGTGTTTTGTACGATTACAAAGTTACATCGCTGACCAGGGAACTGGAACAGATTGGTTATGCTTCCACGTTTTGGTTGCTTGGACGGCGCTTTCGGACGTATGACGAATATGTCGAGGACGAAACCCGCGCGGCATTAAAGGACACGCGCCAATATTCAAAAGGGCTGTTGCCCTTCCCGCATGTTGTCGTGGACAGGAATTTGGTCACGTCACGGTATTGGTTTTTCGACGCTTTGCCGTATTCCATTGCGTTTGCAGAGATGGTCGAGCGGCGGAGAGAGTCAATATAGTTCTTGCCAAATTTGTTTACATCAACCAACAAGACGCGGAGTTGAAAAACTCCGCGTCTTTAGTATTAATTTTGTCTGCTTTTTTCGCGGTCAGTGTTGCAGTAATTTATGCTTTGTCTTTTTTGCGGAATGCGATGGCGACCAACACAATGGTTGCCGCGACCATTGTCCAGCCGAACCAATCGCCGAAGCGGGTGTAGATGGTTTGACCTTCGACCACAAAGGTCTCGCCGACGGTCACGCCGCGTTCGTTGATTTTGCCTTCGGCGGTGATTCTGCCATAAGGATCAACTACCAATGAAAGTCCGCTGACTGCGGCTTCCCCGAAGGCGATGCGATTTTCGACGGCGCGGAAGACAACGTCGGCGGCGTGGAAAGGGGGGAAGGTGCGCGTGCCGTTGAAGTCGTTGTCCATCGGCAGCAGGATGATCTGCGCGCCTGAGCGTGCCAACTCGCGGATGATCCACAGGCGGTGAACATCCCAACAGACGGAGATGCCCGCTTTACCGTAAGGCGTTTC
>DYDH01000612.1 GCA_020717985.1 Herpetosiphon sp. | reverse complement strand
GGCAGCCTTTCGGAAAGGTGTTTGGCAAACAGCACTATTGCTTCGGCTCTGGCAGGAGCAGGTTGAGGGTTTGTCTGGTTGGACAGTTCATTGTTACGAAGGCTATCACCCGATCACCGTAGACGTGACTGCATTTTGGCGTCCGGGGTTGAAGAATTGTCCGAGCAAGCATTATCACCCGGCAGCCAATCGTGCCCTGCCCGCAGTGATTTTCGGCATTACTGGACAAGTGGGCGAACTCAATGGACAACGGATTGCCTTGCCGCGCAGCTTTGAACGAGTGCATCCAAAAGACCCAAGAGAAGATCGCCTGTGGCGTGAAATGCTCAAACAGGTGAAGAAAACCCTGGCGGAAGACGAAATTGCGGTACTGGATGCAGGCGTGAAACTGAGTCTCTTGCAAGAGTTTGGCCTGGAGCGCTATGTGGTACGCCTGGCAAAGAACTTCACGGCACGCAGAAACTACTTGCCAACCTATGCAGGACACGGACGCAAGCCAAAGTATGGCACATTGGTTCGTCCCTTGCTGCGTACTCACCATGGCAAAACACTTGCAGCCACTACGCCCGATGAAACAATTGCCTGGCAGGAAAATGGACGTGAAATCCGGGCAGAGATTTGGCGTGGACTGATCTTGAATAAGATCATCCCGAATAAGGAGAACAAAACCTTTGATGTTTACGCCATCTACGATCCCAACTTCGATGAACCCTGGTTGTTGGCTACCCCTGTTGAGCTGCAAGCCTCCAGCGTGAGAGCCATCTATCGGGATCGCTGGCCAGTGGAACAAATCCCGCTCAGCGCCAAGCAGATGGTGGGTGCTCACCGCCAGTTTGTTCACGCCGATGAAAGTATCCAGCGTTTACCTGAATTGGCCTTGCTGGCTGGCTCCATCTTGAGTTTTCTGGCCGCTACAGTGCCTGCCATTCCAACCGGCTTCTGGGATCGCAAGCCCAAAAGAACGCCGGGACGCCTACGCCGCAGCTTGATCGGCCAGCCATTTCCGAAAGATTACCAATTTCCTGGGCAACTTCGAAAAAAGAACTCCGTCACGGCCCATTTG
>DYDH01000611.1 GCA_020717985.1 Herpetosiphon sp. | reverse complement strand
CGAGGGATGGGTAGTCTGTTTTGATTTCTGCGCGGTAGATGAGGTTGGTAGAACCAGATGCATTATATCCGCCAAAGAGATAGGTATTGTTGCCGATGATCGTTACTGGCTGCGCATAGTACATCGTTGTTGGTAAGACAGATGTTGTATTGATCCACGATGTCGGACTGGAGATCGGTGCACGATAGATGGAACTAAGTGCTGCAGTTCCATTATGTCCGCCGAACATGTAGACATAGTCACCGATCAGTGCTACCTGTGCCCAATGATTGCCACCGGGAAGAGTAGCATTTGTATTAACCCATGCTGTTGGATTGGAGATCGGTGCACGAAAAATTGCACTGACCACAGCAGATCCATTGTGTCCACCGAAAAGATAAACGTAGTCACCGATGACAGCCACTTGAGAGGCACGCAGAGCACTTGGAATCACACTGCCCGTATTGACCCATGCAGTCGGATCAGAAACAGGCGCGCGATAGATCACATTTGTGTATGCGGATCCGTTATAGCCTCCAAAGAGATAAACGTAACTACCAATGACAGCAACTTGAGAGCCATCCAACGCACTTGGTAATGTTGCTCCTGTATTCACCCATGCTAACGGATTAGTAATCGGGGCACGATAAATGACGTTTACATAAGCAGAACCGTTATGTCCACCAAACAGATAAACGTAGTCACCAATGACTGCGGATTGAGAATTGTAGAGATTTCCAGGTATGACTGAACCCGTGTTTACCCATGCGGTTGGATTTGCGATTGGAGCACGGTAAATAATGTTGGTTACAGTAGGACCATATCCACCAAACATATACACATAATCGCCAATGACTGCTGTTTGAGAAAAATGCATTGTCGTTGGTAAAGTTGCCGTCGTATTGACCCATGAATCCTCCAAAAGCGTAGGCTGATCAATACCCCCACCACTACCAGCTGCAAGTGCACCCCAATCTGTGCCGTCACAGAATTCCATGGTCTTTGTCGTATTGTTGTAACGCATGGATCCTTCTTTTGTGATCGAACATCCTGCAGTGTCATTGCCGATTTGAATGGAGCTTGCGGTTTTGATTGATCTATTTGTTTCCAAAGTTTGAGTTGTTTCATT
>DYDH01000257.1 GCA_020717985.1 Herpetosiphon sp. | reverse complement strand
CATAAAGAAGGTCGCGCTTTACGCACTGAAACGACCATCAACGATACTCGTGACTTTCATATCGGCAAACGGCTGAAGAACCTGCCCGCTTTGCGGCAAATCGGCTTTCAAGCCAACCGACGTCTTTTGCACGTCCAATCTCTCAGTCATGATTGCCTTTTAGGTGAAGATGCCTTTCAGCAAGTCAACCAACCTCAGACTATTTCCGGTCAGCGCGTGGCGGCTTTACGTTTCACCGACCCTCGCGTACAAGCGTTATTAAGCGCTTTGCTCGCTTTTCGGCTTTTGCCTTGCGGGTTTGCCAATCACGAGTTGCGGGCATTGCTCGCACCGCTCCTGGGTTTGAACCCAGATCATTTCACCCAAGGACAGATGACCTACCATTTGCGACGTTTGCGCTTGCATGGCTTGATCGAACGCATTCCGGACACACATCGTTATCAGGTGACCGAGTTCGGTTGGCGCGTGGCGTTCTTCTTCACTCGCGTTTATTCCCGCATCATCCGTCCAGGCCTGGCACAAGTCGTCCCCAACGCACCTCCTTTGGATGGCTTGCTCCAACGCCAGTTTAACCAGATTGAAAGGACTATGAAGGACTGGATAGCAGAAGCTAATTTGACTATGAAACTTGACTCATTTGCATCAAGTTTAATGCCTTAAGCTTACTAATACCCTGCTTCTTTTTAGCGCGTCATTTAGTGTGTGATCCTTGATGGCAAGTCATACATACGCTTTTGGTCATAATTTCTTTCGAGCAGGACAAGTCTATAGTTCGGCGCTTCGCCGACAAATGAGATTTTGAAGTTAGGCAAAACTTTTTTATTAAGTACAGAGAATTCGCGTTCGGTCAAAAGGTTGAACAGGACATTCACAAACGGTTCCCCAATCTTTGCTCCATAGACAAAACCGCTTAAGCTGACGTAGATAAGAAATTTATCATTGGGACCAACTGCATACACACCTTTTGCCAGCGGACCAAGATCATATTCCAGTCCATCCTCACAACGCAGGATGTGAAGCACATCGCCGGCGTCGGTATCGGTCACTGTGACTACAATACCGGGGCATGACAACCATTGTTGTGTGGCTGTGGCCGTGGCCGCCATAAAGAGCGTAGTGGTGGCGGAAGGCATGAACGTAACCTGGGGCGTGAAAGTAAGTGTTGGTATGGGCGAAGAAACCGGCAAAACTGTGTTTGTAGGAATAACCGGCATTTCGCTTGAGGCAGGGGCAGGCAAATTTGAATCGGGTTTTACCACGCCAAGATTACACGCGCTGATCAGGAACATTACCAACGCAATGAAAAATAACATAAAGAAATATTTCTTACCAATTTGCATGGCTGCCTCAGTTTTGAAAAAAATACGCAAGATAAAACTCTTGCGTGATAAAAAATTATAGCATTAAAAAAACAGGCTCGATCACAATCGTCAAGCCTGTTTCGGAATCATTATCCAAGTTCCAATGGATGACCTCTAACGCCTGTTGATCGCTGAGGGCTGAATGGGTGTTTGGCTGGATGAGATAAAATTTTAGTCAGGTCAGTAAGGGACATCGAGATCGAGAAATCCGTTGAAGTTGGTATAATCTTTTTAACGAGGTGAGCCATGACTAATATGGAACAAACCATTCTACTTGAAATTTCCACCCTGCCAGAGAGACGTTTGGCGGACGTTTTGGCGTTTGTTCGTTACTTGAAATTGAGCATACCCAATGAAGAAAAAGAGTTGGAAGAACGCTTCGACAGAGCATTGAAATCCATCCGCGCCCGCGCAGAAGAAATGAACATTACCGATGAAGATATTGCGGCGGAAATCCGCGCTGTGCGGGAAGGCAAATAATGCGCGTGGCTTTGGACACGAATATTTTCATCTCCTCAGTTATGGGTGGAAGATTAGGAGTCATTGTTGATGAATGGAAAGCAGGGAAATTCAAACTGATCGTCTCGGAAGCAATTGCTCACGAATATCTTGATGTGATCAATCGTCCGAAGTTCAAAATTCCACATACTGAAATCGTGACGGCAACCGAGTATCTTTTACAAAATGCCGAATTTGTAACGCCCGAAGAAGAAATTGTCGTGATTGTCGCTGACCCCACAGATAATAAATTTCTCGAAGCGGCAGTTGTAGGAAAGGTGAATTACATCGTCAGCGGAGATGGACATTTGCTCGATCTCGGCTCTTTTAGGAACGTCCCAATTATCATGGCAAGAGATTTCATTGAGGTATTGAACCAAACCAAATCATAATAACTTTGGAAACAGGGCGAAAGGCATTAAAGTAAGAGTTCCGAATTCTGTGAGAATCCGGAACTCTTTGTATTTCTAACCATTCTTCTTGGCTTGCTCAATTACTTCCAACACCTCAGGCAAATCGATTCCGAGGTCGCGCAGCTTCTCAGGAGTGGGAATACTGTTCGCATCCCAGCCGCGGCGTTGATAGACCGCGTCCATCAATTGCTCGTATTGACCTTCGCGGTATTTGCGGAGGTGTTTCATCTTCTCTTCGGTAGTCATCCCAATGGGATCAATCTCAACCAGACGCTTGAGTTGTTCGTCGTAGCGCTCCTGACGGGATTCGTACTCCACTGCTGTGACAGGTCCCATCGCGCGGTACGGCGGATAATCGTGTATGCGTCCCACACGTCCCATACGGAGGGCAAACACTTTCTGGAAGTTGTAAACCCGCTCCGATTGATTCAACAGATCCTGCGGCACGGTCGGCTTGCCTGTTACGCCTTGGTGGATCCATGAATAATTTTCGACATGTTCCTCGACCTTGGCAGGTTCCTTGGTCTGCTTGTTATTTTCAGGGGAGATATCATTCCATGGAAGTTTGCACAGTCCATGCAGACTGAACCATGTGCGCCACATCGGGAAGTAATGCAGGGCTTCGGCTTTATCTTTGAAGGTCGGCAAAAGATTCTGAACCTGATCCATGAAGATCAACCACGCCTCGTCATGCTGCGGACCTTTTGTCGCCAAGCCAAAGCCGCCCTGCTGGGCAAGCGATTCCTTGGTCAGATATTCCGAGATTTCCATGCCTTTGATTTCCATGCCAATGTCATGCAGGAATTTCTGGTCAGCGCCATATTCTCTTTCAAAATATTCCTTCATGTAATGCACGCCCTGACCAACGATCACGCCAAAGCCTTCGCCGCGCGCCATTTGATGGATGAGTTCCAAAGCCGCCGCGCCGTTGCCGAAGTTCAGTTCCAGTCCGCCCGTGTGCTCCTTGGTGAGATAGCCTTCTTCATAACATTCCATCGCGAAAGCGACGCAATTGGCAAACGAGATGCTGTCCACGCCGTAGGTATCACAATAGAAGTTGAGTTCCAAAACTTTTTGAGCATCGAAGTTACCGATGTTCGAGCCAAGCCCGGCGGCATTCTCGTATTCGGGTCCGTCCACCAGAACACATTGACCCGCATAAGGTCCAGTTTGAATCGGGAAGTGATCCACGCCGTGCGAGCAACTCATGGTGCATCCAAGCCAGCAGCCATCGGGCAAGCCCTGGGTGAAGGCTTCCTTCCAGACTTTCGAATCGATCTTGTACGTGTCGGGGTGCGAGCCATAGCGGAAGTTATGAGTCGGCAGCAAGTCAAAGTGATCCATCACTTCGACGATATTGGCGGTGCCCACTTTTCGCATTTGATTCTGCTTGTCATCGAGGTCGGCGATTTCCTTGTTGATGCGGCTGCCAGCCTTGCGGACAAGAACCATATCCGCCACGCCATTCTTGTCGCCGCCCATGTCGCTGAAACGCACCACGATGGCTTTGATCTTTTTATCGCGGAACACACGTCCGGGTCCGCCGCGCCCTGCCTGCTTGAGCCGCGCTTCCTTGCGGCGCACATCGTACCAACTGGAACTGATCAACGCGATGCGGATATGCTCCGCCGCCTGACCAGCAGACAAAACAGCGATGCCGCGCCTGCCTTTATCGTCGCCTGCATACTGCGCTGTGAGTTGGTTGCTGATTTCATGCGAATCCAACGCCTCAACAGCGGACTTCTCGATCGTCACCTTGCCAGTATCCCCGTCAATAAAGATGACCACATCCTCGGCCGCTTTACCTTGAATTTCAAGCGCATCGAAGCCAGAGAATTTCAGGAAGGGCGCGAAGTATCCACCGACGTTGCTGTCAATCACATTATCCGTCAGCGGACTGAGAGTCACCACCGTCGCTTTGCCGCTGCCCGGATAAGCCGTGATCCCGCAGATGGGACCGTTGGCAATCACCAGTTCATTTTGCGGATCATTCCATTTCGTTTCAGGTGTGACCGCATCCCACAGAAGTTTAAGCGCAAATCCGCGCCCACCGGTAAAGAGGTCTTTCATTTGCTGTGTGACAGGTTTCTCACGAATGGAGTTATTTTCCAAATTGATGTACAGCGTTCGGCTGGCATAACCACGTTCCACGGGGCGCAGTTCATAGCTGTATTCCCCCAAAAGAGTCAGTTTTGCAAGATCGGCAGGCATCGTCATGTGTAAATCTCCTATGACTAATTAAATGGCATTACAAGAATACACATTTATTATCATGGAAATGACAGGACTTGTCTACTGATTATCGTCCCCTTCTGATTACACAAAACTCAGGCTGTAAAAAACATCCCGAAGGTCTGGTAAACCTTCGGGATGTTGCGTAACACTAGTTATTGAACGTACTTCGCAAATTCCGCCGTTAAATCCTCTTGCGAGGTAAAACCGATAAATTTTTTCAAGACATTTCCATTGGCATCCAGCAGGTAAAGCTCAGGTTGATAAGCAAAACCAAGCGTCTGCTGGAATGCATCTGTGTTGGGATCGTCGGCATCAAGATAGGAGAACTTGATCTTGCCAGAATACTCCGCTTCAAGCCCATGAACCATGGGCGCCATTGATCGGCAGGTACTTCAGGTAAAGCGGAAAAATTCCACCAGTTGCAGTTGACCCGATGCCAGGCTGACCGTGGCTGGGTCGGTGGCTTCGAGGTTGGGTCCGCGTGAGGTGGCGACGGCTTGAACTTCCACTTCGGCAGGTTGCGTGGGAGCGGAAGCTGTCGCCTCAGGCGCGGATGTGTCGGCGGGGGCGGCAGTGGCGGGAATTACAACCTCTGCTGTCGGTGCGGCGGGCGGGCTTGTAACTGTTGGGGCGCAGGAAACTGTCAATAGCACAGCAACCAGCCCCAGGACGGGAAAAAAGAAGCGGGGTTTCATCAAATCTCCTTATTAAGATAAATCGTCCCGTAGGTTGGCATAGTTCATTCGGCTTTTGCAACAACCCTTCGGGACGGTTAAGTATATTGCTACAAAGACAACCTAGTTTTTCCTCATCTTACAGTTTCTTATCCAATGCTTAGGGAAAAACATGATAATTATTATCGTTTTTGTATAAAATATCTTATAATTGGCATTATTTCAAAAAGAGGTAACCTATGACAAATTTCAAACTTACATACTCAACCATGTTCAACCCGCCAGAGGAACTGCACACGGGTTTCGATAAAGCCGTGGAAAAACTCAAACAGAATTTGGGCAGGGAATACGGCATGTTTATCAACGGCAAGGATGTTTTTGCCGACCATAAATTTAACGACCACTCCCCCGTCAATACAGATTGGGTGCTGGCGAAGATGCAAAAGGGCAACGCCAGCCATGCCCAGCAAGCAATGGTTGCTGCTCGCAAGGCGTTTCCAAATTGGAGTCATACCCCGTGGCAGAAGCGTGTGGAGCTGCTTCGCAAATCGGCTTCATTGATTGAAGAACGCATTTTTGAATTGGGCGCGGCAATGGCTTTGGAGGTTGGCAAGAACCGCATGGAGTCTTTGGGCGACGTGCAGGAGACAGCCGACCTGATCTATTATTCCTGCGACCAGATGGAAAAGAACAACGGCTACATTGTCGAGATGGGCAGAGACCCGCTTGTGGGATACGAGTCGCGCAATGTCTCCATCCTTCGTCCGTATGGCGTGTGGTTGGTCGTTTCTCCGTTCAACTTCCCCTTCGCCCTGTCAGGCGGACCAATGGGCGCGGCGCTCGTGGCTGGCAACACGGTTGTGCTCAAACCGGCCACCGACACCGCATGGATCGCACGCCTGCTTGTGGATTGCTTCCGCGATGCGGGCATCCCTGACGGCGTGGTGAACTTCGTCACGGGTTCTGGCTCAACGATCGGTCAGGCGCTCGTTGACAGCCCCGAAGTGGACGGCATCACCTTCACTGGTTCGTTCGACGTGGGCATGAAGATGGTACAGAATAACGGGAAAGG
>DYDH01000256.1:3834-6241 GCA_020717985.1 Herpetosiphon sp. | reverse complement strand
TGGTCCTGCGGGTCAGATATTGTGGTGTTTGCACCGCCTTGAGCCGGACCTTGTGAGGGAGACGCCGCTGCCATTGCGTTATACAGAGATCGAACATGACCGCGATAATCTAAATCCGGCGATGTTGAATCTTGAATCACAACTGGATGATGAATTAACCCCGTCAAATGAAAACGATCCCCGCCAGGATGTTTCATCCATCACCATATCCTTGATCTATCCCCATTTGCGCGCAGGGACATTACCCATGTCTGCCCGGGCGCGGAAGTTGTTCCCCACCGCTTACGAGTCATCACGCGTGCGTTTTACTCTCATAGACGGCAAGACCAAACAACGGATTCCCGCGTGGGCTGTTCTTACAAACGGATATGTATTCGGCTTGCGCGAATGGTACAAATCGCATCAATTGATCCCGGGTTCGCTCGTGCAGATCCGCCGCGGCGAAAAACCCGGCGAAGTGGTGATCGAAGTAAAAAGCCAGCGCTCCTCGAAAGATTGGGTGCGGACCGTACTGGTCGGCAAGGACGGCGGTTTTGTTTTTGCGATGTTGAAGCAAGCCATTAGCGCGGAATTCAATGAACGCATGGCAATCCATGTCCCTGATTTCAAATCACTCGATCCTGTTTGGGAAAAGAAGCGTTCTTTTGACGAGCTTGTGCTGTTGGTCATGCGTGAGTTGACAAAATCAAACCCGCAAGGTCACGTGCATGCGCAGGAGTTATATGCGGCAGTGAATCTTGTGCGCCGTGTGCCCCCGGCGCCGCTTTTTGCTTTGCTGGCAACCAGCCCCGCCTTTAGGCATGTGGGCGACCTGCACTTCCGACTTAATGAGGAACTGGCATGAGTTTGCTGAAACCTACAACCAAAACACCATTTCACATTGATTTTGATTGGTGGAAAAAAAACGAACGCGACTGGCATATATTTCTGCGTTCATTATTATGCCCTGAACACCAGGAAGCCTTTGCGGAAACCGAAGAAGGCGGAATGATCGACTGGATTGACCCAATGACTGCGGAAGTAAAAGCAGTGGATGGCGTTCAACATGCCTTAATGAGTCATTGCGCCTTATTGCCGGGGTTTTCCGATTCGCACACCGCAATGGTGGAAGCGGTTTTTAGAATTTTCCTCGTAAATGGGAATGTTCCCATGTCGGCTGACGATATCGCGAAGAGACTTGAAAGACCCGCGGACACCATTTTACGAACCATTTCCGGGCCGCGCGTGTATCGCGGACTAAGACCGTATCAGCAAAATGTTTCTGTCGCAGAAACCAACGAATAGTATAAAAGCGCCACTCAAAAAGAATTCGCGGCTGCGCTCGTCCTGACGGGCAGTATCAGGAAAGCCGCCACTACAATGCGCTTTTTCATAAATGCCTCTATAGCTTAACGGATAAAGCAACGGTCTTCTAAACCGTCGATCTAGGTTCGATTCCTAGTAGAGGCACCATAACCACTTTTGTGTGGATGCGTATACAAGGAGCAGGAAGTATGCCCACCATCGTTCGCAAATCAAGCCCAACCCTGTTGGAAACCCGCCGTGAAATGCTTCATACAGTTAGCTGGCATGCGCGCTCCAATGTATGGAGTCCGCCGACAGATGTATATGAAACAAAAGAGGCTTATGTGGTCCGCGTGGAAATAGCGGGAATGCGCGAGGATGATTTTGAAGTCCTGCTCGAAAACAACACCCTGCTGGTCTCCGGTGTACGCCCTGATTTTACGGAACAACGCGCATACCAGCAAATGGAAATACGTTTTGGAAAATTTTCAACTGCGCTTCATTTACCCGGGCCGGTCAATATAGAACAGGCGCGCGCAGAATATAAAGATGGATTTCTAACCATTGTCCTCCCCAAATCAACGCCAAATCAAATCAAGGTTGAATAAATACATGCCCGCTGAACGTTGGCAATCTGGTATCAATGAATTTCTCCAATCCATTGGAGAAACCGACGACGAGTTAATCAAGATATTCATGTCGTCGGTTATTGCGCATTCTCAGAAGAATGATGACGCCTCGTCCGCGCCGGAAGATGGCGAGAAAAACGAAGGGCAGAAGTTTCCCGACGTGCTCCCCATCCTGCCGCTGCGCGGAGTGGTTGTCTATCCCAACACGGCTGTTCCGCTCACAGTGGGACAGGCGCGCTCGATCAAATTGGTGGATGACGTTGTGGGTGGAGATAAACTTGTCGGTCTCGTAGCCGCGCTCGACCCGGAGCAGGAAACGCCCGGTCCGAACGAACTGTATCAGGTTGGCACCATCGCCACTGTGCATCGTTTATTGCGCGCGCCAGATGGGACAGTCCGCTTGCTGGTTCAGGGGATGGAGCGTTTTCGCCTTGGCGAATTTGTCCAGGAGGAACCATATCTAAAGGCGCACGTCCACCTTATTCCTGAAACTG
>DYDH01000256.1:2662-3818 GCA_020717985.1 Herpetosiphon sp. | reverse complement strand
CAGCCTAGAAACCGGCGCGCTGGCTCGCAATGCGCGTGACCAGTTCCAACAGATCACACAAATGATCCCGTCGTTCCCCGATGAATTGGTAGGCTCGATCACTTCGCTTGAAGACCCGCTTCAAACCGTGTACACCATCGCAAATTTCCAGCGGATCGGATTGAAAGACGCGCAGGAAATCCTCGAGTTGGATTCCGTGTACGACAAGTTGAAGAAGCTGATCGGGCTGTTGGTACGCGAAGCGGAAGTCCTGCAAATTGGGCAGAAGATCCAAAACGAAGCGCGCGGCGAGATCGAAAAAGTGCAGCGCGAGTACTTCCTGCGCGAACAGATGAAAGCCATCCAGCGCGAGTTGGGCGATAAAGACGAACAATCTGTGGAAGCTGAGGAGTTTCGCAAAAAGATCGAAGATGCGAAAATGCCCGAAGAAGCGGATAAACAGGCCAAACGGGAGTTGGACCGGCTGTCACGTCTGCCAACGGCCGCGGCGGAATATGGCGTTATCCGCACCTATCTCGACTGGCTGGTAACGCTTCCGTGGTCAACATCCACAGAGGATAATCTCGATATTGCCCATGCGCGCGAGATTCTAAACAAGGATCATTTTGGGCTTGAAGATGTAAAAGACCGCATCCTTGAGTTCCTCGCGATCCGCAAGCTGCGGCTTGACCGCAAAGACGATGAGAAAAAACCTTCGGACGATTTTATCCGCCATGAACGCGAAGGCGTGATCCTGTGCTTTGTCGGGCCGCCCGGTGTGGGGAAAACCTCTTTGGGACAATCCATTGCGCGGGCGATGGAGCGCAAATTCATCCGCGCTTCGCTCGGCGGCGTGCGTGACGAAGCTGAAATTCGCGGACATCGCCGCACCTATATCGGCGCAATGCCGGGACGCATTCTGCAATCTCTGCGCCGAGTGGATTCAAAAAATCCGGTCTTTATGCTCGATGAAGTGGACAAGCTCACCTATGACTTCCACGGCGACCCCGCCTCTGCCCTGCTGGAAGTGTTGGACCCGGAGCAGAATGGCGAGTTTCGCGATAATTATCTCGAAGTCGCATACGACCTCTCGCAAGTGTTCTTCATTACAACCGCAAACACGCTTGAAACGATTCCCCGCGCATTGCTTGACCGGATGGAACTTATTTTCCTTTCG
>DYDH01000256.1:0-2637 GCA_020717985.1 Herpetosiphon sp. | reverse complement strand
CAATTGCGCGCGGTTATTTAATCCCGCGCCAGATCCGTGAGAACAGTTTGCGCGAAGGGGAAGTCTCTTTCACAGATGACGCTTTGAAGATGATCATCCGCCAGTACACACGCGAGGCGGGCGTGCGTAATTTGGAACGCAAGATAGGCGCTGTCTGCCGCAAGGTTGGCACACTGATCGCAGAAAGCAAGATCGAAAAATCCGACATCACCCCCGATCTGTTGGATGAATATCTCGACCATCCAATTTTCTTTGGTCCCGAAGAACTCAACAAGCGCACCTCCATCCCGGGCGTGGTTCCAGGCCTCGCATGGACTTCCTTTGGCGGCGATATTTTGTTCATCGAAGCCACCGCCATGCCTGGCGGGCACGGTTTTCAGGTGACAGGCTCGATCGGCAATGTGATGCAGGAATCGGCGCGCGCGGCATTATCCTATGTCCGTTCACGCGCCGCCTTATTGAAAATACCGGATGAGTTTTTCAATAAATTCGATATTCACATGCACATCCCCTCTGGAGCGCAGCCAAAAGACGGCCCGTCTGCCGGCGTAACAATGGCAACTTCTTTGGTGTCGCTGATCTCTGGCCGCAAGGTCAAGCCGCAGATTGGCATGACCGGCGAGATCACTCTAAGAGGTCAGGTTTTGGCAATCGGCGGCGTCAAAGAAAAAGTTCTGGCGGCGCATCGCAACGGGCTGACAACGGTGATCCTGCCAAAACGGAATGAGCAGGATATCGACGATGTTCCCGAAGAGATCAGAAATTCCATGAAGTTTATCTTTGCGGAAACTGTGGAAGATGTGATTGATGCCGCTTTGGAAAAAGCAAAACCTGTAAAAAAACAAGCGGCGAAGTCCGGCAAGAAAAAATCCAATACAACGAAAGTAAAAAATAATGGCAAAGGTAAAAATACTACTCGCAGAAGATGATGTAACGATGGTTTCATTATTGACGACCCTTTTAAAAATGGAAGGGTTTACCGTTGTGGCATTACAAGCAGATGACGACGTTCCCGCCGCGGTGCGCAAAGAAAGTCCCGATGTGCTTCTATTGGATGTGCATCTATTACATCAAAGCGGTTTTGATATTTTGGATACGATCCGAAATTCAGGGGATATATCCCGGGCGCGCGTGGTCATGTCCTCCGGTTCAAATGTAAGGGATGAATGTATGTATCACGGCGCAAACGGCTTTTTACAAAAACCGTACATGCCCGATGAACTGATTAAGATATTAAAGCAAACGATAAAATCCGCTTAATGCCAGTCAATATTCGCGAATTTCGTTTTCCCGATGATTATGCCCACACATTGAAATTGTGGGAAAGTATCGAGGCGGGAATCAATGTGGGACAGTCAGATACGCCTGAAGAGATACAAAAGAAATTGAAGCGCGACCCTGATCTGTTTTTGGTCGCCGAACTGAATGAAGAGATCGTTGGCTCTGTCATTGGCGGGTACGACGGACGCCGCGGAATCGTCTATCACCTTGCGGTTCATAAAATTGTCCGCGAACAGGGTGTGGGCGCGCTGTTGATGAGCGAGGTCGAGAAACGGTTGCAGTCAAAAGGCTGTGTAAAGTCTTACCTGCTGGTCCTTGCGGATAATGAACACGCCATTCAATTCTATGAAAAACGCGGCTGGTATGAAATGGATGAAGTCCGAATCATGGGGAAGGAATTTCGATGAGCATTCGATTTGGGATTCTGACTCTCTCGGACCGCTCCGCGCGCGGTGAACGCGCCGACCTGTCTGGGCCAGCCCTGGCGGAACTGATCCACGCCCAAAGCTGGTCAGTCGCCAAACAAGCGATTCTCCCCGACGATGAATCTGCCATCCGCGCAATCCTGATCGAGTGGTCAGACAGCGGCGAAGTGGATGTGATCCTGACCACCGGCGGCACAGGCTTTGCCCCACGAGATGTCACTCCCGAAGCCACGCGCGCAGTCATTCAGCGGGACGCGCCCGGTTTAGCAGAGACCATGCGCGCCGAAAGTATGAAGAAGACGCCGCACGCCATGTTATCCCGCGCGGTTGCAGGCATTCGAGGGCGGACACTGATCGTCAACCTGCCGGGCAGCCCCAAGGGAGCGATGGAAAATTTGCAGACGGTTCTGCCGGTGCTGACTCATGCGGTGCAGTTGTTGACGGATGATCCTGATTCGGAAAAGTCGCATTAGAGGGAAGATGTGTTGCCAAATCTGCTGTTTATGGGCGGCTGGGTATTTTTTTGCCAGTCGATAGGGCATGTAGACGGAGCCAAGCCCTTTCGCAAGGTCTTTTTTGTGGATGGCGTTGACGTGTTCAAGGCGCTGGCGCAATGGGGCAATAATGCTATCGGGGAGCATAGTCACGCGGTCATCGCCACCCTTGCCGTCTAAGTGGGAACGCGTTTGCCTTTTTTAGGGCGGATAAATATCCAAATCCATGTTGAGGATGCCGCGGTAGAGGAAGAGGATGTATTCGCGAACCCAGTGAATCCAGTCAAGGTAGTTTTTTTCAGTACGGGGGAGTATTGTTTGATGCGGATGGCATCGCGGTAATGTTTGAGGAGTTTTTTTGTCGCCATAAATATCCTTCCGTCCCTGGCAAGTTATGCTATACTAGCTTCATTAGGTTTGGATTATTTTACCTGTTT
>DYDH01000610.1 GCA_020717985.1 Herpetosiphon sp. | reverse complement strand
TCAGATACTCGCATCATTTTTGACCTGTGGAATGAACCCGCTCACGACGCTTCTGACTGGGTGGGCGCTGATCCCAACCCATACTGGCCAGAGCTAAAACTGGCATACGAAAGTCTTATTCAAACTGTGAGAAACGGTGGCGCACAAAATATCGTGCTTGCCACAGGCAACCGCTGGGCAAGCTGGCTGGTGGGAATCAAGGAAAATCCGCTTGCAGACCCAAAGGTCGTATATGCCTATCACAAGTACTCTGTTGAGGGGTCAAATACCGCCACAGTATGGAATCGGGACACGGGCGGTCTGCTCGGCGTAAAACCAGTCATTGTCAGCGAGTGGGGCTACGAAGATATCGATATTACGAACCCAACCTGGCCGGGGTCCCAGGCTTCTTATGGAGATGCGTTTACCCAATGGATGGAAAGCAACCACCTCAACAGCCTAGCGTGGATGTATCACCATGAATGGACTCCCGCCCTTTTCCAACCAAACGGGGGTCTCACACTTTATGGAAGCTTTGTTAAAGGATACATTACAACTGCCGTAACCGGCTCAAACAAACCCGACCTGATCGTTACAAAGGTAACCTTAATTCCGGCGTTACCGCAACCCAACCAGACTTTCGAGGTGAGCATTACCATCAAGAATCAAGGTGGCGCAGGCGGCGTCAGTGTTATTTACAGGGATGTTTATATTGACAGGGATCCATTAGCCAATCTTGACCCCGTAACAGGCTGCACATCCGCCGGCCAATTCTATAGATCGGATTCTTATCCCAGCATTGCTCCAGGAATGTCTGATACGAAGATCGTAACCATTACCGGCGGACTTCCTTTAGGCAACCACCAGATTTGGGCTTATGTGGATGCTCGCTGCCTGGTCGACGAAAAATAACTTGAGAGTGTCATACTTATACAATAATTGCGTCGCACCATAATTAAGCAGCAGAATCCACTTGAATGGATTCTGCTGCTTAATGGGAACATCCCATCCGTCTGATGCGACACAACCTCGTCAGGTCTGCCGCAAG
>DYDH01000609.1 GCA_020717985.1 Herpetosiphon sp. | reverse complement strand
TGAATTCCAGCGCGTGGAGTGGATTTAATAAGAAGGCGAGGATGGGGTGAGGTAATTGGTGATTAGGCGTCGAGGGGGGATTTGACGGCCAGTCCACCGCGCTGTAGGACATGGGTATAGATCATGGTGGTCTTTACATCCTTGTGTCCTAATAATTCCTGAACAGTGCGGATGTCGTAGCCGTTTTGTAAAAGGTGGGTGGCGAAGGAGTGGCGGAAGGTGTGCGGGGAGACTCTTTTTTGGATTTTGGCTCTTTGGGCGGCTTCTTTGACGGCTTTTTGCAGGGCGGTTTCGTGGATGTGGTGGCGCTGGGTGATGCCTGTGCGGGGGTCTTGTGAGAGGTTTGGGGCAGGGAAGAGGTATTGCCAAATCCAGTCGCGTTGGGCATTGGCGTATTTTTTTTCGAGGGCGTAGGGGAGGTGGACTGCGCCAAAGCCGTTGGCGAGGTCCTGGCGATGGGTGGCTTGTACCTGGAGGATGTGCTGGCGCAAGGGGGGGATGAGGCTGTCGGGGAGCATGGTGAGGCGGTCGTCGCCGCCTTTGCCGTCGTGGACGATGATTTGGTGGTTGTCAAAGTCCACATCTTTGATTCGCAGTCGGAGACATTCCATGAGGCGGAGTCCGGAGCCGTAGAGGATCTGCGCCATGAGTTTGTAAATGCCGTCGAGGTTGGCGATGACGGCGCGGACTTCGTCTTTGGAGAGGACGGTGGGGACGCGTTTATTTTTTTGAGGGCGGAGTGGGGTGAGGGCGATTTCGTCGAGCGTTATTTGGAGGACGTGACGGTAGAGGAAGAGGATGGCGCTGAGCGCCTGATTTTGGGTGGATTCGGAGATTTTTCTTTCGACGACGAGGTGGGCGATGAATTGGTTGATTTCGTTGACGGTCATCTGGCTGGGGTGGATGGCAACCTGTCCACGGTTAAGGTCGGGGTTGTGATAACGGATGTATTCGCGGACCCATTTCAGGTAGGTCTCTTCGGTGCGGGGGGAGTATTGTTTTATACGGAGTTGGTCGCGGTATTGGTCGAGGAGTTTTTTTGTCGCCATAAATATCCTTCCGTCCTTGGCAAGTTATGCTATACTAGCTTCATTAGGTTTGGATTATTTTACCTGTTTTA
>DYDH01000255.1 GCA_020717985.1 Herpetosiphon sp. | reverse complement strand
TTGCGGTAGAGAGCTGCCAAAAAGTCACGAACGACCGAACGCAGGCTTCCTCCTCCACCAAGCATTATGTAATTATGCCTTTCAATTTCACCTGCATCTTCAGGAAGATGGTACTGCTCCTTTGTCAGAAAGGTGAACCGAGAACGTAGGATATATGTCGCAAGGGTTGAGTCAAGGTTGCCTAGCCTATGTTTGGGGAGCAACTCAATTTTGCAAAAGTCCCAAATTTTTTTGAGTAGTTCATGGTCGGCTAGGGTAAAACAAAGTCCGGCAAGGCTCATGGCTTGCGTTGCTTCTGACCGAGTCCAAATAAGTTGAAGCAACTGAATGAACCGTTCACTCTTTTCTTGCAAACTCAACTCATCGAGAAACAATAGCAGCTGAGAGGCGATCATTTCAATAGCTGCGTCGGGGTATGTTGCTGCCACCCCTTGCGCCTTCTTCATTATTACATTCGCACTTGTAGTCAGGCGGGTTAACTCTAACAATAGGGCGGTCGCGGTGGATGAGTTGTTCAAGAATAAGTGTTTTTCTCGGCGGTTACCATCGGGTTGCTCGTCAACGCCAAACGTAATCTTCAAGGGAGAAGCAAATTTGGTTTGTGGCAACCCACCTTGGTGCCATTCAGTGTCAACGTCACGAATCTTCCACGCTTCCATCCACTCACCTAAGCGCTTTTTCTGGCGCTCGGATGGGAGTCTGTCAGAATAGGTCTGAGCGATGGCGAGTCCTTGGCATAGCGGGCAGTCCCGTTTGTTGCCCAATGTTGGAACATCCCAGCGCCAGAAACGCTTGTGACGCTTAAAAAAATTCTCAAACACCGCTTCTTGTGCAGGAAGTCCACTTCGATCAAGCAATGCCAACGTATAAACTTTAGCATTCAACCCCTGAAGAAACTGTGTGAGTTCCCGCATGTGTTTCCCACTCACTTCGCCATCATCAAGGATCACTGCAGACCAGTCTTCCCATTGTCGCTCTTTCGCCACTTCTTGTATTCTATGCGCAACCAAGTGAGATGCCAACAATGGTGAAACCGTGTGCATTCCAAGAAATTTTACTGGAATCATTCCACCCTCTGGTAGAATCTCGGCGAAACCAGGATCTTGTTTAATGCGGTCAAGCATGCTGTCTGTAACAGGATGAGACGGATAAATGAGCAGTTGAGCAGGTGCGATCTGTTGTACGTTTTTTTGGGAGAAGAATGACTCGAATTGCCCTTTTAACCAATAGTAAAGCGGGCCAAGTTCTAAAAAAGAAAAACGGAAAGCGAGCCTCATGTTAATTGTCAGTAAATCATGGCGGCTGCCATACTTCCAGTGACCAGTTTTGAGGATGTCAAGTCGTTGAAAATCATTATATGTATCTTCCGGAGTCCTCCCGTATAGAGGATTTTCAAAGTCTAGGCTTCCATCAGCCCGACGCTTATATCGTAAGATTGACACCGATTGCTCACCGAGAGGAGCAATGTATGGCGTATTGGGAATCCGTCGCCACGGGGGAGATCCATCCCTTCCTAATGACGACGGTGCTAACTTCTCATTACTGGGCAGTTGCGATATCCAAAGCATAGCTGCAAGCGATGCGGGGTCATTTCTCCCTTGGGCATCACCATGAATCATCATTTGTATGGATTCATTATTACCTTCTTCCTTTAGGCGGTTAACGGTCCCTGCTGTAACAGCAACGCTACCTACAATTATGACAGGACTTGTTGCATCTACTTTCCGTGCAAAGGAACGCAGCATGGTGTCCCTAACCAAAGAGGAAACCAAGTCGTCTGCGCTGACAGCTAAGTGCTCAGGAAACAGTGCAAGACATCGCCGCAGTGCTCGCCGGCAGGCACGATAGCGTTTCGGATCTGAGAGTGCGCGAGGGAAGTCAAGATATCGTTTTAGGCTTATAACCTGTTTTTTGTCTTTTGAGACATGCCAATCTACTGGATAATTGAAGAAAGGATCTAGAACTTTTTCTGATTCCAATTGCCAAAATATCTCTGAATCCATCTGGCGTAGCAAAACACCTAAGTCAGATGCGGATAATAGTGAGTGTTTCTCTGAAGAACATAGAAAAAAATAAGCTTTATCTTTTGAATTCTCTAATTTTATACTTCCAGGTGATGTGCTAATGCATGAAACATCCCATAGTTCAGTTACCAGATAAATGTCAAGTTCAGTTTTTTGATTGACATTTCCATTCAACAAAAGCTCGCGAAAGGTCAAAGTCTGGAATGGGGTTAAGTCAGCAAGCACAAAAGTCTTAACCGGCCTGGTCGCGCTTTCGCTTTGATTGCCAGCCACAAGCGCCATCCACCTCGATATGTCATGTTTACTAGTTAATCGTGGAGGACGCAAAACAATTACTTCAGGGAGTTCGGAGGGGAAGTCATCTGGTGCTGGAGGCAAACAACTGTCTGTCGTTCTTCGATCGTAACATTCAGTAGGGACAGGAGGATTAAACATTGATTGAGTTCGTAATGCTGCTATTATATTAGCACGTGCCACGTCATTTGGGCATACGCACATAGTTTGGTCTTGCGAAAGCTTATGATGATTCGGTTGAATACTGAACACATATGCCGTACCAGACACAGGAAGAAGACCGGCATATTGCGGAGCTGTTTTAGCTTTACGAATATCTTTGCGACTATATGTGCTTTGTTGCTGCCATGGCAGATGCGCCCCTATCCAACATCCGTTTTGAGTATAGATACGGCAATAATCGCCACCTATGGCAAGCATATGTCCCAAGTGTTGAAGCCCAGTCACTGCAGTGCGTATGCTATCGTGCCTAGGGTGCCTGGATATAGCATTGCGGAAAAGGCGATGCGCAATAGACTGAAGCGGATTTTCACTTTTTTTAGCTTTTCGTAAATCTCTTGACAAATCTGGATCGTCAGGCGGCTCTTTCCAGTCGGCGATATGGGCTGTAAGTCCCACACCTACATCACAGACGAACAGTTCTAGCCATTCCGCATACGGATTGGGGGTGAATTGCATTTGTCCGAATGTTTGAACAGTGTTATCGAAAAGATTAGTCCATGGTTTTGTGTTTACATCATCCTCAACAGGGGGTTTAGGCCCTCGAATTCTTGCATGAATGCCAGCATAGGCTGCCATGCTTTCAGAATGAGAATGTTCTGCAACATTAAGCAGTAGTTCGTAGAGTAGCTTGCGTAGTTTTTGAAAAAGCATGTCACGAGCAAGTGGCTCAGCACCGAAGGCACTTACTACTGCTCTATCCTTTGCCTCCTTGAGAAGTTCCTCGACCATTTTTTGAAGAGCAATGTGGTCGTTTCGATACTGGTCTACCGGAAGGATGCGTGCGAATATACAGTCTGCATTAAGAAAATGTGTAGGTTGGGATTCTATCGCCAGGCGAAGTCGAAGGTCTTGCACATTATACTGAAGTTTTCCTTCACATCGAAATAGGGCATGTTTGTCGAATGCAGTCAAGAACCCCTGCTGTGCAAGGAACTTTAGAAAGACGCGGTGGGCGGGGGTGCTGTGCTTTTCACTAGCGCTTCCGAGATTCAGGATGATTTGATCTTTATTTAATCTTGATTCAGCGAGTACCAGCCCAAGACATAGAAGCGGCTGAGGATCTGCCCACTCAACCCCCGCAAGGTCTATTTGGCAATTATCGGTTTGCTTTCTTGCAAGAAATTTTTGCAATAGACCTAAAGTTGCTAACCCCTCGTTCTCCCTAAACTCAGGAAAAACTTTCCATAAACACTTTTTCCCAAGTATCTCCGGGAGGTATTCCCGTGAGACGACACTCTTGATGGGGGTAGTCATCACTGATCCAGTAATACCTGTTCGGTTTCTCTGGGGGGCTTCCGCTAACGGTTCAACTCTTTAACATCGTTACCAAAAGATTGCGACCCGCATTACCACCTCAACCAACAAAGAAACACCATCACCGCTTATTTCAAGGTATTTGTCTTTATATTACTCCGTTTCTTTTTTATTTTGTTAGGAACAATACTCGTCGCCTGGTGCTCTAGCAAGAATTACTTTGTTATTAGAAGAATGGATACCCAATTTCATCGGACAACACGGTTGAGACTTCCCAAATATTAGTGCTGAAGAATATAGAGTTATGAACTGTCCAGGTGTGGCTTCCGCCCGACAAGTAAGGGCGTTCCCAAGGTGTGGTGTCGGGTATTAAATTATCCTCCTCCCCCACCGCAAACCAATTTTTCCACGGTAAACCAAACGACCGTTTTCTTTACTCCTCGGACGGATTGCTCAACTCCGCCTTTTTCTTGCAAAATCCGGCAAAGAAACTTGTAAAAGAATTCAAAGTAAATAATTTTCATTTCTGAACGAGTTTGCTTACTGAAAGGAGTAAAGAAATGAAAATAGGGTATGCCCAGGTTTCCACCCTGAACGCTGCCGGGTGCGATAGATTTTCACTGACCAGCTTTCCGGGGCCAAGGCCGACCGGCCAGGATTAACCGAGGCGCTGGCCTATGCCCGGCCAGGTGACTGCCTGGTGGTCTGGCGGCTGGATCGGTTGGGCCGGTCGCTCAAGAACCTGATCGAGGTAGTGGAAGAGTTGGAAAACCGAAATGTAGGCTTCACGAGCCTGCAGGAAGGGTTGGACACCACCACCAACGGCGGCAAACTGGGCTTCCATATCTTCGGCGCCCTGGCCGCGCTTGAAAGAAACCTGATCCGTGAGCGAACCAGGGCCGGCCTTGAGGCCGCCCGAGCCCGCGGCCGGCAAGGTGGCCGCAAGAAGAAGCTCACCGACAAGCAGATTGAAACCATGCGACGGATGTATGAATCCAAGAAGCACACGGTGAGCGAGATCTGCCAAGCGCTGGGATCAGTAAGCCGACGTTGTATAAGTGGGTTGGGCAGAGCGCGAAATGAATTTATCTAGTTTGCCAGGGCGGCTGGTGGTTACGTCTTTTGGGAAGGAAGTATGCTCTATGTCACTAACAACCTCAGTCCGCTAAACAAATATTTTACGACAGCTCGATATATTTCTGAACTCCCCCCTATTCACTTTCCGTTTTCTGTTGTAAAATAGGATTAAATCCTACTGGATCAATGGGGGAACATCATGCGGACAACACAACAATTCAGCATCACCCTGCCGAACGAGATGGCGGACATTGTTAAAACCAAAGTCGCGGCCGGCGAGTACGCTTCCGAAAGTGAAGTCATACGAGACGGTTTGCGCGTCTTGATGGCCCGCGACCGTGCCATGGAGAGTTGGCTGCATCAGACCGTTGGGCCAGCCTATGACGCGCTGCAGTCTGACCCGATGCGAGCTGTCACCATTAAGCAGGTGAGGGCCACGCTTGCGGCCGAACACAAAAAGGCCACGGCAAAAACGTGATCCGGCATACTGTCATATTCTCGCCAGAAGCACAGGAGCAGCTGACTTCGCTCTATCGCTACATCTCGGCTGCCGCTTCGCCAGAAATTGCCGAGCGCTATACCAGTTCTATCGTCGCATATTGCGAAAGCCTACAGGACTTCCCACTTCGAGGCACCCGCCGCGATGACGTTCGTCCTGGACTACGCATCACTAATTACAAAAAACGTGCCGTGATTGCCTTCGCCGTGAACACGGATTTAGTCTCTATCATTGGTATTTACTACGGTGGCCAGGATTACGAAACTGCATTGCAATCTGATTTTGACTAAGGAAAGTCCGGGAGAGCCGCCTTTACTGCCAAGACGGGGGGCTGCAGTTAAAAAATCGAGCTGCTATTGGGTTCTTTTGCTAATCTTGGCTACGCTTAGCGCCATCGCCCCCGGTGAGACTCAGACGGACAGGGCCAAGGACGTCAGGCTAAGTTGAAAAATTTATACCTACCATAACACATTAGAATTGTACGATAAAATTTAATCATCGCCCTAATCGCTAGGATTTAGTAAAAATAATAGGATTATCTGGCCCGCCACCGCTAAATTCGCATAATTAAAAATCACCATACATTGCAGAGAGATATCCTTATCTTCAGCGTCTCCCGTTATATTGGCACACCCTTTGCAATAACAAAAGGCATAAGAAGTAATTCTTATCTCCTTTCTCCTCTTTTCTGTTGACCGGCCCTTGTCTCCCCAAGGGCCGGTCTCTTTTTTGCCTCCCGCCTTTCCCCACGATTTTTGGGCAGACTGCCCATGGCGAGCCGCCCGTTCCAGGATTGATTCCGCTGGTAGACCCGGTGCACCGGTGCACTCGCCAGACACTTTATCGGCATGTTGGGCCATGTTACTGACCGCCTATATGGAGCCATTCCGGTG
>DYDH01000254.1:5329-6271 GCA_020717985.1 Herpetosiphon sp. | reverse complement strand
AACCCCGCCGAGATGCGCGACGGCACCAACTCCGATTACTTCATCAAACTTGCGCGGGAAAACGGCGCGCGCGTGGTTTGCATTGACCCGCGTCACTCGCTCTCTGCCGCCGCTCTCGCCGACGAGTGGATTCCCATCCGCCCTGGCACCGACGCCGCGATGATGAGCGGGATGGCGTACGTGATGCTGACCGAAAATTTGCACGACGCCGATTTTGTCCGCACGCATTGCGTCGGCTTTGACGCGAGTCAAATGCCCGTCGAGGGCGCAGAAAGTTACAGCGATTACCTGCTTGGCGCGCGCGACGGAATTCCCAAAACACCCGAATGGGCAGAAGCCATCACCGCCGTCCCTGCCGCAACCATTGCGCGGGTTGCCCGCGAGTACGCCACGTCCAAGCCAGCCGCGTTGGTTCAGGGCTACGGGATGCAGCGCCGCGCCTATGGCGAGCAGGTTGTCCGCGCGGGCTGTGTGCTGGCAGCGATTTCGGGCAACGTGGGAATCTCTGGCGGTTGGGCAAGCGGATTGGGATTACAGGCGGAGGATGGTGGACCTCACTGGACTGTTTTTCCGCTGGGAGAGAATCCTGTCCGAGCGAACATCCCCGTCTTTCTCTGGACTGAGGCTTGTTTGCGCGCCCAAGCCTTGACCTCCGCTGAGGGAGTTCTTGGCGTGCCGCGCCTGCAAAATAATATCAAATTGATCTATGCCGTCGCCACCAACTGCCTCATCAACCAGCACGCCGACGTGAACCGCTCCGCTGAAATTTTGCGCGACGAATCCAAAGTTGAGTTCATCGTCGTGCAGGATAATTTCCTCACGCCCACAGGCATGTTCGCCGACATCATCCTGCCCGCCTGCACGCAGTTCGAAACCTGGGGCGTCGAAGACGGCTGGAAGTACGGCGACGAAGTGATTCTGCAACCCAAACTGGTCGAGCCG
>DYDH01000254.1:0-5251 GCA_020717985.1 Herpetosiphon sp. | reverse complement strand
GGACGCGATGAAAAGGATTGGGTGGAATGGTGTTTGGATGTTTTCAGGTCAACTCGTTTTCCTGACTTGCCGACTCTCGATGAATTCATCGAAAAGAATCTTGGCGCATATTCCAACCCTGTCACGAATCCAAAAATCGCCTTCGCCGATTTCCGCGCCGACCCGCTGAAATATCCGCTCAATACGCCCAGCGGCAAAATTGAAATCTTCTCCAAACAACTGCACGACATGGGCAATCCCAACGAAATCCCCGCCGTGCCGAAATATATTCAGGAATGGGAACATCCTTTTCGGGCTGAGCGACAGTCGAAGCCCGCGTTTATGCCCGCACGCCCTTCGACTACGCCGCCAAGTGCGGGCGGCTCCGCTCAGGGCGAATACACTTTGCAAGCTATCGGACATCACACACTTGCGCGAGTCCATTCCACGCACGCCAACAACGACTGGCTGCAAGAGGCATTCCCGCAGAGAATTTTCATCAACCCGATTGACGCCGCCGCAAGAGATATCCACGACGGCGACCTTGTCCGCGTGTGGAATGACCGCGGTGAGTTGGTCATCCCAGCCAGAGTTACGCCGCGCATTTTGCCTGGCGTAGTAGACATTCCGCAGGGCGCGTGGTGGAAACCCGACGCAAACGGCGTTGACCACGGCGGCTGTATCAACGTGCTCACGTCCCATAGATGGACTCCGCTGGCGTTTGGCTCGGCACAGCAGACGATTATGGTTGAGGTTAAAAAGTTACAGGTTGGAAGGTTGCAAGTTGAGCATCGCCCTGACCTTCCAACTTTCAAACCTTCCAACCTTCAAACCCCATGACTTATGCCTTCACCTTCGACTCAAGCGCGTGTTCGGGCTGCAAAGCCTGTCAGGAAGCGTGCAAGGATAAAAATAATTTACCCGTCGGCGTGATGTGGCGGCGGGTGATTGAGGTTTCTGGTGGCGGGTGGGTTCAGGCGGGTGATGCGTGGATAAATAATGTCTTTGCCTATAATTTATCTATTGCGTGCAATCATTGCGAACATCCCAAGTGTGCGGGCGTTTGTCCCACGGATGCATACATCCACCGCGCGGATGGGATTGTTTACATTGACCCCGATAAATGTATGGGCTGCGGATATTGTTCGTGGGCATGCCCGTACAATGCTCCGCGCTTCAACCCTGAACTGGGTCAAATGTCGAAATGTAATTTCTGCTTCGATAATATTGATGCGGGGTTCCCTCCGTCTTGTGTGGCGGCTTGTCCGATGCGGGTGTTGAACTTTGTTGAATTAGACGATGGACGGTTGACCGTAGACCGTGGTCATCAACCGTCCACCGTCCACGGTCAATGGTCGGAACTTTGGGAACTGCCCGCAAGCGAACATCCATTCCCTTTGCCGAATAACTCGCGCACGGAGCCGCATTTGGTGGTCAAGCCGCATGTGGCGATGGGGAATGATTTGGAGAAGAAGATTTCCAATTCCGAGGAGATTCGTCCCAGACACCAAAAGAGTGAGATGCCTTTGGTGGCGTTCACGCTTTTAGTTCAAATGGCTGTCGGCGCGTTTTGGGCGGCGCTGTGGATGACCGAGTCAATTCCGCTGATTCCATATTTGATGATCGGCTTGTGTTTGGGGCTGGGGGGACTTTTCTCGTTTGCTCATCTCGGCGCGAAGCGTAACGCGTGGCGTGCTCCTTTCCATTTGAAGAAGTCATGGTTGAGCCGTGAGATTTTATTTTTTGGCTTGTTCGGGGCGGGCTGGCTGGCGGGGTTTGTGATGCCAGAAATCAAGTGGGTCACGTCCCTGCTTGGGCTTGGGTTGATTTACAGCATGGCGAAGGTGTATCAATTGCGACCGATGCCTGCGTGGAATACGTGGCGCACGACGGCGGGATTTTTTATCACGGCGGCGCTGCTTGGGAATGTGGCGATGGTCAATCTTTTGGGTGCAAAGTCAGAAGACTTTGCAGTCCTGGCGTTGCTGGCTGTGGAGTTGGCGATGGTGCTTTCAGCGAAGCCAAAAGCCGAAGGGTCAGTCACCAACTTGCGGGTGGGGCTGAGCGCAGCGGCACTACTTGGGGCGGGGATTCTGCTCTTCGCGTCGAATCCGCTTGGCGTGTGGATCAGTCCCGTTCTTTTCCTCTTGATATTGGCGGAAGAAATCATCGGGCGCGTGGATTTTTACACGGCGCTGGATGAAAAGCCGCTCAGGTGAGGTGGAGGATGAGGCGGCTTTCGGCGGTCAGTTCGACGCGCAAGGCTGGCAGGGATTTTGCGGCGGGACCGTGCGAGACCCTGCCTTCGGCGTCGAAGCGCGAGTTGTGACAGGGACAGGTGAAGCCTTCGGCGTTGGGTTCGAGGGCGCAGCCTAAATGGGTGCAGGTCAGGCTGAGGGCGGAGAATCCGCTATCAGTGTGAATCAGTAGGGCGGGGATTTCAGGCAGGATGATGCGAGATCCAATCGGATATTTTTCGGCAAGCCCAAGGTCGAATTCAGTTTTTTGTGCGGGGTTGGGGTCGTAATCCAAAAAGCGGAGGAAGCCGACAAATGCCAGAGCGCCGCTGAGATAGAAAAATCCATCGCGGGCAAGTTTGAGAAAATCACGGCGGGAAATTTCGGTCATTTTATTTTTCCACTGCATGGCATTCGTGGCAATAATGGGATTCCTGCTCTTCGGGATTTTGTTCGCAGGCGGTTCCCATGACGGGTCGAAAGGGGAAATATTGTATGGTGGCTTTGCCGACCATTTCAAACATGCCGTCTGGCAGTTGGCGGGCGTTCCAGATCGGCTCGCCTGTTTCGGTCAAGATGATGGTGTCTCCGAGTTTCAAGCCCATGATTGGGTTGAGGAAGTCGAGTATGAAGGCAATATCGTTCGGGTCGGTGAGGGTTTTGGTCAATGGCAGTTCTGTGGATGTGCCGTGACAGGTTTTGCATTGCACATATTGAATGGACGCCTGATCCTGGTGAATGTCGCCGTCGCCCATTGTTTCATTGCGGGTGTGACAATCTACGCAGTCGAGGGTGTATTCACATTGCGTGAAGCGCGAATTGGGATGATACGTATCTTCCATCCTGTTGGTCGGCTGGTCGGTGCGTTCGAGGAAGGTCATTGTCCGCAGGTCGTAGTTGCCGCGATTATGGCAAGTGTTGCATTGGGTATAGGGGATGGCTGTGGTGAGGGTGTGTTGTTTTTCTTCACTCGAAGAGAGAGGAGTTGGGGAGTGGCAAGCAGCGCATCCCGTTTGTCGCGCGTATGCCTCCCCTTCACGCGGCGCGGCATTCACATGGCAAGCCAGACAGTTTTCGCCAAATTGTTGGATAAAGGGATTTTCCTCACTGGTCGGGTCGAACGCAGAAAGCGATTTGATTCCCGTTTTTGTTTCTTCATCAGTAACAGCGCTAATTCCGAAATGGGCGGCTAAATCTGTTTGCGTGCCAAATGTATAGCTGATATTGGCAATCGCGCCCGCGTATGTGGACTGGACGCTGGTCATCACCCGCTGGATGTGGTGACGGTCATCTGCTTCGCTGCCTGAGTGACACGAAGTTCCGCCACATGATTCCTCCACCACTGTCAGGTCAGATGGATTCGCTCCGCCGCGCATGGTGCTGTGCGCCAAGTCTGCGTCGAGCGCAAGCCGTTCCCCGCCGTGACAGGATACACAACCGAAAGTTTTAACTGGATGTGATGCGCTGATCTCTGGCAAATCCGCATGGCAGGTGATGCAGTATTCAGGTTTTCCTGTAATCGTGGGAATCAATTCAACGGCGTCAGACTGGCGCGAATCCAGATACCAGACGAGTGCGATGGACAGGAAGAGGAAAAACGAGAAAAGGGGAAGGAGGCGGCGCATGAGGAAGAAAGGATGAAGGATAAATTATGAAGGATGAATACCTGTTTACCTTTTTACTTGTTTACGAAAGTCAAGATGAGGATAAATAGTCCAATCAACCCAACAATCACTTGTACAAGGCGGTTGGACTTCGGAAACCAACTTCCAACATCAGCGTCAGCAGGTTTGGGGAAAACGTACGGAATGAGGGCTAGGAAAGCCAAAATACCGAGCGGGATGAGAACGCCGAAAATAAACGGGTCACCCCATTTGAGCATTTGCTGAACCCAGAGGAAGAACCAGGGCGCATGCGCTTCTGCGTTGGGATTGGGTTTGCCCGTCATGGCAGGGGCAATGGGCGCGGGAAAAAAGATAGATAGCAAAATGAGAATAATGCTGACAATAAAAATCGCCAGCACTTCGCGGCGGACAAGCTCATTACGCGAGATGCGTTCAGCATGAACGCGGAGCGTTGGCGGTGGGACGGCAATCCCTCCGTCACGGCGGACGCGGAAGGCGTGCCAAAAGCCGAGGATGACGACGAGGATGGTTAAGCCGAAGATGTGCCAGGTGTAAAAACGAAGCAAAGCTGTGGCACAGGCTTGCCCTCCGCCGACTGCAACACGGAAGAGAAACTCTCCCATGAAGGGAATCGTTTTCAGCAGGTTTGTGCCAGTGGTCAGCGGCCAGCAGATGTCCATATCCCAGCGCAGGATATAGCCTGTGAAGTCAAGCATGAGCGAGAGGACGAACAACGCCAGTCCGAGCAAATAGTTGAATCGGCGCGGACTTCCGTAGGCAGCAGTGAAAATAATCCGCAAAAAATGAATCGCCGAAACCACGATCAATGCCTGCGCCGCCCAGTAATGCAGATTACGGATCAACCAGCCGAAAGGGACGTGATAGGTGATAGTCTGCACCGAAAGCGCGGCTTCCTGCGGATTTGGGGCGTAGTAAAACATCTCCAGAATTCCCGTCACGCCGATGATGAGCATGAGGAAGACTGCAGTCCCGCCTGCGCCCAACGTGTGACGCCAGCGCGCTTGTGCGGCTGGAATGGTCGGCGGGTGGAGGTGGTGGAAAAAGGAAGGGCGCATTTGCGGAAGGATGAAGGAGGAAGGATGAAAGAGTGAAAATTGAAGTATTACAAAACACGGAACACGCCCCAAGTATAGCGTGTTCCGTGTTTACATGTCTACTTGTCTACCTTGTACTTGCTCAATCCGCCGCGTGAGCTTCGTGATGACCTTCCGATTCAAAGACGGGGAAGTATTTGGCGAGCAATCCGAACGCCATGATGCCAGCGGAGAAGATACCGATGGATACTGCAACTTCAGGAATGGTCGGGAAGTAATCCACGTGCCCCATGAAACTTGGCATGTAGAACAGCGGATCGGGGTGCGTGATGCCGAACCAACTGACGTTGAAGCG
>DYDH01000608.1 GCA_020717985.1 Herpetosiphon sp. | reverse complement strand
AACCGTTCGCTGGTGATCTTCGACGAACTTGGCTCAGGCACAGACCCGCAGGAAGGCGCGGCCATCGCGCGCGCAATCCTCAGCCATCTGCTTGAATCAGGCGCGATGACTTTGGTTGCCACGCACTTTCCCGAACTTAAAACCTTCGCGCATGGGACGGATGGCGTGGTCAATGCTTCTTTGGAGTTCGACATCAAAACGCTTCGCCCCACCTACAAGCTGACTCTGGGACTCCCGGGCAGGTCCAAAGCCTTGTTGATCGCGCAGAAATTGGGGCTTCCACAATCCATCATTGACGATGCGCGGGCGGAAATTAATCCGCTGGATCTGCGGGCGGACAAATTGCTGGACGACATCCGCAAGGAACGCAACCGCACATCCCGCGAGCGCGAGAAGTTGGAGAAGGCGCGCGATAAACTGGAAGCGCAAACCCGCGACCTTGAAAAGCGTCTCGAAAAAATTGAAGATGAACGCCGTGAAACTTTGGCCAAAGCCCGCGCCGAAGGCGAGTTGGAAGTGGCGGTGTTGAAACGAAACATTGACTCGCTGAAGGGTCAACTCAAAAAGGCCAGCCAGCCTTTGCAGGCCATCAAAGCCATTGAAGAGAAAATGGAGAAGATGGAAGAAAAGGTGGAGCAGCCGGTGGAACGACGGAGGACGGAAGACGGAGGACGGTCTTCGGTCCCTGGTCCTTCGTCCATTAAATTGGGCGAACGGGTCACCGTCAGCTCGTTGAATGCCGAGGGATTGGTAACAGCTTTGGGCGAGTCCGATGCGGAAGTCCAGATCGGGTCAGTTCGGATGCGGGTGAGGTTATCTGATTTGGTAAGAAGGTCGAGTCAAGAGAAACAGGATGCGAGTAACGAGAAACGAGTAATAAGTAATGAGAACTCGTCATCTCGTTCCTCGTCGCTCAGAACGTCCTCCCCCGGCATGGAAGTGGACTTGCGCGGATTGATGGCTGAGGATGCGCTGGATAAGATGGAAAGATATTTGGAGCAGGCGTTTCTTTCGGGTCTGCCTTTTGTGCGGATCATCCACGGCAAGGGGACGGGCAGGCTGAGGCAGGCAGTACGCGAGGCGCTGCGCGGACATGAATATGTCAGCACGTTCGAGGAAGGC
>DYDH01000253.1 GCA_020717985.1 Herpetosiphon sp. | reverse complement strand
CGATTTCATCAAAGTTAAAACTGAACTGCGGTTCTTCATATCCCAGCGGAAAATCTTTGCGGAGCGGATGCCCTTCGGTTCCCTCTGGCATCAATATACGACGCGGATCAGGATGACCATCAACCTCGATGCCAAACATATCGAAGAGTTCACGCTCACGCCAATTCGCCACGCCATACAGCCCCGTCGCAGTCGGCACCTTGGGGCTGGTCCCGTTTACTGGGACTCTGATCTGCACCGATAGATTCTGGGCAAGCGAAGTCAATTGATACACCACATGAAATCGAGGATTTTGTTGTGGATAATAATCCACGGCAGTCAACGCCGAGAGTAGTTCAAATTTATGTTCATCGCGTAAAAGAGTCAGCGCATCCACGATCTGCTCAGGCTTTAGGAACAGATGCACTTCATCGCGGAACTCTTCAAAGGTCGCACCGAACTTTTCCTGAATAATTTTTACAATGGGTTCGAGTCTTGTATCCATATACATTTCCCAAAGACCTGACAGGTTTCTAAAACCTGTCAGGTCTCAGAATTATTTATTTATATTTCTCAGTCAGATCCTTGAACTTCTCGCCGTTCACCTTTTCGTACAAAGTGAGCACGCCGTGGATCAAAGCCTCGGGGCGCGGCGGACAACCCGCCACGTACACATCCACAGGGACAACTTCATCAACTCCCTGAAAGATGGCGTAGTTATTGAAGACGCCGCCGCACGAAGCGCAATCGCCCATGGCGATCACCCACTTCGGTTCGGGCATCTGGTCGTACAGTCGGCGGAGGACAGGTCCCATCTTCTTCGAGACGCGCCCCGCCACGATCATCAGGTCAGATTGGCGCGGACTGGCACGCATCAACTCCATGCCGAAGCGGCTCATGTCATAGTCCGAGGCTTGCGCCGCCATCATCTCGATCGCACAGCAAGCCAGCCCAAACAACATCGGCCACATGGCATTTGTACGAGACCAATTTACAACATTTTCAAGTGTGGTGGTGACCACGCCCATATCACCGAGCTTTTGCTCTATTCCCATTCCAACGCTCCTTTCTTCCACGCGTACACATAGCCTACCGATAAGATAACTATAAAGACGACCATTTCAAACAAACCGAACATGCCCAGTTTGCGAAATGCAATCGCCCAGGGTAAAAAGAAAACGACTTCAATATCAAAGAGGATGAACAAGACAGCGATCAAATAAAAGCGGACGGGCATACGCCGCGTCCCTTCGCCGTACGGACTCATGCCTGATTCGTAAGGCGTGGATTTTGCCTCGGAATTTCTCTTGGGACCAAACAACTCCCCCAGACCTATCGCGGCAATCGCAATAAATGTGGCAACCGCGATCATGACTGCAATGGCAATATATTCCAACAACATAAAAACCTCTTCTGTGTGTGAAATAAGACACTTTTAGTCCAGTATATCATAATAGACTTGCCGAGGCTAGGAAATGCGCCGTATTTCACAAAACATACGTGTAAAAAAATCCCGTAAGTCACATTTCAAACGCGGCTTACGGGATGACATGTTCAAATTCAATCGCCTAAATAATCACGCAAATCACGGCTGCGTGCGGGGTGGCGCATCTTCCGCAGAGCCTTCGCTTCGATCTGCCGCACCCGCTCACGGGTCACATTGAAATAGTGGCTCACTTCTTCCAATGTATGCTCTTTCCCATCGTGCAGGCCAAAACGCAGTTCCAATACTTCGCGCTCGCGGTCTGAAAGTGATTCCAGCGCATGTTGAACCTGCTCACGAAGCATCTCTCGCGCGGCGACATCTATGGGAGATGGAGCATCTTCATCTTCAATGAAATCGCCCAGCGAACTTGAATCTTCATCCCCCACCGGTCCTTCGAGTGAAATGGGTTCCTCTGCCGAACGCAGAATACGATTTACTTTTTGCGTGGCAATATCAAGGCGTTCCTGCAATTCAGATTTGATCGGCTTATTCTCAGCGCGCGCGCGCAATATCATTTGCACATCCGAAGCGGAAAGATAACCAATTTCCAGTGCCAGTTCCGCCTTGCTTGGGTCCCTGCCCAACACCTGCGTTAAATGCCTTTGCGCGCGCAAAATACGCGAGATCGATTCAAATAAATGGACGGGAATGCGAATGGTGCGCGCCTGTTCCGCAATCGAACGATTAATGGACTGGCGTATCCACCACGTGGCATACGTGCTGAACTTGAATCCACGGCGCGGGTCGAATTTGTTGATCGCGCGCAATAGACCCATGTTGCCTTCCTGGATCAGGTCAAGCAGAGACATGCCGCGTCCAAGATAGCGCTTGGCCACACTTACCACCAAACGCAGGTTCGCGCGGATCAATGCCTGATTCCCATCCACTGCGCGGGCATGGACCGCGTCCATTTCGCTGAACAGGTCTTCATCGGATGGCAGGTTGCGATAGAGAAGCCGCTGGGAAGGAAAGGCGTGCTGGTCGCTGACATACGTCAGCAGCCACTCAGCATATTTAAACGGAAGCAGGTGCAGGTTAAGAAAAACTCCGTAGGCATGTCGGGCAAGACCATCCCAAAGATGATCCACTCCCCAATGTCCATTGTTCAAATAGGCGCGGAAGTAGGAAGGGGAATCAAATTGCCAGCCCGCATGAAGCGACTGGGCTTCGGCGATCATCAAAGCAAGGTTTGGAAGTTCATGGTCGAGCTGTTCGGCATCTTCAATAAGACGTTCCCACGAAGTGAGCATCTCCGAAAGCAGCGAATGATAGATTGAAGAAGCCTGCGAAACACCTTTACGCTGTTTCAGTTTGCCAAGCATTGCGATATGACGATCTGCTTCGCTGAGCGTGGCAAGGCGGAACTCGCTGTCAGAATCAAGAAGTTTCACCTGACCGATCTCGCGTAAATACAAGCGCACAGGGTCTTCAGAAAGATCAGCCGCAACCTCGTGCGAATGCAATAACAAAGCTTCATCAATGTCCTCGTCCTGTTGCGCAAGCAGGGATTCGTCCGGCTCAATGATCTCATCCGCCGCCACATCGAGCAGGAGATCGTCATCGATCAGGGGAGTAAAAAGAACATCTGATGAACGTTTCGATTTTTTCACTTTTGGCTTGCTGGCGCCGAACAACGTCTTTGCCTTGGGCTTTTGTTTTGGTTTTGCTTTGGAATTGGGTTTTGCTTTAGCAGGCATTGGTTCCTCTTCTTCCACTAACGAGCGGAGTGCATCGGAAGTGGAACTTCCGAATTTCAGTTACATCTGCCGCTTTGACGACAACTTTCTTTTTGCCTGATCCAAACTATTGAGCAGCCTTGTAAATTGAACAGCCTGTTCCTGGTACATTTTTATATTCGCGCCGCCCTGCTGTTGTTCCTCCTCTTGCAGAAAGCGCAGTTGATTAACGTTGGCCATCGCGTTTGCGCGGCGCAGATCCATAAAACGCGCGAGCAATTCTTCCAGCAATTTATCGTCCACAGGGTCAAGCTGTTCTGTTTGTGCAAGTAAATCTTTTGAAACATCGCTGATCGTTTCGGGCAAGTGAGTCATCACATAATGCTGATGTTCCTTCTCGTCCTGTTCCACAGCCAGTCGGATCACGTCAAACACCAACTGATGGTCAGTATACTCGAAATCCTCCACTGCCAGTGCGCTTAGCCCAAACTCCTGGAGTGTTCTATCAAGGCGATATAACAAGGCGGGCTTGCGGAACAAAACGCCGATGCAATAGGATTCGATTTTCAAAGTGGGATTGAGCGCCACCACCTGATTTTTTTCGACTCTTTGGACTTGGTCTGCCCCGCGAGGTTTGCGCCTCACTACCTGACCCTGAGGCTGGGCGCTCGTCAATGAGCCTTCGTCCACCCGCAGCATTCGCGCCAGCGCCTGACGGTACGTATCCCGTTCCAGCGGACTTGGCAGGTCTTCGATCAACGGAAGAACCTGCGCCGCGATTTCATTCTTTACTTTCGCGTCGTTCAAGTTCCGACCAGCCGCCAGCGAATCCATCACATGCGTCACGATGGGCTTGGCATTCTCGATCAGACGCTTCCACTCATCCTTGTCACGCGCCACGATCTCATCAGGATCGAGGTCATCTGGCATGGACGCCACGCGCAGATCTGCTTGCAAACGCGCTTCGTTGCGGAGCAACCCACGGGCATCGAACCCCAGTTCGCCTTCGCGATCCATCGCCGAACGCGCCGCGTCCAGTCCGCGCAGGACGGCTTTTTGTCCCGCCGCATCCGGGTCGAGCGCGAGGACGATCCGCCGCGTGGAGCGTTTCAATAATCGCAACTGGTCTTCGGTCAGCGCCGTGCCCATCGGCGAGACGACATTCTCGTAGCCCGCCTGATGCAGCGCGATGACATCCAGATAACCTTCCACGATCACAGCCTGATCAGCCACACGGATCGGCTTGCGCGCGCGGTCCAATCCATAAAGGATATGTCCCTTTGTAAAGATCGGCGTTTCAGGTGAATTCAAAAACTTGGGGACATCATTCGGGTCCACGATGCGCGCGCCGAAGCCCGCCATCTTCCCATTCTCATCGCGGATGGGAATCATGATGCGGTTGCGGAATTTGTCGTAAACGCGTTGAGCATTGGACGTTGAACCTTCAACATCACTTTCACGGACAGATAACATGCCCGCATCAATTAATTCCTGCTGGGTATAGCCCTTGGCGGTAAAACTTTTGAGCAGGTTGTCGTAACCATGCGGGGCGTATCCCATGCCAAAGGTTTCAATGGTTGCGTCGGTTAATCCGCGCTTTTCATGCAAATAGGTCAACACGTCCTTGTTATTAAAAAGGTGCGTTCGATAAAAAATGATCGCGTCTTCAAGCAAGGCGCGCAGATGTTCGTGCGCTTCTTTGGCTTCGGGTTTCTCGGCAACGAAAGATTCAACCTTCACTCCCGCGCGGTCGGCTAATTTATTTAAGGCTTCCTTGAAATCAATCCCTTCGCGCTTCATCACAAACTTGAAGATGTCGCCGCCCTCATTGCATTGACCAAAACAGCGCCACGTGCCAGACTCAGGCCAAACCACGAAGGCAGGCGTATGCTTGTTCTCGTGGAATGGACAGAATCCCGTATAGTTCTTGCCAGCGTGACGCAGTTTGACGCCAGCCTCGGACACGAGGTCTACGATATCTATCTTGGATTTGATCTCATCAATGGTGGACATGGGTTGAGGACGGAGGACCGAGGACGGAGGTTAAGTTTCGTCTATATTGTAAGGCGATTCTGATTCGCGGATTTGGTGATTTGGTTTCAGCGAATTGCGGAAGGCGTGTAGCTTGGCGGCAAGGATGCGCGCATCTTCTTCGACTTTATCAAGAAATACCGTATCGGCAATGAATTTCCTTCGGCGGATAATGTGCTGACAGGCGACTGTTTCCAAAACAGATCGAACAGCCATTCCTAAAAACCGACTTTGTTCCGGGTCGCTCTGCGCGGTGGAACCTTCTGCGATATTCAAAACCACAGACGTTGCCGCGCGAATGATCTGCGATTTTAAGTTGTACTCTTCACTCTTTGGGAGTTGCGCTGAAAGATCGTAGATCAGGTCAACGTATGCCAATGCAAGTTGATAAACTTCCAACTTCTCAAATTTGAAGGGCACGGGAACTCCTTGATTAAGGACGAAGGACAAAGGACTGTGGATGGAGGAATGTTCGCTGGGTAATTATAGACGATAAAAATGACCGAGTCCTTTCCTCGGTCATCCGTCCTTCGTCCTCAGTCTATCTTTGAATTATACTTGCCCCTTATGAATTCACGGCTTATCAAACCCAAAATGCTCATCATCCCGTTTCTGGCGATCTATTCATTGCTGGTCATCAGAACTTCGTGGGTCAGCGACGATGCGATCATTACGTTTCGTTCACTGGAAAATTTTCTGCATGGCTACGGTCCCGTCTTCAATATCGGCGAGCGGGTGCAGACGTTTACACATCCGCTGTGGTTTTTGATTCAGGCAACGGCGAATTTCATTTTCAACTTTTGGAAGAGCAATCCCTTTGGACAGGGACAGATGTATTTCCTGAACATCTTTATCTCCATTACGCTCTCCATTTTGACGGCGACGATCTTTGCCTTCAAGAATGCATCATCTGCCAAGGGCGCGATCCTGGGACTGCTGATCTTTTCCGTTTCAAAGGCATTCATTGATTATTCGACATCCGGGCTGGAGAATCCGCTCACGCATTTGATCCTTCTGCTGTTTATCATGACCTATTTGAGCCAGACGGAAAACTCACAGCGTAGTATCTTCCTCCTCGCGCTGCTGGCAGCCCTCGGCGGGGTGGATCGGTTGGATACGTTA
>DYDH01000252.1 GCA_020717985.1 Herpetosiphon sp. | reverse complement strand
TTGTTTGCCGCGTGTTCCATTTTGTTGACCTCCGCCTATCAATTCACGCAATCCGACGCAAAGACCGACGACCATCATTTCAAAGGTTTCCCTTCCTATTGGAACGTTGCCGCGCTTTACATGTTGTTGATGAATTTGCCGCAGTGGTGGAATTTCGGTTTCCTGATGTTGTTCAATGTGTTGGTCTTCATTCCCATAAAATATATTTACCCGTCGCGCAATAGTTATTTGCGTACGCTCACACTCGCACTCACCTATCTTTACGGCGCAATTGGCATTTGGGGATTGCTTCTATATCCCAACCAGCCAAAATGGGTGGTATGGGCTTCGTTCATCTATGTCGCATACTATCTTGTGCTGAGTATCATCCCAAAAAAAGCAATTAAACACGAAGGTCACTAAGGTCACGACGGAATTGTTTTTGATTTATTAACCTTTGTGTACTTCGTGTCCTTTGTGTTTGAAGATTTTTTCAATGGAGCTTCACATGCAAATTGACATCGTGACTCAAGCGGATCAGGAACTGTTCGATGCATTCCAGCGCCTGATTCCCCAGTTGACGAATAACAACCCGCCGCCTTCGCTTAACGATCTGGCTGATCTCGTCCGAGATGCATCATCCACGCTGATGGTTGCCCGCAGTGACGGCGGCCAAATCGTTGGCGCGCTCACGTTGACAGTCTACCGCGTCCCCACCGGCATTCGCTCGATCATCGAAGATGTTATCGTCGACACCTCGGCCCGCGGACAGGGGATCGGCGACGCCCTGATGAAATATGCAATTGACCTCGCGCGCGAAAAAGGCGCAAAAAACATCTCGCTCACATCCAATCCCATGCGCGAAGCCGCAAATAGATTATATGTGCGAGTAGGCTTCAAGAAGCGCGAAACGAACGCCTATCAAATGAAGTTGTAACCCGGAGCGCGGACTTTAGCCCGCAATTCTCTACCGTAAAAATATCAAAGTTGAACCGCAAAGCTCGCGAAGATCGCAAAGAAAAGCTTTATAACTTGGCGCTCTTCGCGGTAAAAATTGGTGAATGTATGGTAGTGAGGCTCGTATAATATATAAAAACAAAAAACGCGGACTAAAGTCCGCGTTCCGTTTTAACGATAAAGTGTGGTGGTGTCTTGCACATCTCAGCGTATGCCCCGCGATATTCTTCCGGCAGCAACAGCGCAATTTGCACCATCATCTCATCCACGATCTGCTGACGTATCTCCGAAGTCACCTTCACTCCTTCAACCTTCACCTTAAAAGGCTCGCCCACGCGGATGTGATAATCTGTCCGCTTGAAGCGTTTGAGATTCTTCATAAAATTCTCTCCGCCCCAATGTGCCACGGGAATGATAGTCGCGCCGGTGTGCAGGGCAACGGTCACCGCGCCGGGCATGGCACGCCTGAGTACTCCGTTGTAATTCCGAGTCCCTTCGGGGGCAATGCCGAAGATGAAACCTTTGTCAAGTGCGCGCAAGGCGGCTTTGAGTGCGTGCATATCCGCTTCGCCGCGCCGCACAGGGATGATGCCCCAAACACCGAAGACCCAGTTCAAAAATTTATTATCCCAAGATTCGATCTTTGCCCAGCCCGTCATTTTGCGCGGCTGGAGGTGTGCAAAAATCAAAGGCACTTCGATCTGACCTGTGTGATTGGAGATCACGATCAACGGTCCCCGCATGGGGATCTTATGCAAGTCAGACACGTCAAGTCTGCAAGCGACTCGTGTGTAAACTCGGATGATAAAGTTGATAAGCCAGTTCATTTTTTCTCTCGGAAAGACCCTAAAGGTTTTTGGAAACCTTTAGGGTCTGTGTTTACTCAAGTGCAGATAATTTCCAATTCGAGCGGGAGCAATTCCAAAGTCAAGGCTGAACCTTCGAGGCAGATGAATTCTCCATCTGCATGTGCGGGGAATGTCTTATCCAGGGATCTGATCGAAACTTTTTTCGCGCGCCGCATCTTCACTTCGGGCTGGGTCGCTTGTGTCCCTTGCAGGAAGTGGGGGATAAGCCCGAGGATGCGCCTCTTGGATGCGGTCTCAGCGATGCACAGATCGAACAATCCGTCATCTGATTTGCTGTCGGGTGTCATTTTAAAGCCGCCGCCCATGCGCCTGCCGTTCATGACCGAGATCATCAGCGATACCTGGTTGATGGTTTCCTTGTCATCCAAAATGATTTCAACCTGCGGGGGATTGTAATAAAGGAAGACGGTTTTAATCACGCCAATGAGATAGGCGGGCAAGCCGCGCGCCCAGCGGACTTTGACCGCTTCGTTGCCAACTGCCGCGTCAAAGCCGACGCCGATGCCGTTGCCAAAATACCTGCCTTCGGGATAATCGCCGCCTTTTACCAAACCAATGTCAATGGTTTTGCGTTTGTTTGCGACCAGCGCTTTCAAGCCGTCATTTAAGTTTGTGGGAATGCCCGTGCCGCCAGCGAAGTCGTTGCCAGTACCGATGCCCAGCACGCCGAACGCAACGCTATTGTGCCCGGCCTTTTTCGCCTTCATAATTCCGTTGATGGATTCGTTGACCGTCCCATCGCCGCTGGCACACACGATCACATTGTAGCCGTCCCGCGCCGCGCCTTCCGCCAACTCGGCGGCGTGCCACATGCGCTCTGTACGTACCAACGTAAAATCCAGCCCGCTTTCGCGCAGGCTGGATTCAATATGCGGAATGGACTTTTCACCAAGCCCATGACCCGAGGTGGGGTTCACAATAATAAAGTATTTCATGCACTCGCTCCAAATTTTGAATGGGGCGAGTTTAGCTGTTGTAAGTCAGATTGTCAACACCACACCCCCAAAATAGCAACTGGATTGCGTTGCGTACGGTGCAAGTGCCAGAATTGACCTCCATTTACAGGAGGTCAAACGCTTACATGGGCTCTTAATCTTTCATGCGCGGCGTCCGACGATAATCTGCGCGGTGACCTGTATTTGCCATGCTAAGCGCATCCGCCAATTCATCGACTGCAAAAGCCTCTTCATCATCAAGCACGATTTTGAGCTTGCTAAGACGTTCGTGCAATTCCATCATTTTTGTGCGAAATAAGTCAAACGCAGCGAGATCCGGGTTTTCGTCTTCATACAATGTTTGAGTGATGGGGTGTGACTCATCAGCGGCTTGTGCAGTATGGTGCGCTTTAATGATTTTCATGGCATGGCACGCTTCATCCATGGATTGCATGACGTTACGAATATCCTCAGCGATCAAAGTTAGGTCTGACATGGCAACCTCCTTTCTCATATTCACAATAGCACGTCACGGCTTATATTTCAAGTAGTCTGCGGGATTGTCGATATCCTGTAAGATGCTGGGTGAATCGTATTCCACATACAAAATGTCATTTTTGTGTGCGTTTAGAAAGTCGCGCATCGATTCGGGCGCGCGCATTTGCAACACCTCATCCCATAATTCCCTTGTGACCAACCAGGGATGCCCGCGCCGCATTTGATAACTTGGCACGACAATGCGGGACCTGTTTTGACGGAACGCATCGCAGACGCTTCGCACGCTTCTTTCCTCGACCTGGGGCTGATCGCCGAGACAAATGAGAGTTGCCTCCGCTGACGGTTTTTGCGCCTGCAAACCGAGTTGAATGGACACAAGCATCTCGCCGCCATCGTTGAGGGTGATGGGTAATTTGTAATTTGTAATTTGAAGGGCAGTTGTTGAGTTAGTAACCAGAGTAATATTTTTGACCTCAGCGGCTTGCAGGGTTTCGATCACCTTTCCCAGCACAGTGGTATTCCCCCATGGCATCAACATTTTTTGCTGTCCCATGCGGATGGATTTTCCAGCAGCGAGAATCACGGCGGAGATATTCATTCGAATTCCTTCAATTTTTGATAATCTTCGGGCTTATCCACATCGAGCAACAAAATATCGTCATGCCACGGCAAATATTCCACGCGATGTTTATCGAAAATGCCGCGTCCGCCCATATCGCCTGTCAGTTGCAAAAGGTCGGGGAAGGTGTCTCGGTCAAATAGTACGGGGTTGGCGCGGCGTTCCTCCAGAACAAGCGGAGCGAGTATGGCTTGCATATTCTGTCCATGTGACTCAACCAGCGCGCGGATCACATCCGCAGGGATTTGTGGCTGATCTGCCAGCAGGAAAATGGCTGCCCCTGCCTTGCCCGAAAGAGATCCCACTCCTGCACGAATGGATGTGCTTTGGCCTTGTTGATATTCGGGGTTGAAGACAATGTTAACGGACAGACCGTCGAGCGCAGACTCTATCTCAGGGGAGTGAAAGCCCGTGACCACCACCACAGGCCAAAGTCCGGCTTGAAGCGAGGTTTCCGCAACCTGTCGCACAAACGGTTTCCCTTTCCAGGTCAGCAGTTGTTTGGGCGAGCCAAACCGAGTCGATTCTCCAGCGGCTAGAATGATACCTGCTGTGCGCTCGAAGGTTTGAACCTCTGAGCCTTTGAGGCTTCCAATAATGATCGAGTCAAAGTGATCGAGCAACTCACGCGCCATTCCGCCGCCGATGGATTGAAGTTCGGGCGTATCGGCTTGATTGAGCAAAGCAATGCGCCGCGCATGGGATGGAATATTTTTTAGCCCGCCTTGTGGATGCCTGAGTACGCGCGTGATCGCTTCAGGGGTGACGCTTTGGTTTATTTGCAGTCCGCTCAGTTGGGAAAACATTCCGGCGCGATGGATATTTTCATCGGTCAGTGGTTTGCCCAGCGCGCTAAGCCCCGCAACGACAACGACGGTATCTGTGAATTCAGGAATAGGCGGCTCGTGTGCGGCGGGTGCTTTGAGCGGCTTCTGGCGCGAGCCGTCCGCTTCAATCAGCAGGGGAGTGGACTGTAATTTGGCTTTTTCGTACAACTGGTTCAAGATGGTTTCGTTTACAGGTTTTGTCCTGTCGTTTTCAACTTCACCTGTGACCAGTGTTATGCCGTGAAGCGGCATATTATTCAGATCGTTCAAATTTATTGCGATGACATGCTGATCTGCAAGCGGTATTTGCCATACCCCGAGGTGGGTGGTCGAAGTTACGAGTATCGAATTACGGTTTGCGATTTCGCGCACAAGTTGAAAGATGGCGGTAGTCTTGCCTCCCGCGCCGACGAAGCTGATGACCTCAAATCCGGGATTCAAACGGAAGGAAAATCTTAGCGCGCGAGAGAAATTCATGAGAGTATAAAAATTGCGCGATATAAATATCGCGCTACTTGTTTTCAGTGGATTTCAAAAACGTTAGCAATACCTCCAGCACGGCGCCGCCCACTGCCAGCGCCTTGTCTGAAACAAGCTTATACATTGCAGGGTCGTTGCGCCGATCCACGTCACCGATCTTCATGCCTCTTGTGACTCGAATATCAGGATGGATCAATCCGCGTAACATTCCTGGGAATGGGCTGAGGATCGAAAAATTTTCATCCCCATCTTCGGGTTGAATTTCGGCAATCAACTGACCTTCTTCGAGATGATCGCCTATGTTTACATGAGCGATCAATGCCCCGGTATGAGTTGCGCGCAAAACACGGCGGCGGTCGCCATCGGGTTCTCCGCTGTCAGCTTGCGCAGAGCCGCTCCAGTAGACTCTGCCCATGGTGTGCCCGCGGCGGGTTTCTATCACAGCCTGACAATTCTCTCCCGCGCTGAACCCAGGTCCCAGTCCGATATGAAGCGGGATGTTTACACCCAAAGGTTCAGGCGGAACTTTCAACAGCCGCGCATCCACCACAAAAGTGAATCGGGGACTCGTCAGGAATTGATTGCGCAGGATGTTTGCCTGTGGGTCTACCAAAACGGGAATTTCACCCGCCTCGATCGTGCCTTGGATCTGGTCTGGCGATACCAGACGCGCTGTTGTCCCCTCGACAGTTTGCATTCCTTCATAAACTGCTTCCGAAAATGAAACCGTGCGTCGAACCGCCAAGGGTTTTTCCAATTCAAGAATGACGAGTTGAAAGCCCGCACGATGCAATCGTAAAGCGACGCCGCTTGCAAGGTCGCCGCCGCCGCGTATAACAATGAGATTGGTCATGATATTTCCTGTGGAATGTGTGGCGCCTGTTCTTGAAGTAAAAGACCAAACGCATAAAGTGTGACATAAAAGAAAATAAAGAACGCCGAGAAGACGCTGATGAAAATGATGGATTGCATACTTGGATGAGATGCATAATACATGAAATCACGCAAACGCTCAAGAGGGTTGAAGAACAGATCCCAGGAATTCCAACGCAGGAAGCGCCCGATATAAATACCGAGACTGCACAAAAAGCCGGCTGTGAAAACAAATACCCAGCCTGCCGCACGTCCAAATTGACGGCGCACGATATCGTGCATCAGGAACATTGA
>DYDH01000607.1 GCA_020717985.1 Herpetosiphon sp. | reverse complement strand
CTATATATGTCGTGGGTTGCCCAGGCGTCTTAAATTATTTTTTTTTGTGATCAGATATTTAAATTTTAATGGAATGGAAAACCGGTTGGATTTACTGTGAACAAGAGAAGTAGTAGTAAAAGAAGAAACGTTTGTAAAAAATAAAAAGGTGGGAATTTATTCCCACCAATTTTCCGCAATGTTCAAGCAGCAGATTATCTGAACATCGACAGAACAAGCTGCGGAGCACTGTTCGCCTGGGTTAATGATGTAAGTGAGGTTTGCTGTAACACCTGAAGTTTCATCACTTCCATCTGTTCCTTGGCGAAGTCGGCGTCTTCAATCCGGCTGCGAACGCCTTCGGTATTGACGATACTGTTGGTCAGAGCCGCTTCTTTCGATTGCAATCTCACCTTGTACTCGCCAACATCCTTCATGCGATCGGCCAGACCATCGATGGCCACGCTTAACACTCCGATAGCGTCGTTCGCGCTGGCCTGCGTCTGTAAATTGATTGCGTTGGCGGTCGATTGATCGCTGGCAAGAACGACGTTCAAAACTGCAGAATCAACGTTCTGCAATGTCACCGCCATTGTTTCCGACTCTAATTCACCGGTCTGGAAATCCACTGCTGAGAAAGTGCCGTCAATTAAACCTCTGCCGTTGAATGTCGTGGCGCTGACGATCTCATCGATTTCGGTAACCAGGGCTTCGATCTGATCGTGAATGGCATTTCTCTGGGTTGTTCCCAAGCTCCCGTCTGCCGCCTGGGTGGCTTTCTCTTTTGCCGTCTGCAAAAGATCCATAATATTGGAGTAACCGCTTTCGGCCACATCCAAAATGTTCTGGGCGTTGCCCACATTATCCAAAGCTACGGATAAACCACGCCCACGCGCTTCCAATCCCTTGGCTAACAAGTAACCGGCAGGATCCTCGCCGGGAGTGTTAATCCGTTTACCGGTCGCTAAACGCATCTGATGTTCAGCAATCCTTTTGCTGATGTCTGACAAATTATTGATGTTCTGCATCGCACCAATGTTTGCCGCTATTCTTGTTAAATCTGCTGCCATTTTACTCTCCTAAAGTTACGGCTATCTGTTCTTGTTATTTAATCTTGTTCTGTCAAATCTTCATTTCAACTTGACTCT
>DYDH01000038.1 GCA_020717985.1 Herpetosiphon sp. | reverse complement strand
GAAGCACTACCTCCGAAGGCAGTGGAGGGATTAAGGTTATTCAACAAGAAGCAGTTCTTTGAATCGCATGAAGAATTGGAAGGCGCCTGGCGTGATGAATTGGGCTCGATCCGCTATTTGTATCAGGGTGTATTGCAGGTTGCGGTGACTTACTTTCACATCACACGCGGAAATTACGAAGGCTCGGTCAGGATGTACGAGCGCTGCATTAAGCTGTTGAAGGATTATCCCAATGTTTGCAGGGGAATCAACGTGGGGAAATTGAAGAATGATCTAAATGATGTCATTCAGGAAGTGCAAAGGTTGGGCGCAGAAAAGATCAACGAGTTCGATCAGTCCCTGTTCAAGGACGTTGAATGGAACGAGCAAAGGGTTTGGGTCTGTGACCGTTGCGGAACTCAAATGCACGAAAAGAACTGCAAGGTCATCTGTCCCAACTGCGGTAATAATTTCGACTGTTCGGATTTGAATCTTTATTTTGATTGACTGGTACGGGAAATTCAAAATCATTTGCCACAGATTTCGCAAATTTACACGGATTGAAATAAACCGCCACTTACCAATTACCATTTACCAATCACCAACCACGGATTAAACATGACACCCCTCACCTTTCAAAATAAAATCGCTCTTGTCACCGGCTCTGGGCGTGGAATTGGACGCGCCATTGCCCTGCACTTCGCCCAACACGGCGCCGATGTGGTCGTTAACTTTTTCCGCAACCGCGCGCCAGCCGAAGAAACTGCGCGTGAGATCGAGAAATTAGGCCGCCGAGCCTTGCTGGTAAAAGCGGATGTCGGCGATCTGGATGATCTAAACCGCCTGTTCGATGAAACAGAAAAAGGATTTGGTGGGCTGGATATTTTCATCCACAATGCGGCTTCGGGATACAACCGTCCGGCAATGGAACAGAAACCCAAAGGTTGGGATTGGACGATGAACATCAACGCGCGCGCCCTGCTTTTCGCGGCACAGCGCGCTGCGCCGCTAATGGAGAAACGCGGCGGCGGAAAAATCGTCAGCATTTCAAGCCCAGGCTCAACACGCGTCCTGCCCGATTACATCGTGGTCGGCGCGAGCAAAGCCGCATTGGAATCGCTCACCCGCTATCTGGGCGTGGAGTTGATCTCAAAGGGCATCAATGTCAATGCCGTGTCACCCGGCGTAGTCGAGACGGATGCGTTGAACCATTTTGCTTCGATGGGAAATCAGGACGCCATCCTGCAGAACTTTATCGCGCAAGTACCAGCGGGAAGATTGATCACACCGGAGGAGGTGGCCGAAGTTGTTGCATTTTTATGCGCACCCGCCGCATCCATGATCGTGGGACAGACAATTGCAATAGACGGCGGATACACATTGCCAATATCAAAATGAAATAATTCAAAATGCAACTTATCTGTAAGTTGGTTTTTGCACGCGAGGTGCTATGATAAATTCATGAAAATACCCTCCGCTGAAAACCAATTCCACAAGAACCTGGTGGACAATCTTTATGATGGGGTTTATTTCGTGGACACAAACAGGTTAATCACCTATTGGAACAAGGGTGCAGAGCGCATCACAGGCTACCCGGCACGACATGTCATCGGTCAATTTTGCCACACCAACCTACTGGACCATGTGACGGATTCCGGCATGCATCTATGTACCGATGAATGTCCGCTGGTGGCAACGATCAAAGACGGCGAACCGCGTGAAACGGAAGTGCATCTGCGCCATGCAGATGGATATCGTGTTTCTGTGCTGGTGCGGACTTCGCCCATTTATGATGAACAAAACAAAATCATCGGCGCAGTGGAAGTCTTTAGCAATAACCAATCCCTGTTCAAAATGAAGCGGCGGGTGGATGAACTGGAGCAGGATGTTTTCCGCGATACTTTGACTGGCGTGGGAAATCGCAAACTGCTGGAGATTAAACTCAAATCGGCAATTGCTGAATATCACCAACACCAAATTCCCTTTGGCTTGCTTTTTCTGGATATTGACCACTTCAAAGCGGTCAATGACACCTATGGGCACAAGGAAGGCGACCTCGTTTTGCAAAATACAGCCAAAAATATGACAGGTCACCTGCGCGATACAGATATTTGCGGGCGCTGGGGCGGAGAAGAGTTCATTGCGGTCTTGTTCAATGTGAACCTGAAAAGTCTCTCCCGCATTGCCGAAAAACTACGCGCCATGATCGCCAACTCCACGGTTACCATTAGCGGAGAACAAATTTCAGTCACCGCCTCCATCGGCGCGGCGCTCGTCCGCAAGGGAGATACGATGGAGGACATCATCGAGCGCGCCGATCAATTAATGTATCAAAGCAAGCAGGGTGGGAGAAATCGCGTGACACTGGAAAGCTGAAAGCGCCCCAAAAGTTTCCCGCACTGCGACCTTCACAGAATAATCTTCAAGGTCTTTAGTGCTATACTCGTCCTTATCAATTTCATTCCATGGAGCAGGAAACATGAAGATAGGGAAGAACACAACCCCTCTGCGCACGGCGCTGATCTATGCATTCTTTGGGGCATTGTGGATATTGCTTTCAGATGCAACTCTGAGATTGATCGCTCCCGATTACGACTTTTTTCAAACCATTAAGGGCTGGTTGTTTGTTTTAGCAAGCGCCAGCCTGATTTATTTATTCCTGCGCAACGACATGAAATCCCTGCGGGAGAGGCAGAAATATATCAACTATCAGGCGGGGTTGATCAAGGATGTACCTGACGCGATCATATCCACCGATATGCAGTTCAAGGTTTTAAGTTGGAATGCCGCCGCAGAGCAGATGTACGGCTGGGCGGACTCCGAGACGCTCGGGCATCCTGCTGATGAATTCATCAACAATGAAGCAACCCATATTTTGCGCGAGGAAATGATAAAGACCACAATGGAGCAGGGCCGCTGGAAAGGGGAAATCGCCCAGAACCACAGAGATGGCAGTCCTTTCTTTATCTCATGCTCGCTTTCACTGGTCAGGGACCAAGATGGACGGCCCTCCGGGTTTGTTACCATCAACCGCGACATCACCGGGCGCAAACAGGCGGAGAATGCATTAAGGGAAAGTGAAGAAAGGTTTCACAAGGCATTTTACTCAGGTCCGGTGGGGCTTGCCATCACACGCGGTTCAGACGGCGTATATGTAGATGTCAACGACGCTTTTTCTGAAATTATCGGCTTCAGCCGCGAAGAACTCATGAGGCAAACTTCGTTGGAATTAAATATAATTACCCCTGAACAGCGGCGGAATTACATAGATCTAATAAGGGAACAAGGCTTTATCCACAACCAGGAAATGGTTTTGAGGCATAAATCAGGTGTGCCGCGTGTCGTTCTCGGCTCGATGGAGATCATTGAACTAAACCATGAGACCTGTGTGCTTTCCACTGCCATTGATATCACCGAGCGCAAACAAGCGGAGAAGCTGGCTCATCAGCAAAGCGGGCAAATCCGGCTGCTGTATGAAGCCAGCCGGCAATTAAATCGCACGCTTGACCTGGATGAAATCTATCAAACAATTTGTGACTTCATATCGATCGTTGCCCCCAACGACGGTTTGTTTATTTCCGCCTTTGATCACGAAACACAATTGATCACCTGCCGCGCCTACTGGATGGATAACAAGTGGCTGGATGTAAGCTCATTCCCGCCCATCCAGCTTGAAGAAGAAGGGAAAGGCACGCAAAGCATTGCCATCCGCACGGGGCAAGCCATGTTAATTAATGACTATCAAACTTACCTGAAAACGTCCACAAATGTTTACTATATTGACGGCGAGACGAATGAGATTGACAAGGAAGTTCCGACAGATGATGAAGTCACGCGTTCCGCGTTGATCGTTCCACTTAAGGTCGGGGGGATGGTCACCGGCGTAATCCAGTTAACAAGCTATCGCCAAAATGCCTACACCGAAGATCAATTGAAATTACTGGAGGCGCTCTCGCTGCATATCGCATCGGCCGAGAAAAACGCACTGCTCTATGCTCAAGTACAAAACGAACTGAACGAACGCAAGCAGGCTGAAGAGGCGTTACGCGAAAGCAATATGAATCTGGCACGGTCACAGCAGATTGGTAAACTGGGAAACTGGGATTGGAATATCGAGGGAAATTCCCTGAATTGGTCTGACGAGGTCTATCGGATCTGGGGCATTGGAAAGGATTTCCATTTGACCTTTGAGACTGTCGCCGCAATGATCCACCCGCATGACAGGGAATTGAATTCGAAAATGGTCGGGGAATTTCTCGCCCACAGCAATGAAGGTGGTTTTGAATTTAGAATCATCTGCCCCGATGGAACCATAAAATATATATATCAAAGCATTGAAGTAACCCGCGCGTCAGACAACCAGCCCGTCAGAATGTTTGGCATTATGCAAGACATCACCGAGCGCAAACAGGCGGAGGAACTGATCCGTCAATATGCCAGCGACCTTGAAAAACGCGTGGAGGAACGCACCGCCGAGCTTGTCCGCGCCAGCCGCGTCAAGGATGAATTCCTCGCAACCATGAGTCATGAATTACGCACACCGCTTAGTATGATTTTGGGCTATTCCGAATCGCTTCTAGAGGGGGTTTACGGTTCAATGGATGAAAAACAATACCGGCCGATAGAGGTGATGCGCTCCAGCGGACAGCACCTGTTGGGGTTGATCAACGATATTTTGGATCTTTCCAAGATCGAGTCTGGTAAATTTGAGATTAAACCTGAGAACATCGCGGTGAATGATATTTGCCAGTCAAGCCTGGTCTTTATCAGGCAATTGGCAAACAAGAAATCCATCACCGTGGAGTATTCACCCTCTCCGTTCGCTCCCACGATCTTTGCCGACCCCAAGCGACTTAAACAAATACTGGTCAATCTGCTGAATAACGCTGTGAAATTTACACCTGAAAAGGGGGCGGTAAGCCTCGAAGTAGAGGAAGATGTCAATGCGGGTCAGATTCGGTTTTCCGTCACTGATACCGGCATTGGCATTGCGCCTGAGAACCTGCAAAAATTGTTCAAGCCCTTTGTGCAATTGGACAGTAGTTTATCCCGTCAATATGAAGGCACCGGGCTGGGCTTATCCCTGGTGAAGAAGTTGGTTGAAATACACGGCGGCAGTGTGGGTGTGGAAAGCGAGGCGGGCAAGGGCAGTTGTTTCCATTTCACCATCCCGACTCAACCGCTGAGCGTGCCGATCATGGAAGACGCAAAAATATCGGCACAGCTTGATCAAAATGAGGCAAAGACCAAATACAAGGTGGATAAGAGGCGCATCCTGCTCGTCGAAGATAATGAAATCAACATGATGTTCACAAGCGATTACCTGAACGAAAAAGGCTATGAAGTCATCGAAGCAAGGGATGGGCTTGAAGCCATTGCGCACGTGTACAAGCAAAAACCGGATTTGATCCTGATGGACATCCAAATGCCCAACATGAGCGGGCTTGAAGCGATCAAACACCTACGCGCCGCGCCCGAATTTGCCTCTGTCCCGATCATTGCGCTTACCGCCCTGGCCATGCCCGGTGACCGCGAGCTATGCCTCGAAGCCGGAGCGACTGAATATCTGGCAAAACCCGCCAGCCTGAAAACAATGGTGGGGATGATCGAGAGTTTGTTATATTAGACCTTTTGCATAAGTATTTTTTCGTCCACTAATCTTCGCTAATCTTCACAAAACGTTCATAAAATTCGCGCAGATTAGCGTGAATTCGCGGATAAGGTTTTTCGTGAAAACCAGCCCGCTACTTTTGCAAGAGGTCAACTGAACACACGAGCACAGGTCTCGTAGGTCATGCCTGCAGCACGACGGCTCCATGTTGTTGGCCGTCACGTTGTAAACGTGACCTACGTTTTTCTTCCTTCGGAGTGAAACCTCTTCATTCTGTAGCTAGACCGGCAGGACAAAACCACACGCTTTGGGTAAAACCGCACAAGTTATATAAAGTGACAGGCACTTATCTACGGCAGCACAATCGGCGTCAGCGTAACCGTTGGCAGAGGGGTGATTGTTGGCGCCAAAGGGGTCCATCCGCTGTAATAAAAATAATCAGATAGGAATGTAACCCGTTCTGCTTCGGTCATGGGGCGCGGACGTGAGTAATCCTCCAGAATCCCAGTCAACAATTCCATGCCGAGGTAGCGTCCATCGTAGAAGACGTGGCGGTCATAAAATTCACGCCTTGTCTCGTCAATCACTTCTCCGCTCGGAAGAATATAGGTCATCTGGTCGAAGAATAAATTCCCCAATCCATAATGAATAAATGAATCGCCGCGGAACTCCATGATGTGCGGAAAATGCGCCTGACTGCCGCTGACAATCGTCGCGCCCTCATCAGCCACCCTGCGGAAACTTTCTTCGTGTGTATAACACGGAGTCGGCGAATAGCATTCTTCATGCTGGAAAGTAAAGATCACCATATAACCCTGCGCCTTCAACGCATCCATTTGCTCCCCAAAAAGATCATAATCACATAACGCTGGTCCCGGACTGGTGGCGCTGGCTTTGGGGTATTTCGCCGCGCGTTTTCCGTTACAGCCCATGAACGCGATCTTGTTTCCATTCACTTCCATCAACACAGGCTGGCGAGCTTCCACATCATTGGTGCCGCCGCCATAATACGGCAGGTGGTTTGCCTTGTAAATTGCAAGTGTCTCCAACAGCGCGATTTCACCGCGGTCTCGAAGATGATCGCCTGTCAACTCCACAACATCCACGCCAACACCCAGCAGCAAATCCATATATTTTGGATCACTGCATAAAATGAAATTACGGTAACCAGAACGCGGCGGCGGACAATCCTTGTCAAAGGTCACTTCATTGCTGATATGTGTCACATCCGCCTCGCGCAGCCAATCGCCGATCAACAAGCCAGGATACGTCACGCCCCTCATTTCCATCGTCGCCGCCGTTGCGCGCACAAGCGCAGTCACGCCAGTCAGGATCACGGTCGCAAGCTTGGACGGGTCACGGTTGGTTGCGGGCAATGCAAAAGAATCAGACGACAATGAAAAATATATTTTCAACGGATAAACATCCGCATCAAAATTCTTGCGAATGGGAGATTGACCATCCACGCTCAGCGCCTTCCACTTTGGCTGGATGTCTTCAAATGGGATGATCGCCCAGGCGGACTCGCTCCAGGCTGTATCCAGTAATGAATCAGACGAAACGACTCTGACCGCGCCCGTTGCTGGTTCACCCCAAACGGCAGTGAACGCCCACAGAGTGGATTCCGCCAATAGAACGCCGCGCCCAGTCAAAGGTCCGGCAGGAACGCCCTTCCAGGTGGAAAGTATATCCGCATAAGCCACATCATCCGTCAAAGTGGGAAATGGCGCAACGAGGGCATAAATCCACATTGAGCCTGGCGAAGCCTCAGCCACATCCAGTTTAAGTGTGGCAAGCGCTGGATCGGCAGTGAGAGGAATATCCCATGCTTTTGTGATTTCAAGAATATCCGCTGGAACGGCAGGGCTGATCCACAACGCCTCAGGCATTGGAGTATTGGTTGCAGGCACTTGAGACGGGGGAAGCATGGGCGTAAGCATCTCAACTGGCAACTCGGTGGCAGGAGCGCAAGCCGCTAAAATTGCAAAGCAGATAATAACTACAAGGAATTTTTTCATCCGCCTATTTTGCCACAAATAGATTAATTGTGGAGTCGTAGTAACGACTTCAGTCGTTCTTGTAAAACCACGACTGAAATCATCACTAAGGTTAGCCCACCCGAAACACGAACGGACACGACCCATGAATGTTTGATTCTGCTTTGGTAAATTGAACAATCGGTCTCCCCAACGACATCTCCAGCATGGACACATCTATTTTGCATAATTCAGGATGACGCTCGATAATTTTAGCAAACGGACAGCGTCCAAAAATAACACGCGGACCTTCCGCGCCTGCCTCCCAGCGCGCCTGATAATGCATCTCGTTTAATTTTTCAACAAGCAAAAACAATCGCCTTGACATGGGTTGATTCGCAAACCCGACCAACCCCTGCGACTGCGCGATGCGTTCCCCCACCGCTTCCAGATTCACTTTGCTATTTAACAATGCATCCGCCAAAACAGAAAGATTGTCCCCTAACGCAGACTGCGAGAGTGAATACATTTTCTCAGGCCTGCCGCGACCACCGCGCTGATGGATAGAGGTCACTTCAAGGCGTCCATCAGATTCCAAAATCCCCAAGTGATGCCGCACGTTCGGCGCGGACATATTTAATGCGCGCGCAATCTCACGCGCAGATGCGGTGCGAGTTTTTTTCAGGTGAGCAAGGACTTTTTGTCTAGCAGTAATCATAAGCGGATTGCCAAGTGGATAAGCGAATAAAACAGATGTGCATATGAGTCCAAGGTGGCAGAAAATGCCTCTTTCAACAGAAACCACTACCAGCCAGGTAGGTTGCGAGTTTGTCATCCAATTAAGGTGATTATACTCACATTTTTATTTTTACAAATATATTTTTGCAAAATTCCGTTGACTTATCCCCCTCACCTGCTATAATGCGACGAGTCAGCGATTCAAGGATTCAGCGAGTCGGTCAATTACCATTTACCAATCACCAATTACCCAATGACCTTAACCTGGGAATCCACCTACGCCATCGCTTTAGAGTTACGCCGCCAGCACCCTGAAATCAATATTGAAGAAGTTTCGCTGGGACAGATCTATCAATGGACGATCCAACTTAATGAATTTGAGGATGACCTCGCGCTCGTAAACGACGACATCCTTTATGCAATCTACCAAGACTGGTTCGAGGAGAACATTCATGGAAAATGAAAAATTAAGTTTACCGAACTACAACATTCCAGAAGAGCTAGAAAATGTTGTAGCCATCACCACGCTCGACCGCCTGTATAACTGGGGTCGGCGTTCATCATTGTGGCCTCTCACATTTGGGTTGGCCTGCTGCGCGATCGAAATGATCGCGGCTCAAATGGCGCGTTACGATATGGCTCGTTTCGGCATGGAAGTTATGCGCCCCACTCCGCGCCAGGCGGACATGATTTTGGTATCAGGCACAGTAACAAAGAAAATGCTGCCGGTCATCATTCGTTTGTACAACCAAATGCCTGAGCCAAAATATGTTGTAGCCATGGGCGCGTGCGCTTCAGGCGGCGGACCTTTCAAGGAAGGCTACAACGTAGTCGCGGGTATTGATAAATTTTTGCCCGTTGATGTGTACATTCCCGGCTGCCCTCCCACCCCGCAGGCTTTGATCGCCGGTCTGATCAAATTGCAGGAAAGAATTGACAAAGATTCCCTCAAGAAGGTCCGCTGGTACAACAAGGAGAAGAAAGACGGCAACTACGTTCCAATGCCAATTCTTGGACCAGACTTAATTGATGTCCGCCGTAATGCTGAAATTCGAGACATATCCGCAACAAAGGCGACACAGGAGAGTGCATAATGGCAACCCCGATCCTGACTCAAACTGTTGATTTGGCTGCCCGTTTCCCGGGCATGGTCACCGCTGACGCACGACCCGGCTATACAGGCTTTATCGTCAACAAAGAAAATCTCCTCGAGGTGGCAACCGCTGTCCGCGATGAATTTGGCTTTGACTTACTCTCCTCCCTGACCGGTGTGGATTACATCGCCGAAAATAAAATGGAAGTGGTCTATCACGCCTACAAGACAACCGGAGGCTCTGGTTTGATTTTCAAAGTACAGGTAGAGCGTGTTGACCCAATTGAAATCCCCTCGCTAACCGGTATCTGGCGCGGCACTGAATATCAGGAACGTGAAGTATGGGATCTGTACGGTATCAAGTTCACCGATCATCCTGACATGCGCCGCATCCTGATGTGGGAAGGCTTTGAGGGACATCCGCTCCGCAAGGATTGGAAGGAAGCTTTCTACGAAGAAGAGGTAAAGCCTTACAAGAGCCGCTGGCCCGAAGGCAAGCATACCTTCGCAGAAGATAAAAATCCATTCCACGATAACCTCAACTTCCCCAAAAACTTCGACCCTGAAAAATTTGTAGTTGACAAGGAAGAGGATCTTTACGCATCCCTTGAACGCCACACCATGAAAGATGAGGCGGGCAGGATGAAGACCGACAGTGTTGTGGTCAACCTCGGACCCCATCACCCATCCACTCACGGCGTATTACGCGTGGCTGTTACCCTGAACGGCGAGACCGTCATGGGACTCAAACCTGTAATGGGCTACCTGCATCGCAACCATGAGAAGATCGGCGAACGCAACACCTTTACCCAGATCATCCCCTACACCGACCGCCTCGATTATTTCAACTCGATGAGCAACAACTTTGGGTATGTGACCACCGTTGAAAAAATGATGAAGATCCAGGTTGCCGAACGCGCAGAATATATCCGCGTGATCATGGCGGAACTGAGCCGCGTTCAAAACCACCTGGTCTTTATCGGTATGTTGCTCAATGACCTCGGCACGATGTTCACGCCTGCGCTTTATGCCTTTGAAGAGCGCGAATTGATTGTTGACATCTTTGAAGCCGTATCCGGCTCACGCATGATGTGCAATTACTATCGCTTTGGCGGTGTGGTACGTGATGTCTCTGATGACATATTGCAAAAGATTAAAGACCTGGTCTTTGACCGCGTGCCCGCCAAAACTGATGAAATGGAACGTCTTCTGAACGAGAATGAAGTTTTGGTGGGACGTTTGAAAGGCACACATGTACTAAGCGCGGAAGATGCCATCAAGTACTCTGTGACGGGACCTGTGTTGCGCGCTTCAGGCGTGCCTTATGATCTGCGCCGCGCCGACCCCTATTCCATTTACGACCGCTTTGATTTCGATGTGGCATTACGTCACAACGGCGACATGATGGATAATTATCTCATCCGCTTTGACGAGATCCGACAGTCTCTGCGAATCCTGGAGCAGGCTCTCAAACAAATCCCGCAGGGACCGATCAACTCACAGAAACCAAACTACCAGATCAAGGTCCCGGCAGGCGAAGCGTATGGTCGCATTGAAGCGCCCAAAGGCGAACTGGGTTTCTACGTTGTCTCGAACGGGAAAGGGAATCCCTATCGCTATCATGTCCGCGCGCCTTCCTTTGTCAACCTTACCGCTATTGAAAAGATGTGCATCGGCACAAAGATTCAAGACTTCGTCGCCCTGCTCGCCATGCTTGACATCGTCATGGGCGAATTGGACCGCTAACAGGAGAAACAACCATGTATGGATTAGGCATTCTTAAAGGACTCAGTGTAACCTGGAAGCGCTTCTGGGATACATATATTGACGACATCTCCTGGGCGGCAAGTGGTAGAAAACGCTATCGCTCCGAAGAGGGCGTAAAACATCGCTCAAGCAAAAACACAAAGGGAATCTTTACCGTGCAGTATCCCGAAGAGCAATTGATCGCGCCGGAAGAATTTCGCTTCCTGCCGATCTTGGTCTACGATGAGGGTCCGGATGGAAAAAAGGAAGTGCGCTGTACTTCGTGCGGAATTTGCTCGAAGGCCTGTCCGCCGCAATGTATTTGGATCGTGCGCTCAAATGACCCTGTGACGGGTAAGCCTGTTGCCACCCCGGCAGATTTCTACATTGATGTGGATATCTGCATGAACTGCGGCTTCTGCGCCGAGTTCTGTCCCTTCGACGCGATCAAGATGGATCACGATTTCAACATCGCCACGACCAGTCGCAGTGTGTACAATCTTGAGAAATTGTTGAAGCCCGCCTCATATTACAAAGAAATTCGTCCGCTGAATTATGCGCAGGAAGAAGCGGACCGTAAGGCAAAAGAAGCTGCCAAAGCCGCAAAAGCCGCCGCCGCGCCTGTTACACCCGCCGCATAAAAATATCAATCACGAAGCCAATGTAGGTCACGTTTGAAGCGTGACCTACAGAATTTATTGAGTATAGGTAAACTAAATGACAATTACAAAAGAAGCCGTATTAGCCGCGCTTGGCAAAGTGCAGGAGCCTGAGTTACATCAAGACCTCGTCACCCTCAACATGATTCGCAATTTGGAGATCGAGGGCGATAAAGTCACATTTACAGTTATGCTCACCACCCCCGCCTGCCCCTTGCGCGGACGAATTGACAAGGAAGTTAGAGAAGCCGTAATGACCGTTGACGGCGTGAAAACCATTGAAGTCAAAATGGACTCGGATGTGCCGAACGATGGTCGTATGCGCGGACTGGTCAACATGCCTATCCGCAATGCAATTGCGATTGGCTCTGGTAAAGGCGGCGTTGGCAAATCCACAGTTTCCGTAAACATTGCAGTTGCGCTTGCCCAAAGCGGTGCGCGCGTGGGTCTCATGGATGCGGATATTTACGGTCCCAACACACCCACCATGCTTGGTGTAGCGGCACTTCCCCCGCCCAATGGACAGAAGCTCGTCCCCGCCGAAGCGTACGGCATCAAGATGATTTCGATGGGTTTGCTAGTCAAACCAGGTCAACCGCTCATCTGGCGCGGACCAATGCTCAACACGGCCATCCGTCAATTCCTCAGTGATGTGGAATGGGGCGAATTGGATTATCTCATCATTGACCTGCCCCCCGGCACAGGCGATGCGGCTTTATCTTTGGCGCAAGCCCTGCCATTGAGCGGCGCAGTGGTTGTGACTTTACCGCAGCTTGTCTCGCTGGAAGATGCCAGCCGCGGACTGAACATGTTCAAGCAATTGGAAGTGCCGATCCTTGGCGTGGTCGAGAACATGTCGTACCTTGACCTGCCCGACGGCACCCGCATGGACCTCTTCGGCTCAGGCGGCGGCGAATCACTTGCAAAGGCGACCGACACGACCTTCCTCGGCAAGATTCCGATAGATCAAAATGTCCGCATCGGCGGCGACACTGGCAAACCGATCGTCGTCTCGTATCCTGAGTCGGCTGTTGCAAAATCCATACAGGAAATTTCCCAAAAGATCGCAGCGAAAGCCAGCGTTGCTGCCATGACTGCGAACAATGCTTTGCCGATCAATATTGTGGAGTGAAATAGGAATTAGTTATTAGAGATTAGGAAAGACCTGACGGGCATTGTGCCTGTCAGGTCTTTTTGTTATTCTGCTTTCAAGATGATCTGTATTTGCAATCCGCCATCATCCAAATTTTGTGCATTAATTACGCCGCCCTGCGCTTCGATAAGCTGTTTTGAAATCGCGAGTCCCAAACCTGTTCCGCCGGCGGCGCGTGAACGGGATTTATCTTTTCGCCAGAAGCGGTCGAAGAGGAATGGCAAGTCATCGTTTGTAACACCGGGTCCATTATCGTTTATAAAAAGGCTTATAGATTCTGAATCCCTTTTCAATACAAGCCACACCTTACTGCCTTCGGGGATGTAACGCAAAGAATTACCGATCAAGTTACCAATCACTTGTTCCATACGCTGGGGGTCAAGTTCGATAGTAAAATCGCCGTTTCCCTTTTCAATAGTGAGTAAAATATTTTTCTCACTGGCTTCGGCAGAAAACATCTCAATTGTGCGTTGGGACAGTTGGGCCAGGTCAACGAATTTTTTCTCAAAGTGCAGTTGACGTGTTTCAGCAAGAGTCAACAGGCGCAGGTCGTCCACAAGGCGTTCAAGGAGGTAGGTTTGTTCAAGGGCAAGGGAGACTTGTCCGCCATCAGCAGAGTAGATTCCGTCCACGATGCCTTCCAGACGTCCACGGATAACGGTGAGCGGAGTCCGCAGTTCGTGGGCAATGTCGGCAAACATTTCGCGGCGTTCGCGGTCATTGCGTTCAAGGGAGGATGCCATTTCGTTGAAACTATCCGAGAGACTTCGCAAATCCTGTGGACCTTCGCTGGAAATGCGTGTGTCCAACTTTCCATCTGCCACAGCTCGCGCGGCGTAGATCACATCAGCCAGTGGGTTGACATAACGACGAATGAGCAGGATCGCAACAACGACAAGAAACAATGCAAGAATAGACGAAACAACACTGGCGGGAAACATTACCCCGCGCACCAAACTAAGACGGGACTCGACAGAAAACGAAGTAACGATGAGTGTGCCTACATTTTCACCCTGCACGTTTATGGGGAACACAATGTCGCCGTGTTTAATCTCGTAGCTGGAACCAACTGTCGAAACAGAATCAGGTCTGTTGTCGAGGATGATGCATTGCTCTTCATCCAATAAAATCGTATTTAAAGACTTTAGTATCTCGTTCGCTTCAAACGCCGATGCGGCGCCTTCCCAACTTCCATGTCCGATGTAATATCCTTGAAGCGCAGAAAAGGGTGCGGGAAGGTTGGTGGATGGCGATGAAAGAAAATAGCTAAAGACGGCAAGAAAGAAAAATAAAGATAAAAATAAAACAAGCGCAAAGGCTCTGATCAACAAAGTCAGCAAGCGGATACGAATATTGTGGACGGATGAATGACGCATTTTAGCCCTCAATGCTTCGACTTTGCTCGGCATGAAATTTATAACCCACGCCATGCACGGTGACGATCAACTCGGCGGGTTCCAGTTTGCGGCGTAGGTTGCGGATGTGCGAATCGATGGCGCGCTCCAGGCTTTCAAAGGTGATGCCGTGCGAGGCGGTCAGTAATTGGGCGCGTGAAAAAATGCGCCCTGGCTGACTCATCAGTGTGGCGAGGATTTCAAATTCGGTGGAGGTAAGCGAGACGGTTTTGTCGGGCAAGTGAACCTCGTAGTGGGCGCGGTCCAGTTCCACTTCGCCTGCGCGGATGGTGTCGCTGTCGGGGGAGCTAGCGACACGACGCAGCACCACACGGACACGCGCCACTAACTCACGCGGACTAAACGGCTTGGTAATGTAATCGTCTGCGCCAAGCTCAAGCCCGATCAGTTTGTCAGTCTCTTCAACGCGAGCTGTGAGCATGATGATGGGGACATCACTTTCGCGGCGGACTTCGCGGCAGACTTCCAGTCCGTCCATTTCTGGCATCATCAGGTCAAGCACGATCAGGTCTGGTTTTTCGCGGCGCGCAAGGGAGACTCCCTGCACACCATTGCTGGCCGTGACAGTGTCATAGCCTGCCGCTTTGAGATAGTCTCGGCAGATTTCTACGATCTGAGGTTCATCATCTACGATGAGGATTTTCTTGGGCATATAACCTTTTTACCACAAAGTAGGGACGGGGTGACTCCGCCCCTACACTTTTATTCATATCGCAATGCCACCATCGGGTGCAAGTTTGCAGCACGGTAGGCGGGGTATAAGCCGAAGAAGACGCCAATGGCTAACGCAAAGGTAAATGCCAGCACAATTGAATCGGCAGTGATAACAGAGGCAATCATTCCCGTCGCTTTGAATACGAGTGCCAAGCCAACGCCGAACAAAATTCCAATGATGCCGCCCAGCACGCTCAAGGTCATGGTTTCGATCAGGAATTGGGTGAGGATCTGATTCTTGGTTGCGCCGACAGCCTTTCGCAGACCGATCTCTTTGGTGCGCTCTGTGACCGAGACCAGCATAATATTCATGATGCCGATGCCGCCCACGAGGAGCGAAATCCCAGCGATTGCGCCGAGAAATGTAGTCAAGATTTGCGTCACAGAGGTCAATGTGCTTAGCAAGTCAGACTGGTTCAAAACGTTGAAATCCAATTCGTCTGAAGGTGCAAGGCTGTGCGAACGGCGGATCAAAAATTTAATTTGGGCTGTGACTGTCTCCATTGCCTCGGTAGTCGACACAGAGATGGAAATGCTGTTGACGATCTTCTTATCATTATATGTGGCGGTTGACCCAAACAATTTGTTATAACCAGTTTCAAGCGGGATGAATATCGCATCGTCTGACGATATAAAACCAGATGAACCTTTGGATACGAGCACTCCAACTACTTCAAACTTTACACCCTTGATCGAAACTGTTTTCCCGATGGGAGTCAAACCTCCAAACAAATCTGTCGCGGTTTGGGATCCCAGCACAGCCACCAGGGACTCCGACTTATTATCGCCGTCTGAAATAAATCTGCCCTCTGCCATTTTATAGGATTTGGTGTCCTGATAATCCTGCGTCACACCTGTGACACTGACAGTAAAACTTTCATTTTCATGATTTACAAGATACGAAGATTGATAGCTGGGGGCAATCGCGACCACATTGTCCACCAGCGTGCGCTGGAGCAACTGATAATCCGAGTAATACAAGTAACTTGCCTGCTGTGACTGTCCCATTGCAGCAGGTCCGGATTGTTGTTTGCCTGGAGATAAGGTCAAGAGATTCGAACCATTACTTTGGATCGAACTCGTGATACTGGCAGTGGCTCCCTTGCCAATCGAAAGCAGCGCCACCACAGTTGCCACGCCGATCACAATCCCCAGCATTGTAAGCACAGACCGCATTTTATTGGCACGCAGGGCGCGTATGGCGATCTTGAAATTTTCTGAAAATAACATTTGAAATTCCTTTTGTAATATTCTCGGTAGGGACTCGACGTCGCCGTACCTCTACACTTCCGTACGCGGAGTGCCAGCCTTGATCGGATTTGCATTCACTTCATCCGACACAATTTGCCCATCTGACAGTTTGATAATTCGGTCCGTGTGGCGTGCTACATAAGAATCATGTGTCACTAAAATAACCGTCTGCCCATGATCTTTATGCAGGCTTTGAAACAATTCCATGATCTCCACGCCGGTCTTGCTGTCCAGCGCGCCTGTCGGTTCGTCTGCAAGCAGGATGGCGGGTTCATTGACCAGTGCGCGCGCAATCGCCACACGCTGCTGCTGTCCGCCTGAGAGTTCATTGGGCGCATGGTGAGTCCGTTGTGCCAGTCCCACACGATCCAAAGCTTTCATCGCACGATCATGTCTATCCTTACCGGATACGCCTGCGTAGGTTAATGGGAGCATTACGTTTTCCAAGGCACTGGTACGTGCCAATAAATTGAATTGCTGAAACACAAACCCGATCTTTTGCCCACGGATCTCGGCAAGTTTTGTCTCGCCCATGTTTTCAACTGCCACACCATCAAGCATATAACTGCCGCTGGTTGGCACATCAAGACAGCCAATGATCGACATCAGCGTACTCTTACCCGAGCCGGAAGGACCCATGATCGCAACCATCTCACCTTTATCAATAGTAAAGCTTGCGCCATCCAGAGCGCGCACCTCACTCTCGCCCATTTGATATACCTTGGTCAGGTCTTCCATTTGGATCATGACTAATTCCCTCCGAAGGGATTGGGAGCCTCAAAACTACTTTCATGCACCAACTGGACCAGGTCTCCATCCTTCAGGTCGCCACTAATCGCAACCTGATCCCCTATGAGCGCGCCGCTGACAATATCAATCCTATTCGCAGAACCGTCACTTTGCACAACCCAAACATATTCACCAGCGCTGTCGTTTTGTATGGCTGCGATAGCCACAGCCAGTGTTGCAGTGGCTGCCTTGGTCTGGATGACCACATTCGCAGTCGTACCCAAAGGCAGGAAAGTTTTATCTTTGACTTTATCCAGATCAACGCGGACGGTATATTTCACCAAACCAGAAACGACCTCGCCAACTGGATTGATCGCCGTTACCTTGCCTGTCAGCGTGACACCAGTTACCGCATCCAACGTGACCTCGGCCTGGTTGCCCAATTTGACATTGGCAATATCTGATTCATCCACCTGCGTCTCCACATATAGGTGATTCATATCCGCTACATTGACAGAGAGGTCGCCTGTGGTTACTACGTCGCCCGCGCGATCATTCACCGAAAGCACCTCGCCGTCAAACGGGGCGATGATGCTCAATGTGTTGACCGTTGCCTGTGCCGCATCCACTTTGGCTTGCGCGGCGAGAATATCCTGATCTTTATCCTTCAAACGGTCAACTTTACGTTGTAAATCTTCAAGAGTTGCGCGCTTAAGTTCAAGGTCATTTGCGGCTTCGGTAAGCATATCTTCGGTGGCGGGACCTTTGTAATGTCTCGTTTTATATTGATACTCATATCCGCGCGCGGTTTGGTTAACATACACGTCTGAGTCCACCAATGGGATTCTTTTTTCAGTTTGCAGATATTTCAAATGATAAGCCGCGCTGTCATACTTTTCCTGTGCATCTTTCAAGTCAATGATGTCTTGAGCGAGGTCACTGTCAGAGTTGAGCAAATCTTCCAGATTTTTTTGAGCAGTTACCAGGTCCGCTTGAGCCGAGACAATACTGGCAGATGTGCTTTCAGGTTGTAGAGTCAAAAGAATATCGCCAGCCTTCACAAAGTCACCGGGCTTCACATTCACCGCTTCCACTGTGCCACTGGTCTTCCAATCCAGACTTGCAAAAGGTTGGGCTTCAAGCGAACCAGAAGCCTCAACCGTCTCAGTGACATCCAGTGAAACAACTTTTGCTTCCGTAGCCGCTGTTGCGCTGACGGTTTTCGCGGAAGAAAATCCCAAACCAACTAGAATCACAGCGACCACGGTCACAACCGCGATACTCCAATTCCTAATTTTCTTGTTTTTCAACACATTCAAAATTGCACTCATTTTTTGTACTCCTTGTTCTTATTTTTCTAAAGGATACAAGCCCTATGTGCAGAATTTGTGCAGAAACATGGGATGGTTATGGAGGGAAACGACGATAAAGGATTGGTAATATTCCTCCAACAATGGTGATACAGACCGTCAATATCAATCATGAATACCTTGGGGTTGGAACACAGAATTTACCGCTGCGGAAGGTCATTGCTTCCGAACTATATGACTTTAAGAAAGCCCATAACTGACAATGCCCGTAAAAGGTGGACATTTCAAGAAAAGACATTAAAATAGAGTGATTACCCACTTCGTCACATTAAGAGGAAATATTGTGAGCAATTGGCCCGGCAAATTTGTGATTGGTCTCACTGGCAATATTGCCACTGGGAAAAGCGTGGTGCGCCGCATGTTGGAACATCTCGGCGCTTACACCATTGACGCAGACGCACTCTCCCACCGCGCGTATGCCAAAGGCGCACCGGGATATCAGCAAGTTGTTGATAATTTCGGCAAATGGTTGATCAACAAGGATGGTGAGATTGACCGCAGCAAACTCGGTAATCTTGTCTTCAATAATCCCGAAGCTATGACTCAGTTGGAAGCCATCGCCCATCCTTTGGTGCGTCAGGCGACGGAAATACTCATAAAACGGGCAATCCAGCCGGTCGTTGTGATCGAAGCGATCAAACTGTTGGAGGGTGACCTGCGTAAAGTGTGCGATTCCATTTGGGTAACGAATGCCCCGGAAGAAATCCAGGTGGAAAGATTAATGCGCAAGCGTGGCATGAGTCGGGATCAGGCAATCGAACGCATCCACATGCAATCTGCACAGAGCGCCAAAGTGGCGGTTGCAAATATTGTAGTCACGAACACCGGCTCTTATGATGTCTTATGGAGACAGGTAACCGCGGCGTGGAAAGAGATTGTCCCCGGAGCCAACAATGCGGAGCCCGATACCATCACAACAAAACAACCCGCGGCTTCAAAAGGTGAATTTTCTGTAAAGCGCGGCAAGCCCAAACATTCCGCGGCCATTGCGGAATTAATCACCCGCTTAAGTAAAGGCACGCGAAAAATGACCGCCGAAAATGTAATGGAAGAGTTCGGCGAAAAGGCCTACATGCTGCTTCAACTTGACCAAAAGATTATTGGACTGGTAGGCTGGCAAGTGGAAAATCTTGTCACACGTACAACCGACATATTCCTTGAAGAACATATCAACCTGCAGAAAGCGCTTGAAATCTTAATGAAAGAAGTGGAGCGCGCCTCAAGCGAACTGCAAAGCGAAGCTTCACTCATCTTCCCGATGAATGAGCTTGCCGTACAGGAACAGCTTTGGAAACAGATTGGCTACGAAAAACGCACGCCTGAAACACTTGGTGTACAAGCCTGGCAGGACTCTGCAACCGAATCCCTTTCCTCGGGAAATATGCTCTTATTCAAACAATTGCGCCAGGATCGTGTCTTGCGCCCCATTTAGGAATCAGGTAATTTGGGATTAGGGGCGGGCAATCAGGAAGATGGAAATCCTAATACCCTGATACCTATTCCCTGATTACCCATAACCGTGACTGAATTCCTCAATAATCTCTTTTTTATCTTTCAACGAATCAACTGGCTGAGCGTATTTGATATTCTGCTCGTCACACTGATCTTCTTTGGCTTGTTATATTCCCTGCGCGACACACAAGCCATGGCATTGTTGCGCGGGATGATCCTGCTCGTTGTGGCAATCATCCTGCTGACCAGCCTGGTGGAACTCCCCGCTTTTTCATGGTTTGCGCAGAATTCCCTGCCCGCATTAATACTTTCCATCCCGGTCATTTTTGCACCTGAGATTCGGCGGACACTGGAACGGCTCGGCCGCGCCGGGACGATTTGGCCTGTTACCATTAAATCGGCGGACATGGCGCTCGAGCAGACCATTCATGCGGTGGTAAGCGCGGCGGCAAGGCTGTCAGCCCGCCAGCATGGCGCGTTGATTATCCTGCAGCGACTGGATAATCTTGATGAATATATTCAAACCGGCGTGCAAATGAACGCGCGCATAACACCTGAAATATTGCTGCAGATATTTTATCCAAACACACCTTTACATGATGGCGGCGTGATTATCGTTGGACCACAAGTCGCCGCAGCGTCATGTGTGATGCCGCTCTCTGCCAGCGGAATTTTGAATCGCAGTCCCGACCGTCAAATGGGACTTCGTCACCGCGCGGCATTGGGCACATCCGAAGCCAGCGATGCGATTGCAGTTGTTGTCTCGGAAGAAACTGGCGCCATATCCATCGCACATGCGGGTAGAATGTTACGCCGGCTCGACCCAGACCGTTTGGAAAACATCCTGATTGCGTTTTTTCGTCCGCACGGTGAATCACACAAAGCCAATATATTGGAAAAATTTTTCCCGGGTTTATTCCCGCGTAAAGAAGATAAATAATGTTCCGTTGGATCTCTGAAAACTACCGCACATTCTTATGGGCGCTTGCATTATCCATTGCTGTTTGGGTAGCCGCAGTTACATCGGCAGACCCGGATGAAACGCGCGTACTTTCATCCGCCGTGCCGGTCCAGGTCATAGGACAGGACCCAAGCCTGGTTATTAGCAGTGATATTCCAAAAGAAGTGGAAGTGACGCTCCGCGCGCCGCACTCGGTTTGGGGACTTATTGAAGCAGACCCGCAAATTGTACAAGCCATCCTGGATCTTTCAGGCTTAAGCTCCGGAGAACACAGCATTAATTTGCAAATACAAATCAGCGCGCGCCCGGTACAGATCGTTTCTGTTGGACCACACATAATTACGTTCACACTGGAACCGCTTACAACCCAGGCATTGAACGTGGACTTGAGCCTATCCGGTGAAGCGGCCATTGGGTATCAGGTGGGAGAAACCACTCTTGAGCCAGTGGAAGTCGTCGTCGCGGGCGCCCAATCTCAAGTCAAAAAAGTGACGCGGGCGCGTGTCTCAATTAATTTAAGCGGCATCCGTGAAAATTTCGATCAAATACTGTCAATCGAAATTCTTGATGAGAACGGTCAAAATGTGGATGGTGTCACCGTTTCGCCTGATTCTGCACATGTTACTTTGCCTGTAAGTCAGCAAGGTGGATATCGTGACGTTGCTGTGAAAGCGCTTGTAGTGGGACGCGTGGCGAGCGGCTATCGTCTTACGGATATTTCTGTATTTCCGCCTGTTGTGACTGTGTTTGCGGCTGACCCTGAACTTGTCAACACTTTACCCGGCGTGGTGGAAACACAACCGCTGGAATTACAGAGTGCAAAGGAAGATATCAGCACACGCGTGGCATTGAATTTGCCGGAAGGAATTTCAATTGTCGGCGAACAAACTGTATTGATACAGGCCGGTGTCTCGCCAATCGAAAGTAGTGTTACACTGGCAGGTGAGAAGGTTGAGATCGTCAACATCGGTGATGGATTAAGCGCCCAGGTTTCTCCCGCAACAGTGGACGTAATCGTCTCGGGTCCCCTGCCGTTACTGGATACGCTTACCCGCCAGGACGTGCGTGTGACTGTTGATCTAACCAATTTGGAAGTTGGTACGCACCAGGTCAACGCCAAAGTGGAAGTGCTGATCTCGGATGTTGTTGTAGAATCCATATTACCGAATACAATAGAAGTTGTGATCGCCCTTGGCGATACGCCCACCATAACTCCGACGCCATAATTTTAAAACTGGATAAGACCCTAAAGGTTTTTACGAAGTCCCCGTAGGGGGGAAACCTTTAGGGTCTCCAACTCATATATAAATTCGGAAAACTGTAAATTATCATGAAACCAATTGTAGCTCTTGTAGGCCGACCAAATGTCGGTAAATCCACACTATTCAACCGCTTTGCGGGTGAACGTTTAGCCATCGTAGATGATGTGGCCGGCACCACGCGTGACCGTTTGTTTGGCGAGGCTGAATGGAATGGACGCACCTTTGCAATTATTGACACCGGCGGCATTGACCCGACGCACGGCGGCAAAACACCCTTATCCATTGGCTCTGCAGATTTCATTGACGATATTCGCAAACAAGCGCAAATTGCCATTCAGGAAGCGGACGCGGTGCTTTTCGTCAATGATGGCGAATCAGGAGTTACAGCGCCAGACCGTGAAGTAGCCGAGATTCTGCGCCGTTCGCAGAAAAAATTACCGGACGGCACATATTGGCCGCCGATCTTTGTGGTGGTGAATAAATGCGAATCAAGAGAACGACGCGACCAGGCTTCTGAATTCTATGAGTTGGGGTTGGGCGACCCCTTCCCCATTTCCGCCATCCACGGAACTAGCACAGGCGATATTCTTGATGCGCTTGTGGCTTCCTTCCCGCCGGCAGAAGCTGAAGAGGAAGATGACAGCATCAAAATTGCAATTGTGGGCAAGCCGAATGCGGGCAAATCCAGTTTGCTAAATAAATTAGTCGGCGAAGAACGCGTGATCGTCAGTCCCATTGCAGGCACGACGCGCGACTCGATTGACACAAAAATAGAATTCGGCGGACTGGATGTGACATTAATTGATACCGCCGGTATTCGCCGTCGAGGCAGGATCGAACACGGCGTTGAACAATACAGCGTTTTGCGCGCGTTCAAATCCATTGAGCGCGCAGACGTGGCGCTGTTGATGATCGATGCAACCACAGGCATTACCTCGCAGGATACACACATTGCCGGTTTCATTCTTGATGAATGGAAATCCTGCGTTGTGCTGGTCAACAAATGGGATGCGATCGAAAAAAATAACGAGACCATGGAAGAGTACACCGCCAAGATCAAGCGGGAATTGAATTTTATGGATTACGTGCCCATCCTGTTCGTTTCCTGCAAGACCAACCAACGCATTGATCAAGTACTCCCTATGGCTTTGCGCGTGCAGGAGGAACGCCTTGCGCGCCTGACCACGTCCACGCTCAATGAGATCATCCACAGCGCACAGGATGCACACCCACACCCAACCCATGCGGGGCGCGCGCTCAAGATGTATTACGGTACGCAAGTCCGCTCGGACCCGCCGACCTTCCTGATCTATGTCAACGAGCCCAAGTTGATGCACTTTTCTTATATACGTTATCTTGAGAATCAGATCCGCGAAAAATATAACTTTCTGGGCACGCCGATCCGTATTATCACCAAGGGACGACGCGAGTAATGTAGTAACGACTTTAGTCGTTCGTGTAAAAGGCGGCTGAAGTCGCCACTGTAAAACAAGCAGACTCTGCCTTTTGGCAGAGTCTGCTTGTTTTACAGGATCAGCTATCGGGGCGAATTGTCGCGCTGTGATTTTTCTCACAGATTAATATGACATCCATCAATGGTCAAAATTACGGATTCCTGAAATAATAAGGTTAGCCTTATAATAAATTGACAGGTGACCCTTATGAATATCCATCCATTAAGTGAAAGTACTGAAATGTATCTCAAGGCAATGGCCGAGTTGAGCGACCACGATATGGTGGCGACTGCCCGTCTCGCGGAGTATTTGAATGTGACACCTGTTTCGGTTAACGAGATGGTGCGGCGTTTGGGTGAGCAGGGACTGATGACACACACGCCATACAAAGGGGTGACACTGACAAAAAAAGGGCGCAAGGTGGCAAGCGACGTGATGCGCCGCCAGCGCTTATGGGAATGTTTTTTATACGATCATCTGAAGATCGAATGGTCGCAATTATATGAACTGGCTTGCTCGCTCGAACATGCCACCGCGCCCGAAGTGACCGAGGCGCTGGCGGTTTTTCTCGGAAACCCAAAAATATGTCCGCGCGGAAATCCGATCCCTGCGGCAGATGGTTCGTTTACGCCGTTGAATGGAATTCGGCTCGACACAGTTGCAGTTGGTAAAACTATGCAGGTGTTGGCGGTCAATGCCACTGCAACGGACGTGCTCAAGTACTTATGCGAGCGCAACATTATGCCCGGATGTAAATTAACTGTCATCGAGGCCGCACCGCTTCAAGGTCCGCTCACGTTGCGAGTGGAAGAAAAAGAGGTTGTGCTGGGGCTGTCGCTGGCGAAATTCGTCATCGTAAAATCAAATCCAATTCAATGAGGAAACTTCAACATGTCTGAACCAACCCAACTGCATCTATTACGTCCCGGCCAAAGAGCAACGATCACACATATCGGCGGAGCAATTGCCCTGCGCCGACGTTTCATCGAGATGGGCATTGTCAAAGGCGAAACGATCCTGGTGGAACGCCACGCGCCGCTTGGCGACCCGATGGAATATTTCATCAAAGGCTATCATCTGGCTTTGCGAAAAGAGGAAGCAGCGCATATAAAAGTAATCTTGAACGGGGACACGAATGGCTGATCTTACGATTGCACTGGCGGGGAATCCCAACGCAGGCAAGACCACTATTTTCAATGCGTTGACAGGGTTGCATCAACACACAGGGAACTGGCCTGGCAAGACAGTTGAAAAAAAAGAGGGCGAGATCGAACACGGCAATTTGACAATCAATATTGTTGACCTGCCCGGCACATACAGCCTGACAGCCTACTCGCCCGAAGAGATCGTGGCGCGTGACTTCATCATTCAGGAACAACCCGATGTGGTCATCAATGTCGTGGATGCGACCAACCTTGAGCGCAATTTATATTTGACCATTCAAATTCTTGAGTTGGATGTTCCAGTTGTTTTGGCTTTGAATATGACCGACGCTCTGCATAAAGACGGCGCGAAGATCAACCTGGATCAACTCTCTCAAATGTTGGGAGATATTCCCGTGGTATCCACTTCGGCCAACCAGGGCAAAGGCATTTCCGACCTGATCGCGAAAGCCGTTCAAGCGGCGGGAAGGAATTAACCATGACAATCACATCCCGCACACTCTTTCGTCTTGATTATGGCGGCAAACTCGAACGCGAGATTGACCGCATCATCGCATCTTTTGAAGAAAATAAATTTGACACAGAACATTATCCACAGCGCTGGCTGGCGATTAAGTTGCTTGAAAGCGACGTGGATATTCTCGAACGCGTGCAAACCATGCCCAACAGCGCACAAGTGGTTGCGCTTGCACATCAGTCCGCGGAAAAAATAAAATCCATGCTTGGCGATGAAGTGGATATGCTCACCGCCGACCATCGTTACGGGTACATCAACGGCGTGGTTCGTCAGACACTTCACCATCCATTCGTAGACCGTATTACCCTCACTGACCGCATTGACGACATCGTCACACACAAATGGCTTGGGTTGCCATTTTTCTTCGCGATCATGTACGTGATGTTCCGACTCGTGATTGACGTCTCTGCTCCATTCTTGGATTGGACGGACGCGGTCATCAACGGACCCATCGCCCACTGGATCTCGACCCTGCTCGACCTCGTGCTGGCTCCGGCATGGATTCATTCCCTCATCATTGACGGGATTGTCGCGGGCGTAGGCGGCGTGTTGGTCTTCGTGCCAGGCTTGCTGATCTTATATTTCTTCCTTGCCCTGCTGGAAGACTCAGGATACATGTCACGCGCCGCCTTCGTAATGGATCGCTTTATGCGCGTGGTGGGGTTGCACGGCAAATCCTTCATCCCCATGATTCTGGGATTCGGCTGCGCAGTCCCGGCAGTTTATGCGACTCGCACAATCGCCAGCCGCCGTGATCGCATCCTGACCGCGCTGCTCGTCCCGTTGATGTCGTGCTCGGCGCGTCTGCCAGTCTACGTGGTGTTTGGTCTGGCGTTCTTCGGCTCACGCGCCGGGACAGTGATCTGGGCTATGTACGCGTTGGGTATTCTAATTGCCATGTTGTCAGGCATGGTCTTCACCCGCACTTTACTCAAGCCCGATGCTTCGTCAGCCTTCGTTCTGGAACTCCCCCCATATCGTCAGCCTGCATTGAAAAGTGTGTTAATCCATATGTGGGAGAATACGCGCGAATTTGTCCGCAAGGCAGGCACGGTAATCTTTGCGGCATCGGTTGTCATGTGGCTGTTGCTCAACCTGCCCTGGGGTGTGACTGGTCAACAAAATTCCTATTTTGGAAAACTGAGCGGAGCAATCTCGCCCGTATTCGCTCCATTGGGATTTGACAATTGGGAAACCGGCGGCGCGCTGGTAACAGGCTTCATCGCCAAAGAGATCGTCGTCAGCACCATGAGTCTGATCTACATTGGCGGCGAGGAAGCGCAACCCGTTAAGCCAACCACCTTCAGCGAAGACCTGATCGGCATTGGACAGGGCTTTGTCGAAGCGACAGTTAATTCAGGCAGGATATTGTTAAATATTATCCCGGGTGTAAATTTGGTTGACGAAGAAAAAGAAGCCGAAAACACAGCCTTGAGCAATGCCCTGCGTGAACATTTCACACCGCTCAGCGCTGTCGCAATGCTGGTGTTTGTGTTGCTCTACGTTCCATGCGTTGCCACATTGGGCGCCATCAAACATGAGTTTGGCGCATCATGGGCGGTCACCTCTGCCGTTTATCAAACTGTGGTCGCATGGATCGCCGCCTTCATCGTTTTTCAAGGCGGAAAATTGCTGGGCTTTGGATGAAATATCCATGCTGACCCAACTCATAAAATTATTGGAAGGCAGGGAAAGCGGATTAAGTCTTTCAGAGATCAGCCGTGAATTGAATGCACAGCCAACCGCGGTCATGTCCATGATCGGAATGCTCGTTCAAAAGGGTAAATTAATCGAGATCGGTCCCGACGGGAAATATTGTGCCACATGCGGACTTGAATCAGACTGCAATTTACTGAGAGCGCACGGAAAACGATATGTGGTTGCATCCCACTCATTTACATAATTTGCAACATAAAAGGGCTGTCTGCAATTGGGCCGCCCTTTTTATAAAGCGCCTTTTACGAAAGAGCGTCAGGCTTGCAGCCTGACGCTCTTTCAAGAAATGCGGTGTCGGGTTTCAAACCCGGACTACGATCCTAATGGTGATGGTCTTCATCGTGTACGTGACCGTGATCCAACTCTTCTGCTGTTGGCTCGCGCAAGCCGACCACCTTCACATTGAACTGCAATTCCGCGCCTGCCAAAGGATGATTGAAATCAAGACGCACGGTCTCATCATTAATACTTTCGATGAACGCAAGTTGATGCTGACCCTCTTCATCACTGACATTTAATTCCAAGCCTTCTTCGAGCTCCATATCTGCGGGAAATTCACTGCGCGACACTTCCATGAAAGCATCTTCATCAAATTCTCCGTAACCATCCACCGGTAAAACCAACACATCCTTGCTTTCACCAACCTTCATGCCTGCCATCTCACGCTCAAGCCCGGGGACAATGTTGTCATATCCGGCAAGGAATTGCAAGGGACCCGCATCCTTGGAGGAATCCAATACTTCGCCATCCACAGTTAATGTGTATTCCATCGAAACAACCAAACCATCCTGAACTGTATCTTTGCTCATCTTTTATCCTTTTTTGAAATTTGTGCGTCCATTTTACCAGTGAAAAGATAATCAGTACTTCACGATTCTGGAGTCTATCAAATTTGGACTGTGGGCGCGACTTTTACGGGTAAAACACGCATGAATCGGTACCTCTTTAATTTCTCACATCAAATGGACAGCAAGCTGTCCGACTCCAGAGTCTTTTTCGTGATCTACTGATGAGTCTACTGCAAAAACCCTTTTT
>DYDH01000606.1 GCA_020717985.1 Herpetosiphon sp. | reverse complement strand
TATGATGATACGACTCTTTTGCCGCACTATCCCGTAGGCTTTGCCGAGCCGGAGCTACGGCCACTTTACCCCCAACAGCAGGCGGAAATCATGGCCGGACGCATTCCGGTGTCGGAAACGCAACTGCTAATGCCAGCTAACCTACATGAAACCATGGTCGGTCCGGAAACGGCTCGGGAAATCAATTGGGTGCATTAGGCAGCGCGTGCCCCATCTTGTGAAGCGCGAAGGACTGTTGCAGCAAGTCTTCCAACCGCCAGAACACAGCCTCGCGCAGAAGCAGACTGCGATAGGAAAAATCTAAGGGGACGTTCCTGCTTTATTGATTTAAAGAAGTCAGCCATTACAATTCCTAAAAGCGGGCACCCCTAGGTTGTTATGCAATTTTTCTTTTATTGGTGGGTGCGTTTACAATCCCCAACAACCCATCAATGGAAATATCTTCATCCAATAGTGGCCAATGTATCCCATACCCGGACGGTGAAATTTCGAAAGTATTCCTTTCTAGTTCAGATGCTTTTTCCAATAAAGGCGATATATTTTTTAGTTCAAATCTCTTAGCTACCCCGTCAATGGTTGCCTCAAGCAAGCCTTCATGAAATTTGATTACTCCAATATCATGATATCGCTTCATTGCTTGCGCCTCCTCTGGAAATCATCCCATTGCAACTCAATATACTCGAAATGGTCATAGATGATTTTTCTTATCTGTCTTTTGTCCTTCTCTGACATATTGTATGAAAGAGCTTCCTCAATGTCGAATGTTTCACGGTCCAACCAATACTTGCATTCCATTTCGCCATTCCGGCAATGGACATGGATTGGCTCATTCCCCTCGTTCGCATAGAAAAACAGCCGCCAGCCAAGTATTATGAGAATCGTGGGCATACCCTATTCCCATCCTTTTGTTGCAGGGGCGTCAAAGGGGACTTCCTGTTTTAGATTTAAACAAACCCGCCATTGTCATTCCTACCTACCCATTAGTCAGCTAAGCTGCCTTGGCTGCCCCATGTAGCGCGCACCTTGCAGAAGACCTTGAGTACTCAGATCCTCATCAATATCAGGCCAATGAATGCCGTACCCGG
>DYDH01000605.1 GCA_020717985.1 Herpetosiphon sp. | reverse complement strand
GATGGTGTGATTGCGGATTACAAAATCACGGAAGCCATGCTGAAATATTTTATTAATAAAGTCAGTGGAAAATTTCGATTGGTGCGGCCGGAAGTTATGATTTCAATTCCAGCAGGCGTGACGAGCACGGAGCGACGAGCGGTGATTGACGCGGCGATTCGCGCTGGTGCCAAAGCGGCTTATGTCGTGAAAGAGCCAGTGCTGGCAGCGATTGGGGCGGGCATTCCAATTAATTCGGCGGCCGGCAATATGATTATTGATATTGGAGGCGGAACTTCAGAGGTGGCCATCATTTCTTTGGGCGGAGTTGTGTCAGCGCACAGCGCGCGTGTGGGCGGAAATAAATTAGATCAAGCCATTGCGGACTATATCAAAAGAAAACACGGCTTAGCGATCGGTGACAGGACAGCGGAAGAAATAAAAATTCAAATCGGTTCAGCTTTGCCTCTTATCAAAGAAGATCATATGGAAGTGCGCGGGCGGGACTTGACGGGTGGGTTGCCTAAAACTATCAAGGTTTCTTCTAATGAAATTACGGAAGCGATGCAAGATGAATTGCGGGAAATTATCAGTGCGATTAAAAAAGTTTTACGAGAAACTCCGCCGGAGTTGGCGGCGGATGTTATGGATAAAGGTATGGTGCTTTCTGGCGGCGGAGCGTTGATTCGCAATCTGGATCAACTGATCACCAAAACAATCGAGGTGCCCTGTTATGTGGCAGACGAACCTTTGCTGTGCGTAATCAAAGGCATTGGCATTGCTTTGGATAATCTGGAATTGTATAAGAGGACGATAATGCTGAACAAGTAGAACCGATGCGAAACTACGAAACATTGTTCGAATCTACGAACGAACCGTTTCGTATATTTCGTAGATTCGTATTTTAATTCGTAGTTTCGAATCGGCATATGATTATAGGCATAGATGCTTCCAGGGCTTTTATTAGGAATAGGACTGGGATTGAAGAATATTCATATCAGACAATTAAGCACCTGAGAGACAAGCTGAATGTCCGTCAGGTTGTTTTATATATACGCAAAAATCAAATGGTTGATTTTGAATTGCCGGAAAATTGGAAAATAAAAGTTATAAATTG
>DYDH01000251.1 GCA_020717985.1 Herpetosiphon sp. | reverse complement strand
TTGAGTTTCGCGAAAATTCGCCCAATTTGCGCTTTTCGCGTTAAGCCTTTCTACAAAATTGAAAAAGAGTCAATCTACTTTGAGAAAGCCGTGTGTAAGGTGACTGAAAAAATAAATAAAAAGGGCATCATTGCTGATGCCCTTTTGGGGAGGCAAAACTAAATGGCGGCTTCTTCTTTTCGTTTGAACCAGGTTGTCCATTCGCGGTTTTCCCAAACCACCAAAATGGGAGCCGCATTGAAAATGGAGGAGTAGGTTCCGCTGAAAATACCCACCAGCAAAATGATCACGAAGTGACGGGTGCTGTCGCCGCCGAACAGGACGAGGGCGAAAAGCGTCAGCATGACGGTCAACTGGGTGGTGATGGAACGGTCAAGGGTTTGTACGATGGAGTGGTTGACCATCGTTTCATAATCAATGCGGCGCAGGATATTTGAGTTCTCGCGGACGCGGTCGAACACCACGATAGTATCATGCACAGAAAAGCCGATGACAGTCAGCAGGGCGGTCAGGAAGAGCGCATCCGCCTCCCAGCCGAGGAAATAACCCAGAATGGCTTCTGTTCCAAGCACCACAAGTACATCGTGGAGCATGGCCAGTACGGCGGCAGTGCCGTAACGATAGGGATGTTCAACACCGCGGAAAGCCCACCAGATGTAAAGCAGGATCGCAGCAGCAGCCAAAAGAATGGCAAAACCTGCCGCGCGTGTTACCTCCGCACCAATCGCCGGGCTGACAGAGGTGAAGTTTAATACAGTCACTTTTGAACCAAAGCGGGTTTCCATCTCTGTGATGATTTTGCCTTTGGTTTCATCTGTCATGGCCTTCGAACGAATGGCAAACGCGTCATCAGCCAATGGCTGGATGACGGGTTCGGCAATGGTCTCGTCTTTTGTGGAAAATTCCTTGTACAGTGCGGCAATTTCCGCAACTGCCGGGCGTGTGCTTTCAAATTGCACTTCAAGCAGTGAGCCGCCGCGGAAGTCAATGCCGAGGGGTAATGGACCTACTTTTGAGTTAGCCCAATTGAGCCCCATGAACACGATTCCTGGGATGATGACGAGCAAAGAGATCAAAAAGTAGACATAGCGATTTTTAATAATATTCATTGCGCGCTCCTAAAGACCAAACCAGCGTGGGTGTTCGGCGAGTTTGAGTCTATCAAGCAGTGTATGTAAAAATGTGCGTGTGACGATGATGGCTGTGAACAGACTGACGCCCACGCCCAACGCTAACGTGATCGAAAAACCCTTCACTATGCTGGCTCCGAAGGTGTTTCCGAAGATGAACAGGATGAAACAGGTGATCAGCGTGGAAGTATTTGAATCGCGAATGGAGGGCCAGGCGCGGCTCCAGGCAAGATCAATTGCCTGTCGCAGATTTCGTCCGCCGCGCAATTCTTCCTTGAGGCGTTCAAAGATCAACACGTTTGCATCCACAGCCATACCCACACTCAAGATGAAGCCGGCAATACCCGGCAGGGTGAGTACCACAGGGATTAACTTGAATAGCATCAGGGTAAATAAGGCGTAACAGATCAAAGCCAGATCCGCGATCACGCCGGGCACCCGGTAGTAGATGCCCATGAACAGGATCACGACAGCCATGCCGATGAGCCCCGCCAACACACTCTTGCGAAGGCTTTCTTCACCCAGGGTTGGTCCGACAGTGCGGCTTTCCACAACCTTGATCGGGATGGGTAATGCGCCCGAACGGAGCTGTACGGCAAGTGTTTGCGCGGTATCCTGTGTGAAATTCCCAGAGATCTGTCCCTGACCATCCGTGATCGGGCTTTGGATGATCGGAGCAGAGATGACCTGCTTATCGAGCACGATCGCCAGGTATTGTTGTTGATGAGAAGTCGTATATTCTCCGAAAATATCCGTTGTATCAGACTTCAGAGAAAATGAAATTGCATAGTCGCCCGCCTGGTCTCTGGATACAGAAGCAGTCTGTAGTCCGGCGCCTGTCATTACCGTGTGGTAAATGGTCTCTCCGCTTTCAGTGATTGCGGGAGCATTTTCAACGCCAAAATCGGTTTGAATGAACGTTCCTTCAGGTACTGGCGTTGTGCCCATGTCTACAAATTCCAGTAAAGCGGTCTGCTTTAAGGCTGACACTACTTCTTCTGGATTGGTAATCCCAGGGAACTCTGCCACAATACGGCGGTCGCCTGCGGTCTGCATGACGACTTCGCTTACGCCGAGAGCGTTTGCGCGGTTCTGCAGAATATTCTTGGCATTGAGGAGGTCCTCAGATGTGACGGCGGTCTCAGCAGGGACGTCAGCTTCGAGCAAAGCCTGAAGTCCGCCGCGCAGGTCGAGACCTAATTTTGTTTCTACATTTCTTTCCACGAGCGGCTTATCGTTAAACGGGTTGTAAACCAACAGGTTTTTACTGAGGTCAACCCAAAGCGAAAAAGCGACCAGTAGAGCAATTACAGCCAACCAACTATTTTTATTACGCATATTTCTCACTCCATCCACAAAAATGCCAGCCTACGGCTGGCGCGGAAGCCATTATACTCCGGTTAAAAGATTTACGGGTATATCCATTTTTCAAAAAGCGGCGTCAAATTGCACCCGCAATGGGCTTCCGCCTCTGACTTTAATTTTTTGGGTGTGGCGATATCCCACGAGTTGTTTTGCACATAATCCTTCATGAAGACATCGAAAATTTCCGAACCCATTTCGTTGCGCAAGGACTCGAAGAACAGGCCGCCGCGGCCATAGATGATGCCGCTGTACTCCGCATCGTTATAATCCTTTACCGGCAAGCCAATAGGTATTTCCTCTTTGCCTATGTTCGCCCAACGTCCCTCCATGTCTTGACGAAAACCTTGATTGCCCGCCTGTCCGTATTCATCTGTAAAATATTGGAGCGTGGCAAATTGTGTGATCGATTCGTCGAGCCATGGATCGTCCAACTGGTCATTGCCAACCAAATTATAGAACCATTGATGTCCCACTTCATGGGCTACGGTTCCTTCCAAATAATCCTCGCCGGGCTGGATGATCCATTCAGTGATGGCGATCATGCCTGGATATTCAATCCCCAATGCGTACGTGGGCGTTGAGACAAAGTCCAATTCAGTGTATGGATAGGGCGCATATCTTTTGCCATAGACTTCAATTGCGCGCGCGGCAACATCCAATGCGGATTCTGCACCTTCCTGTAAATAATCACGTGTATAAAATCTGAGTGTGACTCCGTTTGATTCCTTCGTGAAGACTTCATACTCCGGACTCGCTGCCAGATAAAAATCACGTACTGGACCCGCTTCATACTTGACCATTTGCCTGCTTCCGCTTTCCTGACGGCTGATCTCGCGCCCTGAGCCGACCAAAGTCACGCCTTTCGGCGCATCCACTGTAACAAGAAAGAAAGACATATCCGCATAAGTTACATCACCAGATTGCGGAGGTATTTCTGCATTCCAGCCTTCGTCGTCATAGACTGCGATCATGGGAAAGGCGTGTGCGAGCGCAAGCACGTCCTCGTAATAGGCTTGCACGCCATAATTTAATTCAACGGTTTGCGGTACGGTCAGGTTGAAGTCCATGCTGAGTGTGATGCTTTCTTTGGGTTTGATCGGAGTCTTAAGCGGCACAGTGAGCAGGCTGTCGTTGAGCGAGTAGTTTGGGATGATAACTTCATCGTTTACAGTGACTTCATCCACATGCATTTCGCCGCCGAGGATGTTGGCGAACAAGCGGAACTTCACTTCCTTCAACTCTATATCTTCGGCATTGGTGTAGATGACGGTTTCATTTCCTGTGATGTGATACAAGTCATCGGCGATGTTGAATTTGATCTCATACATGCTTGCAAAGGGAAGTTCATTCAACACACCTTGATATTCAGGGACAAGTCCGTCTTTGTAGATGGAGCGGTCTGTGGGTGGAAACGATTCGTTGGGTGTGTAGGTGGATGGCGCTGTCTCAGGCGCAGGGGTGAATGGAATCGGCTTGGGCGTGGATTCTGTCCATTTTGTAATGAACAGGCAAAGGGTTAGGAAAAGGAGCGTGCCTGAGAGCAGGAAAATCTTTTTCATTGATCCTTTTCTTTTAAGAAGGATACTGCATGGGCGAGGACTTCATCCGGATTCAGAAGGTTGGTGTCTATGATGACGTGGGCATGTTCCCGGGCGTGGGAGAGTCTGCGTTGTTGTTCTTCGTGGTCGGCGGGGAGCCAGTTTAATTTTCGACGGGCGGTGGAGTTTTCATACGAACATTCTAAAAAAATGAGGATGTCAGGATTGGTGATGTGCTGCCACATGTATTTGACATAGGAGTGTTCCTGCGCGATGTGGCGGCAGCGATAACCGTGTTTTTCCAACCCTGTAACCAGCGTGGATTTTCCCGAGCCGCATGGCCCGACAATTCCAATGAGTAATTGTTTATCCGGTTCACTCATTGTCGTGCATCAAGCGATTTAGTTCTTCGGGTCCGCCGAGCACGGCAAGCGTATAGCCCGCGTGAATGATACTGCTGTCGGTTGGGTGCATTTCAGAGTGATGGTCGTAGCGGATAAGCACCACGTTAAGATGATAGTTGTCTTCCACATATCCGACAGTTTTGTTTTCGAAGGGCGCATTTTCCGAGACGATGAGGCGCGCCAGGCTGAGCAATTGACCTTCGATGGAGATTGGGTTGGTAACGTCCACGCCCGCTGCGGCGGCGGCAAAAACAGGCGCGGCCATTTCGGTGGCGCTTAATGCAATGAAGCCAAATTGATCCTGAAGCGCGTGCGCGAAGTCTTCATCGAAAATGCGGATAACAACTTTTATGCCTGGGTTTATGCTGCGCGCTTTGAGCGCAATTTGCAGATTCATTGCGTCATTTTGGCTTGCCAGGATAATGGTGCGCGCATCTTTGATGTTTGCGGCATCAAGAGTAGATGGGCGGGTTGCGTCTTCGTGAATAACAGGTATCCCAAGATCGCGCACCACGCTCAGCGTATCTGTATCTGCATTGAATTCGATAGCCGCAATTTGTTCGCCCATTTCATGTAACTTGAGCGCGACGCGATAGCCGAGATGTCCCAGCCCGACGAGGATGACGTGTTTGCTTAATGTGGAAGCTACTGCCATTTCCCATTCCTTGCTGCGTGCGCGGCGATTGAAAAGCAGGCTTCCGAAATCTGCCAATCCCTGCGCAAGCATAACGATGCCGACAACGGGCATGAAAAAATGAAATAATTGTAGAACGATGTGATGCGGAAAGTCACGGTTGGGTGGTTGTAAGAATGTGATGGTCAGAACCGTGTAGATGGATTCAACAAGGCTGCCCACTGGCTCATTAAGCAGATTCGACAGGTAATAAAAAACCACACCGCCGCCGAGAATGGCGGCAGAGAACCATAGTAGCGCCGAACGAAATTCACGCAGCAGGATGATTGTATCGCGAATGGATGCTCGAATATGCTGCCAGCGATGCTTTCGCGTGCCAGTGTGATGTTGGTGTGCGTTAGCCATTGAAGGGAAGCCTGACGCTCATTCGTCTGACGTCGTCGCCTGTGCGTGCTGAGACCTTCAGGACCAGCACGCTGATGTCGTCTGCGGGACGATTGTCGTCCAGGCTGACTGCAAGTGCAAGCAGCGCGTCTGCCAGTTGTTGCGGAGTTGGGTCCTGGTCTTCCATGATCGAGCGGATGGTTTCGCTCACATCCATGGGCTGACCGCGACGCTTGCCCGCGTGGCTGATCCCATCGGTGAAGATCACAATAGTGAGTCCAACTTCAAGTCCAAGTTCGGTAATGACGGGACGCACATTGCGCGACGTTCCAAGCGAAATGCTGTCTTCATTGTGCGAGTCGATTTGTTCGCCGCGGCAGATATAAACGGGGACAGGATTATTGCGCGTAAGCACAATGGTCTTGCTATGCAGATCCACCGATGCGATATTGAGTGTGCAGGTTACCTTGCCTGCCTTATCGGCAAATAATGCGTCTGAGGCGGCTCGTGCCGCTGCGCCATCGCGCACGCCTTCAGCCAGCAAGCCGATCACTTTTCGTACGACCAGCATCGAAATGGCTTTTGCGCCGCGTCCGCTGGTTTGACCATCCGCCAGCACAACAGAAACTCCGCCAGTGGGGCGTTCCACCACTTCGAGCGTATCTCCGCTTTCTGAGACAGCATACTTGTTGACCTTTGCGACAGCAATTTGAATTTCCATGTTGCAAGTATACATGTAGACAGGTAAAAACGTAAACAGGAAAATGTACACAGATGGAAAGGCAAAATCGTATGTGGGTGAAATAGCGACGTGTGTTCATCTACTGTTTACTTGCCTACTCCCGTGTTTTTTTCCTTGACGCTTCCGC
>DYDH01000604.1 GCA_020717985.1 Herpetosiphon sp. | reverse complement strand
TACAATCCCCGTTTACAATGAAGTTGAAAGCATCCTTGAAGGGACTAATTAATAATCAGTACTTCTCGAAAACGTAGTAACCGCTTCGCGTCAGTCGTTCAGCTAAAAAGCGACTGAAGTCGCCACTACGAAACCCTATCGTGATCTACTGATACTTGATGTTAACGCTTGCGCGGAAACAACTCCGAAGGAGTGGAATGATTATAGGTTTGTATAAAACGGTCAAAATAACCCCGAAGGGGTGTCATTTTTTGGAAGTGTCATGTCATCCCTTCGGGATTGAAAACTGTGTAACTTCAGTAAACGAGAAAGAACGCAAAAAATCCATCCCAGATAAACACCTTGAGTTTAGAGTTCAAAAACCTTTGCCGCAAATTTCGCTAATTGGCGCGAATTGTCCAAAAATAATCAGTGAAAATCCGTGCAACACCGCACTCCCGAAAGAGCATCGGGACGATGTGGCGCGCGGCGCAGTGTTAGCGGCAAAAAACGATGAAACAAGAGGCGTAAAAAAAAAAACAGACTCACCCATTGGGTCTTTCGCAGGTGAGTCTGTTTGTCACATCCCTGAACAGTTCACTCTTTGGAATTAACTTCCGCCGATGGTGGCCTTGATAATCAGGTTGTATCCATCCTTTTCAAAAGCCGATGCGACTTTATCCTGGAGTTCTTTGCCGGGCGTTAAAGCGATCATATAGCCGCCCCTGCCGCCGCCGGTGACCTTTGCACCCAAAGCCCCATTTTCGATGGCCAATTTGCACAGGCGATCCAGAATTTCGTGGGACATGTCCATTTCAACCAGAAGTTTGTGGTTCTCGGTCAGTAACCGGCCTACGTTTGCAAAATCACCTGCTTCAAGCGACTTTTTCATTTCATCACCCTGGGATACGATTGTGTCGAGCCGCGACCTAAACAGTTTGGCATTGTCCTTCTTTTGCACTTCGATGAATTCATCGAGGGCGGCGGTGTTGGCGGTAATTCCGCTGTTGCACAATACAATTTCAAAGGACTGCGGGGTTTTGATTCTTT
>DYDH01000603.1 GCA_020717985.1 Herpetosiphon sp. | reverse complement strand
GTCAACCGTCGACACGACAGGATCACCGTTTGGCAATGCAATCGAAAAACCCATCTCCTTGATAAGCTTCTCACGATATGCTTGCCATTTTGGATTAGCAGGATCGATCACGATCTCGTACACGTCATTCTTGGGCACTTGTCCAAGTTCACGATACCGCTCTTTCCAGAACTCGTTGATCTCATACAGAGTATCACCGACTTTGGTCAGAACTTCCGTGCGATGTGCGAAATCATTTTCAAACTTTATGAAATCCCACTGCTTATCATCGATCATTGCAGTAGCTGTTGGCGAAGCCGCCCACACGCCACCATCTTGATTGACAATCATCCAACGATACTTCTCGAATTGTTTCCTCGTACCAGTCACGGTACATACCGCGGGAATAAGTCCCCACGGATTTTTGTGAAGCGCTTTGCTTCCCTCAACATAGCAGAAACCGTCCTCGATCTTTTTGCTCGGATCACTCATATGTGCACCCACAAGTGGATACACAGATTTGAGCGTTCCTCTGGTTTCAACAACATACTCTGGCGCAATGATCGTCGTAAATGTTACGATCGTTTCCCCGTTGTTTTTATCTTCCACCGCATCGGGATGCGGCAGAGCGACACCTTGTTCTCCCTGTACCATCGCAAAACTGGGTACCTTACCCTGGTTTCCAGCGGCACAGCCGGACAACAACATCAGACAACAAAACACATACGCAATGTATCTCATATCACCAACCTCCATTGGTTAAGTTGTTAAGTCTACAAACCTCATGTGAACTTTAATAAAGATCACGCTTGTGGGCACAAATTTTTATGCACAGAAGCGTTTTTGATCTTTAAACACACCTATTCACATAACTGCCCATTATATCATATTTTTCACATTTTGTCAATCATTTATGGCATGAAAAAAGGGTGGTGCAAGTTTGCCATTATAGCATTCTTGCAACACCCTTGTTGTGGCGATTATTCCACAATCCAAACTTGGACCGTGTTGTATTCGCCGATTTTGTTCCGACCTTCATCCGTGACGCTCAGGGCACGAAGCTTTTCGCCGGGCATAAGAAGTCCGGCTTCCACTTCCCGTTCCTCAAGCATGGCAGAAGCGGT
>DYDH01000602.1 GCA_020717985.1 Herpetosiphon sp. | reverse complement strand
AAAGGCATAGCCCATACAAATCTGTGGAAGTTAACACAGGCTGGCTTGAAGAAATTGAAAGAGGTTGAGGAACAATGAAACATCAACAAGCATGGGAATTAGCGCTCAAACAATTGCAAAAAGAAATGCCGCGCACGAGTTTTGATAACTGGGTGCGAGACACAAAATCTTTGTCATTCGACCAGGGCTTATTCACCCTTGCAGCTCGCAATGCGTATGCCTGTGACTGGCTGAAGAGCAGACTCGAAGACACCATCACACGCTTATTAACCGACATCCTCAGCGTTTCCGTGAAAATTGTTTTCATCATCGCGCCGGATGCCATTGATGAGAACGCCGCAGGCAGTGAAGAGACATCGAGCATCGGCACCCGCATCGACGCGCTTGACTCGACCAGCTATCGTGACGAAGTGCATCCGGATCACGTGGTCCTGCTGGATGGATACGCCCTGCGTCTGCTCGAACAGGGCGAAATGAGTCCGAAAGAGATGTCGCTTTGGGTTGGATTCCGACAGGCGATCTTCCGTCAGCACAAGGCGGGCAAAGGTACGATCCACAACGTCCCGCATTACGACGTGACGCAATTTGCGATGATGAGCCGGGCGGCGTTCTTCCGCGAAATAAAAGGCGCAAAAGAGATCGGGGGCAGAAAGTTCGTTGCGGGCGGGCATGTGGAGATATTGCCGGAAGACGCAAGCAGCGACTCATACGCAAATCGATACCGGGTCCGGATATCCCCGCTGTTGACGCGTCATGACAGCGCCGTGATCGAATCCATTTTGCTGGCTGACATCGCCATGACTGCGACCCATGACGAAGCGCGGCAGGCAGTATTGCAAACCCTTGATAATCTAGTCAAACACGATCCCGCGGACTGGATCAATCAGGAGGTGGAGGTCAGGGAAAATCAGCCGCAGCATATTCAGGATATTATTCGCCGCGCGCTTGAACTGGAAGGAGATATCCCCGAGGACCTAGCTGCCGCCTGCGAGCAGGTCTATGACCATCTGGTGGGCGGCTTCGGCAAGGTCTTCATCACGCATTATTTTTTGCGCGTGGTGGCGCCTTCGCTGAAACTCACACACGCGCAGGCTTGGGCGATTATCATCCTGCGCGACAAGTGCTGGTTCGATCATGACAC
>DYDH01000601.1 GCA_020717985.1 Herpetosiphon sp. | reverse complement strand
CTGAGGATGTTGCAGGAACAGAAAAAAGCGCGCAAGGCTGCGGAGGAGAAGAATCGATCTAATGGGTCATCTATTCCTCAATGGCGCAAGACGTTAGCAGCAATTACAAGTAGCGTCGCTCTTGCCCTAGATATTACGTCACTCGCAATAAGTTCAACGGGTACGCTTGTGGAATTAGCTTTTTCTGCTTTGGGTTTGGCAGAACCAACTCCAGGAGGTGGTGAAGCCGTTGGATTCACAGCAGGTGCACTTGTTTACAATACAATTCTTAACCCTATAGAAAATCGGTTAAGCCTGGGATCTGCGTTGCTAGTTACAGCATCTGATGTGCTGGCCGGCAATACACGTTTTGAGCGGATTACAGGACTCTACCCAGGGATAAACTCTACCGAGTTGGTTGTTGGACAAGACACATTGGTAACGTGGGGCGGGATTGCTTTTGGTAACACGCCGCTAACACCAGAGGCTTTTTCTGATACGGTGGTCAATGCAGGAATAGTTTACTATGACATCCAAAGACTAAGAGGAGAACTTCCTACATACATTGAGTGTCGAATAGGTAGAACAGACGGTGGCATTTTGTATTTCCGTTGTGCGCAACCTGAACAAAGTGGAGGCAACTAACTATGGTGAAATGGGTAATTACGGCTATGCTTGTGCTTATTGCCATTGGTGGAATAGTGGGTGAAACCTATTTCACAATTCTAATCGCACCCAAGTGGAAGGACATGACGAAAGCCAATTTCTTGATCGCAGGCGGATTGTTTTTTGTCGCAGGCATTGCGTTAATTGGTATTTTAATATTATGGGAACCTCTCGCAAAATCTCTCTTAGACGCGCTTCTTCTTATCAACTTAATCGTTAGCATACTGGTTGGTGTAAGTGCAGTAAGCTCTCATCTTCTTGAGCGATGGTGGGGAAGGAAAAGGGGCAAATAATTCGAAACCTTGTGGAATCTGGTCTGGACGGAAAGGGTGTGGCCACATATTGACGGCTGGGCAGGACGGTCAGTACCGGAGTTGCCAACGCAGCCCAAGTGGTCAGCAATGCTGTCGCAAACGTGACCAGGGCAGTCAGTACCGCAGCCTGAACGTGGACAGCGTCGCACCGCAG
>DYDH01000600.1 GCA_020717985.1 Herpetosiphon sp. | reverse complement strand
ATGGATCCCATCATCGAGTCGTTCAAGAAAACCAATCGCGCGGTGGTCGTCGAAGAAGGTTGGAAATCCTACGGTGTCGGCTCCGAAATCGTAAGCCGCATTTACGAACAAGCCTTCGATTATGTCGACGCGCCCATCATCCGCGTGGCACAAAAAGAAGTCCCGCTCCCCTACAACCGCACGCTCGAACAAGCCGCGCTCCCGCAGGTGGCAGACATCACGGCGGCGGTAAAGGAGGTTTTGAAATAATGGCTGAAACAATTTCCATGCCCAAACTCGGCTTTGACATGGCCGAGGGTTTGCTCGTCCGCTGGGTGAAACAAGTTGGCGAGACCATCAACAAAGGCGATGTGCTGGCCGAGATCGAAACCGACAAAGCCACCGTTGAAGTTGAATCTTCCGCGAGCGGTGTTGTTTTGGAACTTATCGTTGACCAAGGCACGATGGTTCCTGTCAATGCGCCGATTGCAATTGTGGGAGCGGCAGGCGAAAAAGTGGATATGAAGACCGTGGACGGTGGACAGAAGACCGAAGCGGTTCAGACTCTACCGATAGCTGATTCTGCTTCGAGCAGCAGTTCCCCAGCCGCCGATTCATCGCCTATCATCCATGGTCAATCGTCCATGGTCAAAGCATCCCCCCTTGCGAAGAAGATCGCCCGCGACCAAAAAGTGGATCTATCCAACGTGAAAGGCACAGGTCCAGGTGGAAGAATTGTCCGCAAGGATATTGAGGCGGCGCTGGCAAGCGGACCAAAGACCGAAGACCGAAGACCGTCAACCTCCGTCCTTGGTCCTCCGTCCACGGTCATCATCTCCCACGACGACAAAGTCGTTCCAACCACCAAACTTCGCCAGGCAATCGGCCGTAGACTGGTCGAATCCAAGACAACCATCCCGCATTTCTATGTGACTCACGAATATAAAATGGATGCATTGATGGACATGCGCAAGCAGGTCAACGCGTATTTGCCAGATAATGAAAAAGTCTCGGTGAATGACTTTGTTCTCAAAGGCGTGGCCTTATCGCTGCGTCAATTTCCCAATTTGAATGCCACCCTCAAAGGCACGGAGATCGTCCAGTTCGGACATGTAAATGTTGGCGTGGCGG
>DYDH01000599.1 GCA_020717985.1 Herpetosiphon sp. | reverse complement strand
ATTTGATGAACGCGCTTCCGTCTTATCCGCAGGCCGATGTAAAGCGCATTGGTATGTGGGGTCACAGCATGGGCGGCGGAGTGACGCTCAAAATTTTAACTGTGGACCCTTCGACAGGCTCTGGGCAAGTTCCCCGCGTCAAGGCCGCTGTTCTATATTCCTCGGTGAGCGCAGACTTTGCCGACATCATCGAGCGCTGGGGAACTGGCTGTCTCGGCGACGTTCTTGAGGGCGAGCTGGCGTATGGTTGCAATTCCTCTGATGTTCTTCCGCTGACTCTGCCCGGCGATCTGGTCACGTCCTATTTTGACGCATCCGTTGACCCTGAGAAGTTGAAGAAATTTTCCCCGCTGTATTATTTCGACTTCGTGACCGCGCCCGTTCAAATTGTGTACGGAACCGAGGATGGCAAGATTTCCGCGGGCACACCGCCCGAATGGTCAAAGAAAATGTATAAAGGTTTCATTGAAGCAGGCAGGGATGCGCAGCTTTTTGCCCATACTGGAGAGGAACATTCATTCCACGACGATCAATGGTTCGCGTTCATGGAGCGTTCCGCCCAATTTTTTGATAAATTTGTAAAATGATCGTTCAATGAAAAAATATCCATTCTTCTTATTGGTATTTTTATTTCTTTGTTCCTGTGCGCCTGTACAAACGCCTGTCGTAGTAACCTCAACTCCCATGTCGCATTCTCCTCTTGACGGTGAGTGGCAGGGAGCTGGGCGCACTTCAGGAAACAGGCAATTTACGGTCTTCTTTACAATTCAAAATTCAAAACTCGCGGGCTTGATCTATAAATTCACTGGCGCCGACGGAATACCATGCACCGCCATTGAGTACGGACAGATTCCGTCCGCGAATCAGCCAAAGATATTAACTAACCAACTCAGCGCATCTCTTGGCTCTGATCTGGTTATCGCCGCAGTATTTGAATCTGCGTCAACTGTATCGGGTCATCTCACTATTAGCTGGCATGAACGCCAGACGCGTTGTAACGGTGATTACGAAGTGACCTGGTCGGCGGTGAAACTGGTCCCACAAACTGCGCAATCAACCGCTCAGTCAAAAGCCAATTCGCCGAATCCGTTTGAAACATTTATCCAAGTCCTGATCTTCGGATTATCAAATGGCGCAGTACTGG
>DYDH01000598.1 GCA_020717985.1 Herpetosiphon sp. | reverse complement strand
ACACCCCTTCCCTTTTCAGGAGGCTACTTGTGGGTAATCACCAGGATGTTTATCTTGAAAATCTGGGCGATTTGGTGTAGAATAAATGTAGCGAAGTTGTACACAAAAGGAGTTTGAAATGGAATTCGTTCCCTATCGCATGTTGCGCAACCAGCCTTCCGAGTTGCGCAAGAAATTGGATGAACAAGGCGAACTGGTTGTCACGGTGGATGGCGAACCGCTGGCGGTCATGTTGCAAATCCCGAAGGGTAGCCTAGAAGACCTTGTTTTGATGCTATCCCAAGTTCGCGCTCAGATTTCTGTCGCGGCCATACGCCAACAAGCCCGCCAGCGTGGCCTGGGCAATATGACTGTTGAGCAGGCCGACATCGTTGTTCAGGAAGCGCGCACAGCGCGCCGCTCAGGGCGGGCGGGCTGATGCGCATCGTACTCGATACCAATGTCCTGGTAAGCGGTTTACATAATCCAAGTGGAACTCCGGGACGTATTGTTGAACTGATTCTCGATGGCAAGATCAAGGTGCTCTACGATGATCGTATCCTGAACGAATATCTGGACGTACTCCCACGCCCATCCCTGGCGATCCAACCCGAACAGGCACGTACTATAGTGGCATATCTCCGTTTGTCTGGTGAACGTATCACAGCCATGCCATTGCCTCAAAATGCTCTCCCAGACCCGGATGATATGGCATTCGCTGAAGTTGCCCTCACAGGTAAAGCGGATGCGCTTGTGACAGGTAATGCCAAACATTTCATTGGTCTGAAAGAGCGAGGCTTGAAAGTTCTTTCCCCCACCCATTTCCTGGAACAGTTTATTGAACAGAACGCGTAAATGTCTCCAATTTCCTCAATCGCCTTTCAAGACTGGCAAGCCCAACAAGAAACTAATCCTGAATTCATTGCCGCAGCGAATGAAATGGAGCCCGGCTACCAGATTGCGCGCCTACGCATCCAGCGCGGCCTGACACAGGCGCAGCTAGCCGAGATGGTCGGGACCCGCCAGCCAACGATCGCCAGGCTGGAAAACGGTTCGAGCGTGCCCAGCCTGTCCTTCCTGGAGCGGATTGCCAGGGCGCTCGACGCCCGCATCGAACTGCACGTAGTTCCACGCTGATGGAGCGA
>DYDH01000250.1 GCA_020717985.1 Herpetosiphon sp. | reverse complement strand
CGTTCAAACCAGGCGCGGGCATCGTCACCGCCAAAGGCGTTGGCGAGCGAGAGAATGCTTGCAGGGTGGCGAATCTTCTCGAAACGGTCAGCAGGCTTGGAACCGGTGCGCTGCGTGGGGCTGTCAGATGTGATCCAATCGGGGTGGTCGGTTTCAATCCGCTTGAGTTCGTTCAGCAGGCGGTCATATTCCAGGTCGCTGATAATGGGCGCATCCAGCACGTGATACCGATAATTGTGCGCGTTGACTTGCGCCTTGAGTTCTTCGTATTGGGAGAGATTTTTTTCTGCCATGTGTGCATTATAGCCGAATGTAAAACCCGCCCGTGGATTCGGGCGGGTTTGTGCTAATCCAGTTTTTTCCAAATGTCTGACGGTGGACGCTTCATTGGGCGCGTCATTGCAGAGAGGCGTGATTGATAAAATGTTTCTTCGGCGGTTGAGAATTTAGTGACTTCGAATAAGTTCCGTTCCACCAGAATATCGGCGATCTTTTTCGCTTCATCTCGTGTGAATTCCAGTTTTTCCGCGAACTCTGTCAGGCTAAAACGGCCGAGTCGGATCACAAAGTTCAAGGCGGAACGCAGCGGCTCGGGAAATGAAATAATATCAGAAGGCCTGATATCCTCTGTGCTGGCTTTAAGTTCTTTGAGTGCAATTTCGTAAAGGGTTTCACTCATGGCGCATTCCTTTGGCAGGGAGATTGTTTTTTCACTTATTACGTAAGCCGCCAAACTCTCTGGAAGAAATTACGAATATAGATCACATTCCGATTATTTGTGCGGCGTTCTGCTGACTTTGAGTTGATCAACGTGATGGCTCAAGTCTTTGATGATTATAGCTTAACTATTTGACCATCCATTAATTTGATATTGTGGTATTCATGCCTGCTATCACGTTTCAAGCGTGACCCGCCGGACTACTTTTTATTTTTCTGCTGCACCAGCTGGTAAAGATGCATTGGCGCGTTTTTTCCTTTAAGCGATACTTCACCCAGCGATTCACATTCGTATTTTGACTCGATCGCTTTCTGTATATGCTCAGAGATGACGATCTGATTCTTTTGCGCGTGACTCATCAAACGCGCTGTTGTGTTGACCGTGTCGCCAAGCACATTGTACTCGCGGCGGCTGCGCGGGTCTCCAACTTCCGCTACAAAGGTTGGTCCCGAGTGAATGCCGATCAGGCAATACACCTCCGGCTGGATGTTTCCAATACTTGGGGCTGTGAAGTTCATAACCACATCGCGGATGGCCACCGCCGCAGACGCGGCGCGCATTTCATCATTCGTGTGCGCGTTGGGTACGCCAAAGTAGATCACAATATCAGATCCCGAAAGGTGGTAGGTGACTTTTTTTAGCACGCCGCCGCGTGATTCCACGGCCGCATTGATCAGCGAGAATACGCGCGAAAAACTCTGCGCAAGTTTTGTCTCTTCGCCTGGAAGCGCGCGGTCTGCGGATTCGGGCAAGCCGATGAAATTGACGAACATGATGGTGGGCTGTGGAAAATCAGCTGGGATTTTTCTGTCTGCGGCGCTTTCCACAAGCAGTGACAGCACAGGTGCGGGAATATAACTGGCCATTGGTTCGATTGAGTTAAGCAGGTCCATGATCTGCAACAGGACTTCATCTTTATTGCGTGTAAGCAAAACACTGCTTGCCATGCGCCTTCCCATGGGCGCGATTTCATACTCCCCCAGTTCATCTTCTGTGAGATCATCTTTTATCAGGTAATATCCTGGCTTGCCTTCTTCAAACCGGAATTGATCCGCAATTTGTTCGCATGCTTTTTGGGATAAATTCACCCGTTCGTTAAGACCGTTGCTTTCGGTTAACTTGGCTTGTTGCACGTCTTTGCCAAGCAATACGTGTTCCATGCGGCGCGGTGTGCCAATATCGGCGGTTAAGAATCTGCCGGCATGAATACCGATTCTCATTTTCAAGTTGACGATACCGGACGACGTGTTGATCTCGGCAAATTCCTTCATGGCTCTTTGCATTCGCAGCCCGGCGCGTACAGCGCGTATCGTATCGTCATTTTTATCGCTTTTGGGGAATACGACCAATAACGCATCGCCTGTGAACTCGAGCAGGTCTCCGCCTGATTTGCTGATGATCGTGATCATTGCGGAGAAATATTTTGTTATTTGTTTCAAGAGATCTGCCGCGCCATCCTCGCCCTTTGCGGAATTAGCTTCCATCAGTCTAGTGAAACCGGCGAGGTCTGTAAACATCATTGTGCCGTATTGCCATTCGGTTTTCACTTCACCGGGCTTTAGCCTGTTGATCGATATTTGCCGCGAAGTGTAATCCTGCAAAATGCGTTGCAAAGTCCGCAGGTGACTGTAGACAGCGACCATAATATCCACGGATGGATTGCCCCACATGGACGCGTACATTTCAGCGGGAAGCAAATACCGCAGGCGGCTTTCAATGGTGGTCAGCGGAGATTCGGGAAGCATAGTTTTTAAGATGCCGGATTGCGCCAGAGAACGCCGTAATCATCGTCACCTTTCAGGTGTTCGCCGCGCTCGAAGCGTTTGGGGGTGAATACTGAAATATCCACCGTGCTTGCTTTGCCATCGAGGATCAGTTCGCTGACGCATAGCCCCACGGCTGGGGAAAGTTTGAAGCCAGTGCCGCTGAAACCGGTGGCGAGATAATATCCTTGCACATCCGTCTGCCCGATGATGGCGCGTTGGTCGGGAGTCAAACTGTCGCGTCCCACGTGTGACGAGTGATGGGAACCTTCCTCCATTTCGGGGACACGTTTGCAAATTCGGTCTATGGCGCGGTCTGCAAAACCTTTGGCGACATACCCAAGTTCAGAGTCCTCCGATTCACCGATGCGGCTGTTATCTTCCAAAGCCACCAAAGTCAGTCCCGGAGAATCGGGGCGGAAATACATGTAGAGGGCGCTGTCAATTACGGTTGGATGTTCACCGACCTGTGGGGGACGGCGAATGTGCATCACATCATGAGTCCACGTATCAATTAGAATCGGCACCCCAAACAGGTTGCTGACCTTGCCCGCCCACGCCCCAGCTGCGTTGATGACAATGGGCGCAGAGAAATCACCTTTGGAGGTTTTCACGCCTGTCACTTTTCCGCCTGATATTTGCGCGCCGATAACGCCACAGTCCTGCATATAAATTGCGCCGCGTTCTTTTGCGGCGGATAAAAATGAATTCGTGGTGAGCATTGGGTCTGCGTAGCCAGACTCCGGTTCGTATGCCGCGAATTCAATATCCTCTGTGTAAAAAGATGGAGCGATGCGCTTCACGTCCGCGCCTGTGATGACTTCGGTTGGGATGCCGATGCGCTTGTGCATTTCCACGTTGTTGCGAAGCTGCTTGATGTGGCTGGCAGGTTCGATGTGCAGAAAACCTGTGCGGCGGAAACCGCACTCGTCGCCCACACGCTCGCTCCAGTTGCGGAAGTATTGAAAGCTTGCCCAAGCGAGTCGCGATTCCACTTCGAGGTCGTAGTGCATCCGCACCAATCCGCTCGACATGCCAGTGGCGCCGGAGCCCAGTTGTTTGCGTTCCAAAACGAGCGGCTTCAGTCCGCGCTCTGTCAGGTGGAATGCAATGCTTGCCCCCACCACTCCCGCTCCAATGATGATCGCATCGAAATTTTGTGCCATGTACTATCCTTAAAAGCTGCCAGTTGTGGATGTTTTTTGTGAAGCAGTGAATTGGGCAAAGTATACCATCGGGAAATATTCCGATTTAATAACTCACATGAAGTGGAACGTCCCGAAGGCTTGAATGAACCATCAAAGCTTTACCTTAAAACCTTCGGGACGATGTGTTGGATTAAATACAAATATCCCCGCCTTTTTAGGACGGGGACAGGTTTGTGGAAGTATTCCTTACGCTGATGGAGTGCGCAGGTATTTGATTAATGCGGCAATCCCTAAGCCCACCAGGGTGAGGAGGGCAAGCGGGATCAGCCATACGAAGAACATGCCAAATCCCATTCCGCCGAACATGGGCAAAAAGCCGAAGTTTGTTCCGCCGTGCATGGGCGAAGCGCCAAACCCGCCCATCATGCCGTAGCCTTGTGCGTGGAAGAACGTTTGCCAGACGAAAGGCAGGGCAAAGAGTACGATCAATCCAACTGCGATGCCTGCACCAATAAGCCATTTATTTTTTGTAGTCATAAGTATCTCCTTTTTATGTTCATATCATACGCGCGGAATGTGAAGAACATATAAAGAAAGCAAAAACATCCGATAAAACTTTGCGATATACTACCCGCATGTCACGAACAAAGATCGGTCTTTTTGGCGGCACATTCGACCCGCCGCATATTGGGCATCTCATTCTTGCCAGCGAAGCAATTCATCAATTTGAGTTTTCGCGCCTGCTGTGGATGCTTGCGCCTGATCCCCCGCATAAGCAGGAGCAGCCTATCACGCCTCTGCCGCATCGCCTCGAAATGCTACAGCGGATGATTTCCGGCAACCCGTCTTTTGAAGTTTCACGCCTTGAGATTGATCGTCCCGGTCCGCATTACACCATAGACACGGTTCGGCTTTTAGCCCGGCAGCAACCGAATGCGGACATCATCCTCTTACTTGGCGGCGATTCACTGCGGGATTTACCAACCTGGCGACTCTGTGCGGACCTGGTGGCTGAGGTTTCCAAAATTGGCGTGATGCGCCGCCCCGGCGACCCGTTCGATATGCCCGCCCTGGAGGCGAAAATCCCGGGGCTGACGGAGAAAGTCAGTTTTATTGACGCGCTTCTTCAAAACCTGTCTTCAAGTGAGATACGCCGTCGTGTTGCAAGCGGGGAAGTGTATCGTTACTATGTGCTTCCCGCTGTATATGACTATATTGAAGAGAACCGTTTATATCGCGGGGAATAAAAAAAGAGTCTGCTCGTTTTGAGTAAACTCCTTTTTCATCCTTTATCTTTTATCCCTGTTCTTCAGTCATCCAAGTGATACGTATGATACGTATTCGTACAAGGGTTGCCCCATGCAATATGCATCTCGCGCATGGTCAGGTCGATCACCAGCGCGTTGATGGTCTTCTCGCGGTCAAGCGGATCAAGACCTTCAATGTTGTGGTTGCAGATCGAGTTCGGGATGTTGACATGATCCTGCTGAATGGCTTGCAAACTCTTGATTGAGTGTTTATCGCTTTGGTGTAATAAACGTGAAGCGCGGAAATAGCGCACACGCGATGAAAGCAATTCCTCGGGATTTTTTTCCACCTGCTTCATTTGTGGGTCAATGTAGTGATTGGTGTGTACCATATAACCATCGTGCGCATACAGGATTTCGAACTTGCGTGATGAGGCTTCGATGGAATAAATTTCACCGCTCTCGTGGATCAGGAGATGGTTGTATCCTGCGGCGCGTTGCTGTATGAGTGTGCGCCCAATTGCGCCTGAGATGCGGCGGGAGGAAAGTACTGCGCGCGCCACAACAAGACGTGGAATGCCAATGCGTGAGTCGCTTGGGTATACCGAGTCTATTAGCTGGGCAATGCCATAGGCGTTGAATCCCACATTGGGCAGGAGCCCGCCATAGGTCATGGCGAGGAACGGGGGTTCCTTGTCAGGTTTGGCTGAAATGATGAATACGTCATTCTCATCTTCTGGAATCCAATCTTCATTGTGCGCGGCCAGTACGTGACCATCCGCTGTGCGCTCCTCATTGACCGCCATACTGGTACAACGTGTGAGATGAAGCGCGTCCATTGTGACTGCCTCCATTACATTGAGCGTAACAATGTCTTCAAATGATATATTGGAGCCTTGAGCAATGCCGCGCATTTCATCCACATATTGCGGATACCGCTCCTCGGCAAACGGCAGGTATTTGCGCGATTGAATCTGTGCGCCCTGCCAGGTGAGTTCGAGGCTGCTGTAAGCCGCGTCGATTAGAATGTGCGCATTGGCAACGCTGTGTTGGACCTGCTCACGAGCGGCTTCGCCGATCTGGCATCCCATTTCGTAATGTGTACCTGAAACCTCGATCAAAGGCGGGGGGCTGTTGTGGACCGGTGTGTTTGGAATTTCGTTTTTTGTAACCATGTTTTCCTCCATCATGAAAACCGCCCTGAGGAAATCCTCAAGGCGGGCGCATTATATCACGCAGATTTTATGTCGAATTGGATCACGGTAAAGCGGCAATTCCCGATATGGCTTCGCAGGATTGTCAATTCCACGCCAGCAAATTCAAATTATTGTTCTCATACTGGGAATTGCGGGGTAATGCGGCAATTCCATTAATAGACCTCTTGCAAAAGTTCTTTTGCCACAGCCCACAGGGTAATAAGGTCGCAGAGAAAAAAAGAGTTTTAAGAGGCTTTCCTCAAAGGTCTCTGTGCGCTCTGTGGCTACTTATGCAAGAGGTCAAATGAACAATGTTCACAGAGAATCGCTGTCATGAAACCAAACTT
>DYDH01000597.1 GCA_020717985.1 Herpetosiphon sp. | reverse complement strand
CTGTGCCAGAGCCAAAAGCCCGGGGGCATGTACGCCGTCATCGTTGGTTACTAAAATATTTTTCATGTTCTAAATTTTTTCCTGCTATATATTTACTTCGTGCTCCCGAGAGACATCGGGACGATGTGAGCGCAGTCGAAGCACGAGTATTGAAAAGCCCTTCGACTACGCTCAGGGCGAACGCCAGGCGCAAGCCAAACCCGTTATGTGGGTAAACGCGCTTCGATCAATCAAAAGATGAAAGAAATATAATCTCCAAGAAGATCATTTCCTCTTTCTTCGTTATCCCATTTTGTCACCACCATTATCGCCCAGATCAACATCAGGATTGGCAGAGAAATTACAAGATATACTATTATAAAAATCGATAACATATTAAGTCCTGTTCTACTGTGTGGTTGTGCTATGGCGGGGTCTTAGCCCCCGCCATAGTGGGTCAAGTAATTTATTATGCGCGAGCCAAACCCGTTATGCGGATAAATGCGCTTCCCATGTAACGCATTCCCCAACTGCCTAAAATCCTGAATGCGCTCCATTCTTTTTGTCTGCGGGCTTTGGTCGTTCTGTTTCTCAAAGCGGATACCAGGTCTGCGGCGGTGTGTCCTTCAAATTCGGTTACGCCAAAGCCGATGGTGTCAATGGTGTGTGCGTCACTGCTGCCTGTTTTGGCAATATGCAATCGGCTGGCAAGGATGTTTGCATAATGATTACTGATGCGGTCAATTGCCGTGCCGTTGTATGTTTCAATGCCGATCAGGGTATCTACCACCTGCGGATTGCGCAACGCCTTCAAAATTGCGCGTCCGCTCAGGCTCTTCATACCCATGCCGCCTGCCATCGGATGTGGAGCAACACAAACGCCGCCCAGTTCGCGCACCCGTAAAACAGTTTCGATCAATGAGAGTCCCGCGTCCACTTTTTCGGTAATGAATAAGGCCAGCAGGTCGCCGTCTGCGGTGGTGATTTCAATTCCAGGGATCATCTCCACGCCGTAGTTTGGTGCGATTTCCATCGCTTTGAGCGCGCCTCTAATTTCATCATGGTCGGTAATGGCGATCACATCCAATTTCAATTGTTTTGCGCGGTTCAAAACGGCAGCAAGAGATGCTGTGCCATCGTAACTATAAATTGTGTGCA
>DYDH01000596.1 GCA_020717985.1 Herpetosiphon sp. | reverse complement strand
GAGCCGATATGCGGAGTCGAACCGCAGACCTACTGATTACGAATCAGTTTACCAGCAAAGTAACATACTGATACTGTGAAGTTTTTAATAAAAGATAAAAAATCTACGTAGATTTCACCGTTTCCTTCTGCAAATCATAAAACCGCACGCGGCCAAGCTGGCCGACAAACTTACTCGGATCTGCCCACTTTGGCGCAGTCGGCATGGAGATATCATAATAGTGATCCGCCCCCGGCATCGGGTTTGCTCCGAGCTGGCCATCTACGGCCAGGCAGGCGATATCGAGGCACTGCTGCCATGATTTATCATCCGTCTTTGGCCAGGTGGTGATCTGTTTGTCGTGGGGATCAGTAATGCTGGAAAATTGCAAGGGCTGAGTAATCACTCCCATGACATCCTTGCCCCACCATCTCGGGTCCATGGCCCTGGAAAGGATCACCCAGGCAATCGCCGTCTGCACGGCCAACGTTTCTCCCCGCGCTTCACGCCATAGACACAGCGCGAAGAGTCCTTTATCTGCGTGAATTTGCTGCTTGTTCATCTATTCTCCTTAATGTCTAAATCCAAACACCTTCAGTATAAACAGTCACATCATCTTGAAAGCGCTTGGTGAACTCGGCTTGGTGTCTTTGCAAGCATCGTTCGACTTGTCTGATTCCTGTGATCCATCGAATGCGGTAATGTAAAAGCACTCATTACCGCATTCGAGATTAAACTGCCCGCTGAATGTTCTTGCGTTGGGGTCAGTGATCGTGAATACCGGTTCCGTGGTGCCTTTGTGATAAATCTTGTAGCCTACCAAATCCGATGGTTGATCCATCGACCACTCAAATGAAACGGACGCAGCTTGAGCTGCTACGGGGGTTAGTAGCGTAAAGAGTAATAATCTTTTCATTTTTTATGTCTGTATTCGGCGTAGTTCATCTCAGCGGCCTAGGATGGTGGAGCCGAGGCTGAATCCACCAGCATATTCATACGCGCCGATTGAAGTTGGTATTTCTCTTGACCTCTCAGTTAAATCTATGGAAGGGGCAAGAATAGTTGACCCAACACCTATTGCCTCAGAATTCTGTTTCAACCTGTAATCATAGGCATAAACATCAACAAAATTGCTGGAGCCCCCTCCTATGACGATATTGTGATCTT
>DYDH01000595.1 GCA_020717985.1 Herpetosiphon sp. | reverse complement strand
ACCTTTTCCGACGCCGAAAACGACCTTCGTTCGCCTGTCATTGTCAAAGCCTCCAATGGTTGTCACTATACTATCCGGCAACGAGGCTTTGTCCAATTCCGTCTGAAGCATGACAGTTTGTCATCAGAACAGTGCCATCTGTTTCAGTGCCGTCACCTTGCGTGCACGCACTTGCACGGATTCCTCCCTCCAAGCGTAAAGATTGTTCAGAGAACGAACCTCCGGACTCTTGAATGTGAATTCTCGCCCAGTCTTGGCCAGTGCAGTCAGTGCCTGAACCTGGCGAATGGCTTCATCCTTCAGATGCGATGGAACCCATGTTGGATATGGAAGTCGCTCGAAGTCTTTGCTCTGGATGTTTCTCGTGTGGTTTAGAACGTCTTTCAGTATACGCGTGCAGAGGTCAGTGAGCGCCCATCCAATGATGAAGAACAGTTCGTCGTGGGGAACTTCCTGTCGCAGAAAGGCGCACGGTGCGCCACTGTCGAGGATGTAGCCTGATGGCAAGTACCGTGCGTAAAGTCTCGGAGCAATGAGTGACCACGTGAGACCTTCCCGTCCAAAGTATTTCATTCCCCCAACACCATGAAGATACCAGTTTCCGGTCTTCTTGAATGTGTAGACGTAGTCACCGTTGTCTCGCCAGAAGATGCCCCATTCCGGTTCGGAGTAAAGGATTCGTGGTGTTGCCTTGTTGTAGAAGCAGTAGTCACTGTGGGGGATCGCTATGCGGCGTGGTGTGTCGAGTTTCCTCCATGAGATAACCCTCTCGACTGCGCCATGCGCCTCCTGCTCTGCGATATGCTTCAATTGGCGCTTGGACACCTTGCCCAGACGTGCACGTGCGATGGCGTTCTTCAGCGTGATGGCCTGTGAATCGAACCGAAACTCATACGGTTCATCGACTGCGCCTTGGTGGATTGCCCGTAAGAACAACTCGTTGTTACCAACTGTCATGCCGGAGGTAGCAATCATCTTGTCCCCCACAGAGACGCCGGCGAAGTACTTCGCATACTCACAGTTCACTCGCCAACTCATATTTGGGGTGGACTCAACCTCAACTAGTGAGAGGTCTGTCCCGAACACCGAGACGCTACGG
>DYDH01000594.1 GCA_020717985.1 Herpetosiphon sp. | reverse complement strand
GGCTTCCAACTGACTGGGACACCGCCCTCAATATCGTTGCCGACAACCTCACGAGAATCTACAAACGCGATGGTTCTGATGCAATGGCTGTCTATGCCTGCGCCAAAGCCACCAACGAAGATAATTATCTTTTGCAGAAAATGTACCGCGCCATTTTCTGTACCAACAATGTGGATCATTGCACGCGGCTGTGTCACGCAGGTTCAGTGGTTGCGCTTCAACAGGCAGTTGGTTCGTCGGCGATGAGCAACACGGCTTCGCAGGTGATTCAAAATGATGTATTCATTGTCACAGGTTCGAATACGAGTGAAAATCATCCTATTATTGCATTGCAGATGAAGGATGCTGTCCGCAAGCATGGCGTAAAATTGATCGTGGTTGATCCGCGCAGGATCGAGATGGTTGACTTTGCTGAAATGTGGCTTCCGCTCAAACCCGGAACCAATGTGCCGGTCTTCTCTGCCATGGCGCATGTCATTGTCAAAGAGAATTTGGTCAATTGGGAATTTGTAAATTCGCGCACCGAAAACAGCGCAGAGTTTATCGAGTCGCTTGAAAAATTTACACCCGAATATGCCGAGGAAATTTCTGGCGTGTCTGCCGAAGATATTCGCAAAGCTGCGCGGATGTATGCCACTGCCAACAAGGCGGCGATTTATTGGGGCATGGGTATTTCGCAGCTTTCACACGGCACCGCCAGCGCGATGGCGCTTATTCATCTTGCATTTCTTACGGGACACATCGGGCGCGACGGCACAGGATTAAATCCACTGCGCGGACAAAATAATGTGCAGGGCGCAAGCGACATGGGTTGTATGCCGTTTCATTTTCCCGGCTACATGCGCGTGGACGATGACGACAACGCGGCGAAATGGGAAAAGACATGGAACATCGAAGCGGGCGGACTCTCGCGTAAATTGGGTTTGACCACCACTGAAATTCTCAGTCACGCGCATGAGGGCGGCATCCGCGCATTGTACATCATGGGCGAGAACCCAATGATGTCTGAGCCGAATTTGAATGAAACGCGCAAGCACATGGAACAGCTTGAGTTCCTTGTTTCACAGGATATTTTCCTTAACGAGTCTGCCGCCTTTGCTGATGTGTTCCTGCCCGCCACGCCCTTTGCTGAAAAAGAT
>DYDH01000249.1:4131-6470 GCA_020717985.1 Herpetosiphon sp. | reverse complement strand
GCGCACCTGGGTGCATGATGATCATCATGATGAAACTCCTTGAATGCAAAATGTGAAATGAGGTAATTAGGGATTGGGGATTAGGAAAAATCTTCCACCTAATCACCTGAGTAACTAATCAACTAAATTTTCTCTCGCGAAACGGAAGCGAGCTTCCTTCCCATCACCTGCCCGATCTGACCGACCTGCTTGACCATCGCGGCGAAGGCTTCGGGTTTGAGGGATTGCTTGCCGTCGGAGACCGCTTTCGCAGGGTCGGGGTGGACTTCGATGATGAGTCCGTCTGCGCCTGCGGCAATGGCGGCGCGGGCAACAGCGGAGACGTAACCCGCGTGACCTGTGGAATGTGACGGGTCAAGGATGACTGGCAAGTGGGTTAGATTTTTCAAAACGGGAATAGCATTAATATCCGTTGTGTTGCGTGTGGAAGTTTCAAAGGTGCGGATGCCGCGCTCGCACAACATCACGCGCTGGTTTCCCCCCGCCAAAATATATTCGGCAGACATCAGCAATTCTTCAACCGAAGCAGAGAGTCCGCGTTTGAGCAAAACTGCGGTGCGCGTCTCGCCGATGGCGCGCAACAGATTGAAGTTCTGCATGTTGCGCGCGCCCACCTGAAACACGTCCACGTATTTCAACATCAGATCCAATTGCACCTGCGACATGATCTCGACGACGATGGGCAATCCCGTTTTCTCGCGGGCTTCGGCAAGCAGTTCGAGACCTTCCTCGCCGAGACCTTGAAAGGCATACGGCGACGTGCGCGGCTTGAACACTCCCCCGCGCAAAGCACACGCGCCCGCCTCTTTCACGGCGATGGCTGTTTCGATGATCTGCGAACGACTCTCCACCGAGCACGGTCCCGCGATGACCGCGATCTCATTCCCGCCGACAGAGAATCCGTCAATGGGGATGATCGAGTCTTCGGGATGGAATTGGCGCGAAGCAAGTTTGTACGGCTGGGTGATGCGCTGGACAAGGTCCACGCCGTCCAAGCCTTCAAAGCGTTCGGTGGGAATGCTATGGGTCTCGCCGATGGCGCCGATAATCGTCGCTTCGACTCCCTGCGAGAGGTGGACGGCGAGTCCCATGTCTTTGATCTGCGCGATCACCGCTTCGGTCTGCTGCGGCGTGGCGTTGGCTTTCATAATTATCATCATAGGTTCTTCTCCTTGTATTACAGGTTACAAGTTGCAGGTTGAAGGTTGAACTTACAACTTTCAACCTTCTTATTGCGCGGCTACCAAGTCGGGTCTTAGTTTGACCGCTTCACGCAAATACACATGCGTAATTTTATTTTGCGGCATTTCCGTATTCCAATGGACGAGCACACGAATAACTTTCCTCAAACTGCCAGGGACGGGAATCTCGCGCGCACAAGTCATCGGGACGAGACTCCAGCCCATTTGCCGCGCCGCCTGCGCGGGGAAGGTGGAAGCGAGGTCATCGGTCACGGTGAAAAGCGCGCTGCCCAAGTCCTCGGGCTTCATGCTTTTGTTTGATTCCAAAATCGCTTCCAGTAATTCCCGCGTGGCTTCGAGAATTAGATCGGGTTCATCTGCCGACACAGTTGTTGCGCCACGAACTCCACGAACTGCCATAATTGCTCCTTGTTTTTTTCCTCTCCCTTTGGGAGAGGCAGGGTGAGGGATAATAAAAAAGAGCGAGACCGTTTGGTCTCGCTCTTTTTGCATACAGATTTTTTCTGTCTACTTAAGCGCAACCAACGGCAACCGAACGGGAGCCGTTAAAGTAATACGCAAAATAAAAGCGGACAGAAGATAACATATTGGTCGCTATTCTATGCGCGTCACTCGAATGCGTCAAGGGGGAAAATTCCTGTGGACGCAGGACGGCTCCATTTTTTGGATTTAGTCCAATGCGCGTCGAAACCCCGCCGCAAGTTGTTTCGCTGTTTCTACAGGCATTTGGCTACTCCCGATCATTTTCACGCACGCCGAGCCAACGATGACTCCATCAGCCAATTTACCAACCTGCGCGGCCTGTTCGGGCGTGCCGATTCCAAACCCCACGCACACTGGCGCGGATGTGTGCGCTCGCACGCGAGCAATCAAATCGCCAAGGTCATTTGAAATTTCCCTGCGTTCACCCGTCACCCCAGTGACCGAAACCAAATAGATAAATCCCCTCGCATTGCGGACAATGGATTCCATGCGTTCATCAGGAGATGTCGGCGCGAGCATTTGAATTAAGGGTAGGGGCGGATCGCGATCCGCCCCTACGACGGATGTAAACTCCTCGGCTTCTTCCATCGGCAAATCGGGAATGATGAATCCATCCGCGCCTGCTTCACGCGCATCGTGGATGAATTTCTCAAG